>CANBCW010000082.1 GCA_947367115.1 uncultured Clostridia bacterium | reverse complement strand
CAAGACGCTTCTCAAATTGTACCGCGAGGTTCTTCTTTTTTCAATTGGCGCTGTTTACGGATTACAGGAATGCTCCTTATACATTGTACAGGCCTTTTCCTCCGGACACCCGCACCAGCTTGTCCGCGGCAAACAGCAGTAAGCAATTGACAACGCCCTTGATCAGTCCAACCGCTGTACTGAAGCCATAGTTGGGCATTTTTTGGAACGTGATCTGATAAACATAGGTATCAATGATCTGCCCTTCTTCCAGCACAACATCGTTCATCAGGTTGAAGATCTGATCAAAGCCTGCGTTCAGAATGTTGGCGGCCGCCATCAGCAGAGAAAGGGTGATCATTCCCCGAAGTCCCGGCAGCGTAATGTGGAGGATCCGCTGGAAACGGTTCGCTCCATCAATGGCGGCAGCTTCGTAAAGCTGCTGATCAATGTTGGCAATCGATGCCAGATAGATAATGGCTGACCAGCCCATGCCTTTCCATATATTCGTAATGAACAAAACCGGTTTAAACAGCTCCGGTGTCGTCAGAAACGCGATCGGCTCTCCACCCAGCCACTCAATGAGCTGATTGATAAAGCCATCCACTCTCAGAAAGTTCTTCAGAACACCGGCCAGGATGACCCATGACAAAAAGTTCGGCAGCGTGAAGACCGTCTGCAGCACCTTTTGAAACCGGGGATGCTTAATTTCGTTCAAAAGGATAGCCAAAACGATGGGCACCGGAAACTCAAACAGAATTCTGCCGAAACTGATCACCACCGTATTTACGGTAATGTTCCAAATATCCTTCGTTTCAAACAGGCGAATAAAATGCTTGAAGTTATTCCATGGGCTTCCAAGGATGCCCAGGTTCAGCTTATAGTCCTTAAATGCCAGCAAAAGACCGTACATCGGGCCATAAGCAAATATCGCAACCACCAGCAACGCGGGCAGCACCAGTAAGTAGCTGGGGATACTGTCACGAAATTCTTTCTTTAGCCGATTTCTTGCTCGCTTCTTTTCTTCGTCACTTTTTCTCATATCAATCAGCCTTCCTCCATACCGCTAAACTTTCGGCGGGCCATATATGCCGCTCCCAGCATACCGGCGCTGTTTCCAAGTCCGGATGCCCGGATCAAAACGTTTCGTGTCAGCGCGGGCAGTTGCTCCGTCACACGGCTGCGCAGAACCTCGATCACGATGGGCTGTTCCATGATTCCTCCGCCCAAAATCACCGCTTCCGGATCGTACGCATTGACCAGGGTCACCACACCGGAGGTAAGCTCCCCGATCCATTGTTCAAAGCATTCTTGCAGTACCCGATCCGCGACTATTCTCGCAAACAGCGCTCGCCCGGTGATACTGTCACCGGTCAGCTCCCGCACCCGGTTCAGTAACGCCGTGGTAGACGCGTAGGCCTCGAAGCAGCCCCGCTGACCGCAGGTACACAGACGTCCGCCGGGGTGAACCGGCATATGTCCGAAGTATCCGGCCATGCCCCGGAATCCCCTGTGAAGCTGACCCTCCGATACGAACGCGCCGCCAATTCCGGTTCCGACGGTGAGAAACAGAAAGCTGTGCAGCTTTTGTCCGTCGCCCCAGGCCAGTTCTCCCAGCGCCGCAGCGTGAACATCGTTTTCCACGCATACCGGCTTCCCGCAGCTCTGCGACACCAGCTGGCCCAGCGGCGTTCCTGTATACCCCGGAATATTGTCAGTAGCATACACGATATGTCCATCCCGAGTATCCACGGTGCCGGCAGTCGCGATGCCCACCGCGTCAGCCTCCGGATATTCCTCCACGATCCTTTGCACCGTCTGTACGATATGTCTTCCGCCCAACTGTGCCTGCGTGGGGCATTCCCCTCTGCGGGTCAACGTTCCGCGCTCATCGCACAGGCCGTACTTTATGGCGGTACCCCCAATATCCAGTGCCAGAATGTTCATGTTTTCCTCCTATACCTCCGCGTTTGAGGTACATTGTGACAGCGCTTCTACATACATCTGCGTAATGAACAATGGTCTTGTGATGGCAGAGCCAACCACCGCTGCCAGGACACCCGTATTGACGACCTCCTGGAGCTGCTGCGGCGAGGTGATGCCCCCCTCCGCGATGATCGGCACAGACAATTCCTGAACATAACGCCGCATCAAGTCAATGTCCGGCAGCTTGCGGCCCTTCGTTTCGGGGGTATAACCGCTGAGGGTGGTTCCCACGAAATCAAATCCAAGCTGCTGAGCCAGCAGACCTTCCTCAAACCGGGCTGTATCCGCCATAAAGTGCTGTTTGGGATGGCGCTTACGCACTTGGGCGAAGAAATCCTCCAGGCGAACACCGCCCGGACGCAGCCGTTTCGTTGCATCCATGGCAATGATCTCCACCCCGGCATCCACCAGTGCGTCCACTTCCTTCATTGTGGGGGTAATGTAGACATCGCTGTCCGGATAAATTTTTTTGATAATTCCGATAATAGGCACATCCGTGACCTGCTGTATCGCGCGAATATCCTCCACTGTATTTGCCCGGATACCGCCGGCGCCGCCCAGGCAGGCCGCCGTCGCCATCTTTGCCATGATCTGTGATCCATGCATCGGCTCATCCTCCAGAGCCTGACAGGAAACGATCAACTGCTTACTCAGCCGCACAATCATGTCATCCATAATGTAACTCACGCATCCTTTCTGCCTCATCCATACCGCTTGTTTCTGTTCTTCCTTTTAGCCGAATTTCGAGGCTTTGCATCGATGTTCTCTGTACACTTTACACTATAACAGAAGTTTTTTCTTTTTTCAATACTTTTTTGAAAAATATTTCTTTTTTATTTTTTGTCATAATCGCTTGCCATGGTACAAAAAAAATGTTATTATATAAATGGAATAAATTACATCTGTAGACAAGGAGTGAACATGCCTATGGATATTCTGTATGCAATCAAGATCAACATGAACGATTTCACGAAGGGCGAGAAAAGAGTCGCGGAATATGTGCTGACCCACCCCTCTGAAGTGCTGCATATGTCCATTAGCGATTTATCCGACAAATGCGAAACCGGTGACACAACAGTGTTCCGTTTCTGCCGTACTTTAAATCTGAACGGCTATCAGGAATTTAAAATTCATTTGGCGCAGAGCGTTTCCCTGCACAACGCCGCCGAATTTCCCGGCGAAGACGCAAAAAAGGACGATCTGGCCGGTGTAGCAGACCGAGTTTTGGAAACCAGCATCTCTTCTTTGAAGGAAACCCACTCTTTGCTGGATCTGCAGAAGATTGAAGAAGTCGTCAGCCATTTCTGCCAGGCTCGTACCATCCGGTTTTTTGGAATGGGCGCATCCTATCTGAGCGCCCAGGAGTCACACTATAAGTTTCTTCGAATCACAGACAATACCAGCTGCGTCATGGATCCCCACTTTCAGACCATGGCTGCCGCGCTGATGACGCCGGAAGATGTGGCAGTGATGTTCACCCATTCCGGTTCCAGCAAGGATGCCATCCATATTCTTCAGACCCTGCGCCAAACCGGCTGCTATATCATCTGCATCACACGGTTCAAAAAATCCCCTGCTACGGAGCTTTCGGACGTCGTGTTGCTGTGTGGAGACAACGAAGCACCCATGCAGGGCGGTTCCTTCTCTGCACGAGTGGCGCAGCTATACATTACCGATGTGATCTACAGCGAGTACTGCCGCCAGAACCCGGACAAGGTCTCCCGCAATCAAATTGCGACCTCCTCTGTTGTGGCCAACAAGCTGCTGTAACCCCGCAAAGTGATGATGGATCCTTAGTGCAGATATCGGCTCACATTTCGGGTATATGGAATAGGCATAACAATTACAGCCCTTCGAACTGCGTGTTCGAAGGGCTGTTCCATTTGCCGAAAGGATCTTCATAAAGGACGTGCAAACCGCCGCTCGAATGAGCGGCGGTTCATCATTTTTTCTTTTTTTCAGCGGTCTCGGTTCTTTCACCAGCCCAAGAATGTAGTCAGCAGATACATTGTAATATTCCGCTAACAATATCAGCTTTTCACCGCTGATATCCGCCTTTCCATTCTCGATCTTGCTGTACTGCTGTTGGGTCGTTTGGATTACTTCCGCAATCTGCGTCTGACTCAAATCCCGGTCTTCTCTCAGATCCCTGATTCTATACATCATCAATCCTTCTTTTCTTTCAGACCCAGGAGCCAATCAGCAGATATGTCATAAAAATTGCACAACGTGATCACATGCCTCACAGGGAGTTCGTTTTCGCCTTTTTCGTATCTGCTGTACTGCTGTTGTGTGGTTCGGAGAACTTCCGCGATCTTTTCTTGGCTAAATCCTCTTTCTTTCCGTATCTTCCGAATATTATCAGCAACCTTCATCGGCTTGTCCCCCCCTTACATAGATTTGATATTACATCTGATTTTGTGTATTGCAACGCCAGATTTGGTGTATATACTAGTTTTGCACCAAATTTAGTGTTTAGTGGGAGGGACACGAGATGAGCGTCAACCAATTCGTCAAGAATTTCTCCAAAAATGTTCAATATCTTCGTCAGAAAAACGATCTTACACAGGCTGAAATGGCGGCGATCATCGGCATCAGTGTCAGTACCCTACGCCGCCTGGAAACCGCTCACCCCGATGCCAGAGTCCACTGTGTCATGCTTGACCGGGTCTGTGATCATTTTGGCATCTCAGCGGATGTGATGCTGAGAGAACGGTTGGAAAAGATGGACGGGTAATCTTTTTTGGGGGCACTGGAAGGGACTCGTTTGCATTTTCTGCCGACGAAAATTATGGATGGATGCCAACAGGCGTACCGCCCTTTCGAGTCCTTCTTCCGGTGTACCAAAAAAGAGGAGGCTTTCGCCTCCTCTTTTTTGGTACACCGGAAGGGACTCGAACCCCCAACCCTCGGAACCGGAATCCGATGCTCTATCCATTGAGCCACCGGTGCATGCTTCACAGCCCGATTATTATAGCAAGGTTTACTTCGTTTGTAAAGGGGTAATTTTGCTTATTTTGCCGACAGATCCACAGCGCGCCGCAGAATGGAGAATGCAGGAACTTGCTGGGGAAGCTGTAGATAAAACTTCATTTGCGGGGTTTTTGGTTCGGACAGAGGGTTGCTATCCAAGTCGGTCATATCGTTCGCTGTAAAGGCCATGGGACGGAAATCCGGGCCGACCACCTCAAGCTCGTCACCTTGTGAAAACTTATTGTTCAGGCTGCACAGCGCCAAGCCGTTCTCATCACAGGATTCCACCTTTGCGCAGATCTGCCATTCTCTTAAGTATCTGGAGTTTTCTGTGTACTGTCCGGGGAAGCCGTAGTAGAAGCCGGTGGAATAGACCCGGTGGGATACATGTTCCACTTCGTCACGCCATATGGGATCGATTTTCCGTCCGGCGGCAACATCGTCAATGCAGTGGCGATAAGCACCGGTGACGATGGCGGCGTAGTAGGCGGATTTTGCCCGGCCTTCGATCTTGATGCAGTCAATGCCTGCATCCATCAGATCCTTCAGATGGTCAATGGTGCACATATCCCGGGAATTTAAGATGTACGTGCCCTTTTCATCCTCGAAGACTGGGAAATATTCCCCGGGGCGCTTTTCTTCCATCAGCGCGTACTGATACCGGCAGGGCTGGGCGCAAGCACCCCGGTTGGAGTCCCGACCGGTCATATAATTGCTCAGCAGGCAACGACCGGAATAGCTAACGCACATGGCACCGTGACCGAAGGTCTCAATCTCCAATTCCTTGGGCGTTTTTTGCCGGATCTCGGCGATTTCTCCCAAGCTCAGCTCCCGGGCAAGAACCACACGTTTTGCACCCAGGTCATACCACGCGGAAGCACATTCGTAATTCGCGATGGACTGTTGCGTGGAAACGTGCAACTGGCAATGGGGCGCATATTTTTTTGCCAGGGTGAACGCGCCCATATCCGCAACGATCAGCGCATCCACACCGGCAGCATCCAGCTGTTCCAGATACGCCGGAAGGTTGCATATTTCGTCATTGCGGGGCATGGTGTTGACAGTGACGTGTACCTTTACTCCATGCTCATGGGCAAAGCGCACCGCCAACGGCAGCTCCTCCGGGGTGAAATTTCCGGCGAAGGAACGCATTCCGAAGTCTGTACCGGCCAGGTATACACTGTCCGCGCCGTACAGAACGGCCATTTTCAGCCGTTCCATATCTCCGGCGGGGCTTAATAATTCTATCTTTTTCGTCATGTTATTTTATACTTTCCAAGAATGCCAGATGCTCTGCATAGGTCTTTGAGAAGTGGTGCAAGCCTGTGCTGGGATCCAAAGCATAGTAGTGGTACTTGGTATCGGTGGGGGCAAGTGCAGCCTGGATGCTCAGCAAACTGGGGTTGCAGATGGGGGTAGGCGGCAGACCCTTATACTTATAGGTGTTGTAAGGACTGTCAAGATCCTTGTCGATGAATTCGTTGTTTCCGCCCTGTGCATATACGATGGTGGCGTCAATGTCCAGGAAAGGGAAGGATGCGGGGTTGTTCAGACGGTTGTAGATAACGGAGGAAATATCGTAGTTTTCGCTACTGCCCGCACTTTCCTTTTCAATCATGGATGCGATGGTCATGATCTCGTACAGGGAGTACTTGGAAGAATCCACATAGGTTTTCAGTTCGTCGGTGAAGATATCGTCGAAGCGGGCCAGGAAGCGACGGAAGACGCCCTTGGCGCTGTCGCCGATATAGAAGTTGTAGGTATCCGGGAAGAGGAAGCCCTCAAGGGGGTAT
>CANBCW010000081.1 GCA_947367115.1 uncultured Clostridia bacterium | reverse complement strand
ACCGAGCGGTACCCAATGGCGTAACGATACCTGACCAGCCGAACACGTATCGTCCGCCGGCACTGCCGGCAAACAACAATTTATCTTTCCATCATTCTATCAAAAAAGTGTGCGGGTTGCAACGGTTCATTGACTTTTCCTTGCCTATTTGGTATCTTAATGTCACTAAAATTCAGGAGGTCATCTCTATGAACCGCTATTTATTCGTCATTGACTATCAAAACGACTTTGTAGACGGCGCTCTGGGCTTCCCCGGCGCGGAAAAGCTGGACGGAAAGATTGCCGCCAAAATCCGTGCCTATGGCAAAGGCCATGTTCTGTTCACCCGGGATACCCATTTCGACAATTATCTCGAAACCAGAGAAGGCAAGAATCTGCCTGTAAAGCACTGTGTCAAGGGCACCTATGGCTGGCAGGTCTACGGCGAGACCGCCAAGGCCTTGGAGGAAGTGAACGCTGCCGCCATCGACAAGCTGGTGTTCGGTATGGATGTCACCGCCCCCGCCACAGCCGAAGTATTACCGAAACATGCCGATGAAATTGAGCTGGTGGGTCTGGTCAGCAACATCTGCGTGGTCAGCAACGCCGTGGTGCTCCAGAGTAAATATCCTGAGGCAACCATCATTGTGGATGCGGCGTGTACTGATTCCTTCGATAAAACGCTCCATGAAAAGGTGCTGGATGTGCTGGAAGGTTTTCAGGTCAAGGTCATTGGAAGATAAGCAATCGGGACTGCCGTCTGGCAGTCCCGATATCGTTTAGTCCAGGTTATGTCCCGCGTCGCGGTAGGGGCTTTCCAGAGGGCTCACCTGATTGGCTTCCTTCTGGTACTTATCAACGACTTTCGCGGCCAGATCCACAGGCAGCAATGTGCCCGCGCCTGCCACACATCCGCCGGGGCAGGCCATGCCCTCCAACAGATAGCCGTTGTACTTGCCGACTTTCGCCAGCGTCATCAGCTTGCGGCACTCCCGCAGGCCTTCCGCCCGGGCAGTCTTGACCTCAAGCTCCGGATTGGTCTGGTGGATCAGGTCGGTAACCGCCTGCGCCACACCGCCGGACACAGCGAAGCCACGGCCTGCCGCAGTGCCTTCATTCAGGATCTCACAAGGCTCAATGGTCTCAAAATCGATCTCCTTCGCCTCAAACATACCCTGCAGTTCCTCAAAGGTCAGCACAAAATCCACATCGGAACGGATATCCGCGCGAATGGCCTCCAGCTTTTTGGCCGCGCAGGGGCCGACAAAGGCCACCTTGCAGCCGGGGTATTTTTTCTTCATCAACCGGGCGGTAAAGACCATGGGGGTCAGGGTCATGGAGATGTTCTTGGACTGTGCCGGGAACAGCTTATGAACCATGGAGTGCCAGGCGGGACAGCAGGAAGTTGCCATAAAGGGCTGCTCCGCAGGCACCTTCTCCAAAAAGTCCTTAGCCTCCTCAATGGTACACATGTCCGCGCCCACCGCAACCTCTACAGACCGATAGAAGCCCAAGGTTTTCATGGCCGCAACAAACTTCGCGGGAGTGGCATACTTACCGAACTGACCCACATACGCAGGGGCTACGATGGCAATGACCTGATCTCCCTTCAGAATGGACTGGATCAGCTGATAGATCTGACCCTTATCCGCAATGGCACCGAAGGGACAGCTGACCAGGCACTGACCGCAGGAGACACACTTAGTCTGATTGATCATGGCGCGGCCGTGCTCGTCGGAGCCAATGGCATCCATGCCGCAGGCTGCCTGACAGGGGCGCTCCATGTGGATGATGGCGTTGTAGGGGCAGGCGCTGGCGCACTTGCCGCACTTGATGCACTTATCCTGATCGATGTAGCTCTTGCCATTGACGAAGGAGATCGCGCCTCTGGGGCAGACCTTCTGGCAGGAAGCCGCCAGGCAATTCTGGCAGTTCTCTGTGACCCGGTACTGATTGGTGGGGCAGGCATGGCAGGCATAGGGAATAATGTTGATCAGAGGGGGCTCGTAATACTGCTCCGCGATGGCGGCATGATCCATACCCTCCGTCATCAGATGGCGGGTCTGGATGGGCCGCAGGTTCAAACCCATAGCAAGCCGCACACGCTCACTGGCAATAGCGCGCTCCAGGAACACAGACTCCCGGTGCAGCGGCTGGTCGCCGGGAACGATAATGTAGGGCAGCTCCTCCGCGGCAGCGTAGCCCTCACCGGAATAGGCCATCCGAGCCACTTCGGTAAAAACTTTTTTGCGGATATCCGTGATCAGGGAAGGGATACCTCTCATGAAGTGTACCTCCAAAAACATGAATTTTCTATATCCTATCATATTTCCCGGCCGGAATCTACCCTTTTTCTGAAAAAGTGTTAGGAAAATGTTCCTATAGGGTAAATTGTTGTTTACGCGCCCATAGGGGCCGATGACCACATCGGCCCTGCGGTAAAATGTTGCAAATATGCACCAACAATGGCAAAAAACGCCTTCGGCGAGGGCCGATGTGGTCATCGGCCCCTACGGCAGCGAAGTATTCTTACATATTTGTTGTCGTTACATCGTGGCACGCATACAATGCGTGCCCTACGAAATACGTTATAAACAACACCGGGCATGATCAGGAAAGCCGCCCCTGTCTTGCGACAGGGGCGGCGAGATTCGTATATGAACCGGCAGAATTACATATCGAAGGGTTCCATGCCCAGGACAGGGTGACCAGCCTCAGACAAGTAGTTCAGCAGTTCCTCGGGATCCTCGGTGCAGATGGTCTCGTCCGCGATCATATCAGTGAAGTTCTCAACGCCATACAGATCCAGTGCAGTGGCATCCAGGCGCTCACGCATCTGATCCTTCAGCATCTTGGGCATCCAGACGATACGGCCGGGGCCGCCCTCAGCAGAGATGAACTTCTTGGAGGAGATGAAGTGCTTGCCGTGACCCATGAAGCCAGGGGTCTGAACACCGCCGCCAGTCATGGAGGCCATCTCGGAGAAGGTCATGCCCAGGGGGGTCATACCGGCATGCTCACGGCAGGTGATGACAACGCCCATGGAAACAGGCTCGACACCGCAGATACACTCGAAGCAGCCGCAGGAGGTCATGGGATCCTGGAACAGAGAGTACAGGGTCACGTGCTCAACAGCGCCCTGAGAGTACTTGTTGACGGCCTCGTCCATGGAGGTGTAGCGGCCCAGACGCTCGTCGGAGCAGCCTTCCTTGACGATGGGCTGGCAAGGGCCGGCAGGATCCAGCTCCTTGGTGGCCTTGGCATCCAGCCAGGACACGGCACCGCACAGACCCAGACGCTCGGGGGTAACGATACACACATGGCTGGGGGAGAAGGCCTGGCACATGATGCAGGTGTAGAACTGATCGACGGATTCGTCGGTCATGGAGGACAGGCGGGCATCACGGGCATTGAACACCTCGTTGGCGTGAGCGCGCAGCTCCTTGTTCTGCTCCGCATCCACAACGATGGTGACCTGGCACTTGTCAACAACGGCCTCGAACTCGCTCTTGACCTTGGCGTACAGCACCTCGCCGATGTGCTTGAACTTGAAGCCAGCCTCAAAGTCCGCCTTGCTGATACGGACACGGATCATATCACGCTGACCAG
Organism: uncultured Clostridia bacterium; assembly: GCA_947367115.1. Classification (GTDB taxonomy): domain Bacteria; phylum Bacillota; class Clostridia; order Oscillospirales; family Oscillospiraceae; genus Faecousia. Next base: position 3,197 of record CANBCW010000081.1, on the reverse strand, counting down.
TGTGCATAACACCCTCAATGCAGTTGATCCAGGAGTGGAACTTACGCTCCATAACGGACTCAAAGTCGGACTGCATCGCCTTACCGGCAACATCGACGGTATAGGACAGGGAGATCTTGGTGCCCACAGGGATCTCGTCGATCTCGGGGCCGATCACGGTGATCTTGTGATCCTCGACCTCGCTGGCATCCTTGGTGCGAACCAGCTCGAAGCAGTCCACACGAGAGCCGTCCACTTCCACCTGCATATCGCCGCGGCGGATGATCTCGCCTTCGAAAGCGGTGGCGAAGGACACAGGAATGTCGATCTTGGTGATCTTCAGCTTGATGTCGCGAGCCTCCAGAGAGGTGGCATTCCACTTCTCGGTATCCAGCTGCTGAATCAGGGACTTGGGAACACGGAACATGTTCTCCGTCTCGTTGGAAACGACAGGGAAGCCCAGGCAGATGGCACCGGCACCGTAGGAAACGATCTCGTCGGACAGGGGCTTGTAAGCGTTGACAAACGCCTTCACGCGATCCATGGTGTACTTGGACAGCGCCTTGAAGTCGCCGGGAGTCACGTTACCGAAGATCAGGGCGGCACGGACAGCAACGGAGACGACATGGATAACGGACTGCATCTCGTAGCCCAGAGGCACCACGCGGACGTTCTCGCCCAGCTTCATACCGGCATCGTAGCAGTGCTTGATGGAGTCGCCGGTCAGGGTGACCAGGATGCCCTGACCCTGATAGGACTTGGCCAGAGCCACAGTTTCCTCAGGATTCTCAGCGCCGCCGATGATAACGGCAACACCGGGGATATCGCCGGTGACCAGCGGCACGCCCAGGTTACGGACGAACGCGTCAGTCAGGTGACCCATCTCGGGCTCAGCATAGGGCTCAGCGCCGTTCAGGTACTTCAGAGCCTCCAGGAACTCGGCGCACAGCGCGGAAGCGATGCCGCTGTCGAAGGCATCCTGCAGGCGGTTATTGCGGGTCATCATGCCCTTGATGGTGTCCATCGCGGCCTTCATTTCACCCAGGGTGGTGATCTTCACGCCGGTGACGCCATAGTAGCAGGGCAGGGAGTAAGCAGTGCCGGGGAAGGACACTGCGCAAGCCTCGCCGTTGGCGGCGATGGCTGCATCGATGGCGGCTACGGTACGCTCATAATTGTAATCGTTACCGCCGAAAACTCTATCAAAAAGTGTCACGGTTTTTCCTCCTGTAAAATTAGGTTTCGTCACGATCCAGGATCGCTTTGATTTTCCGAATCTCTTCGATCGCCGTGGGGCTGAAATCGTAGGGAGATTTTCCATTTCTGTCCGCGTCCATGATCTCTGTATTGTAGTGGATGCAGCCGAGCAGATCCTCCGCGGGGATGGAATTCCGGATGAATTCCTCATCCTTTTCATCCCGGATCTTATTGGCCACCACCCGGACGCGCTTCACGCCGAGATCGGCCGCCAGCCGCTTGACATTGCGGTAGGTCTGCACGGATCTGGCACCCGGTTCAATGACCACGATAAACTGATCCATATTCATTGCGGTGCCGCGGCCCAAATGCTCCAGGCCGGCCTCCATATCCATGATGACCACATCGTTCTTCCGATAGGTCAGGTTGGACAGAACTGCCTTGAGCATCACATGCTCAGGACAAACGCAGCCGCTGCCGCCTACATCCACGGTGCCCATGACCAGCAGCTTCACGCCGTTGATATCCTTGGAGAACTTCTCCGGGATATCCGCCACATAGGGATTGAGCTTGAAGAATTTGTTGGCCTCGTTGGCACCGGTGCGCTCCTCCACCAGAGTGCGCATTTTGGAGATGGGGACGATGGAGTCCACTTCTTCTTGCGTCAGGCCCAGAGCCAGACCCAGATTCGCGTCGGGATCCACGTCCGCCGCCAGGACGGTCCGCCCTTCATCGGCATACAGCCGCGCCAAGGTGGAAGACAGGGTGGTCTTACCTACACCGCCCTTACCGGTAATCGCTACTTTCATTGGAAAAAGACCTCAAACTAATCTAAGTAATAACGCTGTTCTGACAGCGAGAGATTTTTTCGCAGATCAAGCAATCAAAGCCGCCGGCATACCCAGGTATTCCAAGGCTTAGATTGTGCGGAGCTGCGGAAAAAGATCCGCTGATCAGATGCCCAGAGCGGCGCGCTTGGCCTCAATGCAGGCGATCATCTTGTCGCCCAGGCTCTCGATGTCGGTATCGACAACGAACTTGGCCTCGACCCACTCCTTGATGCCATCCTCGCCCTGCAGCAGTCGGGTGACTTCCTCGGAGCCCTTGGAGTAGGGATCAACGCCCAAGAAGGTCTCGATACCGGTGGCAACAACGTAGTTACCGATCGAAACAGCCTTCTCGGACATCCACTCGGGAGCGCAGCCCACAACAGGAACCTGGGAGATGTTGATGCCCCAATCCTTCGCGATATCCGCGGCCAGGATCATCATACGGGAAATATCAACACAGGAGCCCATGTGCAGCACCGGAGGAATGCCAGCCAGCTCGCAGACGCGCTTCAGACCGGCACCGCAGTACTCCTTTGCCTGAACGGGATCCATCAGACCAGCCTTAGCAGCAGCCTGAGCGGAGCAGCCGGTGGTAATGACGATGATATCGTTCTCCAGCATCTTCTTCATCAGCTCGATGTGAGCGGTGTCAGGACGAACCTTGGGGTTGTTACAGCCGACCATTGCCACAGCGCCGCGCAGGACACCGGAGTGCACGCACTCGATCAGAGGCTTGGTGGTGCCGAACTCGTCCACCTGAGAGTTGGCGACACCGTCCAGAACCTTCTTGATGGCCTCGACGGAGTAGCCGACGCGAGCCTTCTGCTTCTGGTTGGGGATGTTGACCAGCTCGGGCTTCCGGTTCTTGAAGTTCTCGATAGCCAGCTTCACGATGGCCTTGGCGTTGTCGCCGGCAGTCTCAGCGGAGAAGCGGTAGAACTCAGAATCGGGAATCTGCGCAATGGGAGAGGTAGTGATGAACTTGGTGTGGAAGCACTTGGACAGGGGGCCCAGTGCGGGGAAGATACACTGCACGTCCACCACGATAGCCTCACAGGCGCCGGTCAGAACCACATTTTCTTGGTTCAGGAAGTTACCGGCCATGGGGATGCCGTGACGCATGGTGACCTCGTTGGAGGTGCAGCAGACACCGGAAACGGTGATGCCCTTGGCGCCCAGGCTCTTGGCGTA
>CANBCW010000080.1 GCA_947367115.1 uncultured Clostridia bacterium | reverse complement strand
GAGCCATTTCTTGTGCCAGCTTCCCCCCGGGGGAAGCTATTTTGCGCCGCATAGCGGCGCTCAGCGGCCGTAGGCCGTCGCCATTGAAAAAACCCTTAAACAACAATTTATCTTCACTCAAACCGCAAAAAAGGAGCTGCCGGTTGGCAGCTCCTTAGAGATGGAATTATTTCACTGCGGCAGCCTTGGCGGCGGCCTTTTCGGCTTTTGCCAGCTTCCGCTCGTCCTTAGTGTGGGAGAAGCGCTCCAGCTCAGGCACCAGGATCAGGCAGATCAGCGCGGCGGTAAAACCGCCGTTGTACAGGCAGTAGCCGCCGTGAAGGTTGGGGACAGAGGTCACCAGCACATAGTGCATCACGGAGGCCAGCAGGCCGTATTGCCAGCCGTATTTGTCGGCAATGGGGCTCAGTCCGTTGGCGTAGCACAGACCCACCACGATGGCTTGGGCGTTGGCGGCGCCGGCGAAATTACCGCCGGTGAGCTTAGCCAGCAGACCGAAGACAATGGAGGAGCCTACATAGCCCAGCATAATGGGCCAGACGTTGCCGGGGTGAGAGCCGGAGTTGCAGCAAGCCAGCATACAGAAGATAACGCCGAAGGTCACACCGTTGAAGGTGGCACCAATCAGGTTGTAGTAGGCCAGAATGAACAGGCCGTACACGCCCACATTCATCAGAAAGGTGGCGTTGCCGTAAGTACCGGAGAAACTGGTCACGAGAGCCGGATCCTTCAGCAGATTCCAGTAATCCTTGGGTCTGCAGCCCATCCAGAACGCGATGCCGATACAGGCCGCGAATACCACGCAGCAGAAAATATTGACGGTCATCCGGGATGCAACCTGCAGCGTTTCCGCGGCGGGGGCGGCGGGCAGGGTCACGCCCAAAGTCTTATACAGGATGGCCTGCAGGAAGAAGGCGGTCATGCCGATGGGCAGAGCGGCGCTGTACAGGTCGAAGCCCTTGTGTACCTTGGGGGACATAGCAAGACCCGCCGGCAGGAAGAAGCCGATGCCCAGACCAACCAGAATAGCCAGCAGGGTACCGTACCAGGTGAAGGCGACTACATCCTGACCGGGGTAGCGGAGCATCAACTCCGTGATCAGGGGGGCGATGCCGGTGGAGAACAGCATGGCGTTGACATTCGCGCTGACTTTTTCCTTCTTCACCACGCAGTAGAGCACCACGCCCAGAATGGTGGGCCAAATGTTCAGAATGTTGATGCCCCAGGAGCAGAAGCCCAGGGTCAGGATGAAGGCCAGGGTAGAAGTGTTATTCGCCACTGTGCCGGGGATGCAGTACAGCCCCAGGCAGATGGCAGCCACCAGCGCCATATTCAGGAAGGTGGCCGCGTAGCCGCCCACAGCAAAGTAGTTGGTGGATACCTTGCTGGGGTTCGTCAGGATATTCCACAGGCCGGAGAACATCTGCCCCCGGTCAGGCATACAAACCGCCGCAATGAGGAAGCAGGCAGTCAGAAAAGCAAAAAACAGCTTCAGGAAATTGGATTCGGATAGGTTTTTGATCTTTTTCATGGATTGTCCTCGTTTGTAAATAACTGAGATTACATGCCAAGCATCTTAGCTACTTTTTCGATTTTCTTGGCCTGCTCTTTGGAAACGGTGACCGTTTCGTAGGTTAAGGTTAATTTGTATTCGCAGCCGCCAGCGGTGTTTACACCGCTAAACGACAATTTATCTTACAATCAGACCTTCTCCGCGGCTTCGACAACGTGCTTCATCAGCACGGAGGTGGTAACGGAACCCACGCCGCCGGGGACAGGAGTGATGGCCGCAACGATGGGCTCCACCTCGTCGAACTTGGCGTCACCGGCGATACCGCCCAGACCGCCCTTGGCGTTGGGCTTGTTGGCATCCCAGTTGATAGACACGTCGATGACCACCTGGCCGGGACGGACAAAATCAGCGGTCAGGGAGTTCAGCACACCGGCGGCGGACACGATGATATCAGCGTTCTTGCAAATTTCAGCCGTGTTCACGGTCTTGGTGTGGCAGGTGGTAACGGTGGCGTTCTTGCCCATGAGCATCATGCCCGCAGGCTTGCCCACCACCAGGGAGCGGCCGATGACCACGGCGTTCTTGCCCTTGCAGTCGATGCCGTAGAAGTCCAGAATCTCCATGCATGCGGCGGGGGTGCAGGGGGCGTAGCCCAGATCCAGACCCTCAAACACACCGGCGTTGCTCATGTGGGTCATGCAGTCCACGTCCTTCTTGGGATCCAGACGGTTGCAGATCTCATTCTGATCGTTCTTCAGATGCTTGGGCAGGGGACGGAACATGAGGACACCGTGGATGGAGTCGTCAGCGTTGACCTGGTCGATGACAGCCAGCACATCCTCCTTGGAAGCATCGGCGGGCAGCTCAAATTTCTTCACATCCACGCCCACCAGCTCAGCGCGCTTGGTAGCGCCCTTCTCGTAGGACAGGTCAGAGGGGTCAGCGCCCACGCGGATGATGCCCAGCGTGGGGGCAATGCCCTTTTCGCGCAGGGCGGCGGTGCGGGTCTGCAGATCGGCGTTCAGGGCATCGGTGACTTCCTTACCCAAAAGCAGCTTAGCCATAATATTATCTCCTTTATAATGCGTATTTTTTGCTTGTATTGTCGATATGTTTGCCGTGCAGCAAATTCGATATATGGATGCAAAGCATCCAATCGATATGATATCAATTCTCTTGCCCCGCAGGGCATATCGAATGCGCCAGCATATATCGATCGCGCCAGCGAATATCAAAAATTCCGTTAGGAATTTATATCGATGCGCCAAAGGCGCTTACTGACCAAACCCGGCCTTGACATCGTTGAAGATCTCGTCAGCCAGCTGACCGTACTTGTTCAGCATCACATTGGCGTGACGGTTCAGATCCTCCGCCTTGTCCCGGTTTTTCAGGGTCTTGGTGTTGATGAATACGTTCAGGGAAGCGGCCTGCAGGGCGGCCTTGCAGATTACGGCACCGCAGCCCGCGTCGGAAACGGCCAGACGGCTGCCCTTATCAGCAAAGACCTTGATGTAGTCGATGGCCTGGCAGCACAGCTCCATGATCTTGATGGGGGTGGAGCAGGCGATGAGGGTGGCCTCTTCCATGACAGCGTCACGGTTGGGGTCATCCTTGGGGATGCCATAGGCCTTGGCCAGCGGCAGGAAGTTGACCTCGTCGGCCTCTACCTGATCCAGCAGCTCCTTCTGGAGCGCGTCGCACTTTGCTTTCAGGGCGATGATCTCGTCCTGAACATCGGCGTATTTCTTCTTGCCCACGGTCAGGGAGCCTACCATGTTGCCCAGAGCGGTGCCGATGGCACCCACCAGCGCGGCAGCGCCGCCGCCGCCGGGCGCGGGGGCATCGGAAGCCAGAACTGTGACAAATTCACGGCAGGAAGCTAATGTCATGTCCATATAATAAATCCTCCTAAAATTCAAGATATCAGGAAGATACAAGATAGTTAGATACAAGATACAAGATATGGCGTATATTTTTCCTATCTTGTATCTTGTATCTTGTATCTTATATCTTCATATAGATGCCACACAAGCACAGGCGGTAAACCGCCTGTGCTTGGAGGAAACTGTGAATTAGAACAGGCCGGAGACCTTGCCGGTCTCGGTGTCCACATCGACGCGGCGGTAAGCGGGGTCAGCCGCGGTACCGGGCATCATGGAGATGGTACCGGCCATGGGGCACAGGAACTTGGCGCCGCCGTACTCCAGAATGTCGCGGATGGTCAGCTTCCAGCCGGTGGGAACGCCCTTCTTGGTGGGGTCATCGGACAGGGACAGGTGGGTCTTGACCATCATGGTGCAGTAGTCAGCGTACTTGGGATCGGACTCGAAGCGCTGAGCCTTCTCCACAGCCAGGGGCTGCCAGATAACGCCGTCGGCACCGTAGACTTCCTTGGCGATCAGCTCGACGCGCTGACGCAGGGGCATCTCCAGATCGTACAGGAACTTGACCTCGTTCTTGCTTTCGCAGGCCTCAACGACCACCTGAGCCAGCTCAGCAGCGCCCTCGCCGCCGTAACGCCAGTGGTTAGACTCGGCGCAGCGGATGCCGCGCTCGGCGCACATCTTCTTCAGCAGGGCGACCTCAGCGTCGGTATCGGTGTAGAAGCGGTTGATGCAGACAACGGGAGTGATACCGGACTTCAGAATGGTGTTGACATGGTGGAACAGGTTGCAGGTACCCTTCTCCAGCAGCTCCAGGTTCTCCTCCTTGTACTCTTTGGGCAGGGGGGCGCCGGGAGTGACCTTGGGGCCGCCGCCGTGCATCTTCAGGGAGCGGACAGTAGCGACCAGAACGGAAACGTTGGGAGTCAGGCCGGACAGGCGGGTCTTGACGTTCCAGAACTTCTCGAAGCCGATGTCGGCAGCGAAGCCGGACTCGGTAACGTGGTAGTCGAACAGCTTCAGAGCCAGACGGTCAGCGATAACGGAGGACTGACCGATGGCGATGTTGGCGAAGGGGCCGGCGTGGATCAGCACGGGCTGATGCTCGACGGAGTAGCACATGGTGGGGTTGATGGCGTTGCGCATCCAGGCACACATAGCGCCGGCAACATCCAGATCCTCACAGGTAACAGGCTCGCCGGAGCGGCTGTAGGCCACAACGATCTTGCCGATACGCTCACGCAGATCCTTCAGATCCTTGGCAACGGCCAGAATGGCCATCAGCTCGGAGCCGACAGCGATGCCGAACTTGGACTCCATCATGAAGCCGTCCAGACGGCCGCCGATACCGATGATAATGTTACGCAGGGATTGTGCGCAGAAGTCGATGATCCAGCCCATCTCCACACGCTTGGGGTCGATGTCCAGACGCTTCAGACCCTTCTTGGCCAGCCACTCGTCGTTGTTGTTGCGCTCGTGCTGCATACGGGCGGTCAGAGCCACCATAGCCAGGTTGTGCGCGTTCATAATGTCGTTGATATCGCCGGTCAGACCCAGAGAGAACTCGGTCATGGGCATCAGCAGCGCGTTGCCGCCGCCGGCAGCGGTGCCCTTAACGTTCATGGTGGGGCCACCGGAGGGCTGACGCAGAGCGCCGCCCGCGTTCTTGCCGATATAGCCCAAGCCTTCGATCAGACCCAGAGAAACGGTGGACTTGCCTTCGCCGAAGGGGGTGGGGGTAACAGCGGTGACTTCGATGAACTTGCCGTCGGGCTTATCCTTCAGACGGTTCATGACCTTGATGAAGTCGATCTTGGGGGTCTTGCCGTAGGGGATGATCTCCTCGGGCAGCAGTCCCAGCTTCTCACGGAAATAGTCCACGGAAGGCAGGGTCTTTTCTGCTTCCTCAGCGATCTGCCAGTCGGCGTAGACGGTGGGGTCGAGCTTAACATTGCCCTTCTCGTCTACGTACTTGCCATCAACGAAATTGATTGCCATAGTATGTATCCTCCTTGATTTTGGTGCTGTTGCAGCACAATGTTAATGATTTTATTATACTACCGTAACAATGGCCGCGTCCCGGATGAGACGCATGGCCTTGCTGGTGAGTACACTGTTAATGACTGCCTGCTCAAATTCGGCATCGTAGTAGGGCTTGAGCTGCTCCAGAGTCATGTTGTTCTGGCGGCAGATCAGAGCCAGCGCGTCGCCGATTTCTTTTTCGTCGGCGACCAGGTTTTCCAGCTTCACGATCTGATCGATCGCAGCCTGAGAGCGAATGGCAGATTCGGCGGTAGGCCGTGCGTCAGCCCGGAGCGCGTCGGGGGTGGTGTTCATAAAGCTGCAGTACATTTCAAGGCTCAGCCCCTGCTGGGAAAGCTGCGCTTCCAGTGTCTGCATTTGATTTTCTACCGCTGCCTGCAGCTGCTCTTCGGTGATGGTCACATCGATCGTTGCGGCGGCCTGACGCAGCAGCCGATCCTGCAGATCCATTTCGCCCCGCTCGTCGGAGTAGGCTTGCAGGCTTTCGCCCAGCTTGCGGTGCATTTCATCAAAGGTGTCGCAGTTGCCGACCTCTTTGGCAAAGGTGTCGTCCAGCTCGTAAGCGGACTTTGTGCGGATCTGATGGATCACGCAGCGGAACTCAGCCGCCTTGCCCGCCAGCGCCTCGGAATGGTACTGCTCGGGGAAGGTGACGCGCACCGTGACCTCTTCGCCCACGTCTTTGCCCACCAGCTGCTCCTCAAAGCCGGGGATGAACATGCCGCTGCCCAAGGTCAGTGTTTGGTTTTCTGCGGTGCCGCCGGCAAACTGCTCGTCACCGCAGAAGCCCGCGTAGTCCAGCACGACCTCGTCACCTAACTGGGCGGGACGGCCGATCACCTCGGTGATCCGGGGAGACTGCTGCAGCAGACGCTGCATCTGATGGTCGATCTCCGCGTCGGTTACGATGTGCTTTTCCAGCTGCGCGGAAAGACCTTTGTAGATAAAGCTCATATACTTCTCCTGGTTGTATTGTACAAGGCATCCTGTGAAAACTCTTTTTTTGATGAATTGGGCGAGAGATTTCGTTCCAAATTGAGCTGCGGAAATTCCGGAATACTTTGTGTATTGTGGGATTTCCGCAGGGAAAAGTTGGGGCGGAAGATCCGGCCAAATCGCAAAAAAAGAGTTTTTAGAGGTGCCAAAGAAAAAAGGCAATCCAATTCCTGCGGAATCGAATTGCCCAGACGGTCGGCTCAAAAACACTCACACTCCCCCGCGGTACTTCCGCGATAACCGTCAGTCATGTGAGTTCTCTATTATGATAAAACAGAACGCCCCTTTTGTCAAGCAAAATTACACGAAAACCAGGCTGGACAAGGGAAATTCTTTCGCAGTTTTCACAATGGAAAGATGAATGTTTTCGGCAGAAAAACAGGTGATTTTTGACCAGATAAATTGTTGTTTGCGGGCATGGCCCGCCGCAAATGCGTTACGAACGCTGGATGAAACGTTACCACCGTTGGG
>CANBCW010000079.1 GCA_947367115.1 uncultured Clostridia bacterium | reverse complement strand
CAACAATGGGCAAAAAGCGCCTTCGGCGAGGGCCGATGTGGTCATCGGCCCCTACGGGCGCGTTTGTTTATTAAACCTGTAAACAACAATTCACCATTCAACGATATCTCTGTAAGCAAATGTGACCCACACTTAATATATAAGGAGCTGTGACCATGTACTTTCAGAAAAAACGCTGCATTGCCATGCTTCTGGCCGGTGGCCAGGGCAGCCGCCTGAAGGTCTTGACGGAGAAAACCGCCAAGCCTGCCGTACCCTTCGGCGGCAAATACCGCATTATCGACTTTCCCCTCTCCAACTGCGTCAATTCCGGCATCGACACGGTGGGTATCCTGACCCAGTATCAACCGCTGGAGCTCAATGAATACATCGGCAACGGCCAGCCCTGGGGACTGAACAAGACCCATAGCTGCGCCCAGGTGCTGCCTCCCTACGAGCGTCACGACAAGAAGTCTGGCTGGTACAAGGGCACCGCCAATGCCATCTACCAGAACATCGACTTCATCGACCGCTATAACCCCGAGTACGTTGTGCTTCTCTCCGGCGACCACATCTACAAGATGGACTACGCCGCTATGGTAGAGTACCATGAGAAGAACAATGCTTCCTGCACCATCGCCGTGCGCAATGTTCCGCTGAGCGAGGCCTCCCGGTTCGGCATCCTGAACACCAATCCCGATAACTCCATCTATGAGTTTGAGGAGAAGCCCAAGCAGCCCAAGTCTACCAATGCCTCCATGGGTATCTACGTATTCAACTGGGCAGTGCTGCGTGAGGCTCTGATCGCCGATGAGGACGATGCTGATTCCTCCAACGACTTCGGCAAGAACATTATTCCCAACCTGCTGAACGCTGGTCACAAGATGATGGCCTATACCTTTGACGGCTACTGGAAGGACGTGGGCACCATCGACTCCCTGTGGGAAGCCAACATGGAGCTGCTGGGCAAGGAGCCTGAGTTCAACATCCGCGGCGACGAGCGCAGCAAGATCTATGCCCGGAACTCCGCCCTGCCTTCCTCTTACATCGACGAGAATGCCAAGATCTACAACTCCTTCGTTGCGGAAGGCTCCGAGGTCTATGGTACCGTCCGCCACTCCATCATCTCCGTGGGCTGCACCGTCGGCGAGGATGCCGTGGTGGAGGACAGCGTGGTCATGCCCGGTGTCGTCATCGAATCCGGCGCCATCGTCCGTCACGCCATTCTGGGCGAGAACAGCAAGGTCTGCCGCAACGCCGTGGTCGGCGGTGCTTACGGCCCCAAGGATAAAAAGAAGATCAGCGTCACCTCCAAAGGTGCCGTTGTGGAAGAAAACACCGTGCTTGCGCCCGGTGACATGATCTAAGGAGGGCAACGCTATGCATGTAATGGGCATTATTTTCGCCAATGATGCGACTATGGGCGAGCTGACCAGCAAGCGCACCATGGCCAGCCTTCCCTTCGGCGGCCGCTACCGTCAGGTGGACTTCCATCTGTCCAATATGACCGCTGCCGGCATCCGCCACATCGGCATCATCTCCCGCCACAACTACCAGTCCCTGATGAACCACATCGGAGACGGTGAGGAATGGGGTCTGGAGCTGGGCGAGGGCGGTCTGGAGTTCCTGACTCCCTATGCCATGTCCACCACCGACCGCTATCGCGGCAAGCTGGAGAATCTGTACTTTGCTATGGACTTCCTGACCTTCGGCGGGGATGAGGATGAGTATGTGGTCATGGCGGACTCCGCCATTCTCAGCAATATGGATCTGACCAAGGTCATCGCTTCTCATATCGAAAGCGGCAAGGATATCACCGTGGTGACCAAGGCGGGCATCGCCAACGGCTCCAAGCAGCTGGATCTGGCGGTGAAGCTGGACAAGAAGGGCGAGATCGAGGATATCGCCGTGGACTATGTGGCATCTGAGGATTATTTGGCTTCCATGGACATCTTCGTGCTGAACAAAAAGTGGTTCGTGGAGCAGATCAATGAGTGCGTCGCCCGGAACCGGTACCACATGGATCGTGATGTGGTCATGGGGCTGTGGCAGAAGGGAAAGGCCACCATCAATGTCTATCAGTTCGACGGTGTGGCCATGTTCAACGAGTCCATCGAGGAGTATTTCCGCAATTCTCTTGCGCTGCTGGATCAGGATGTGCGCCACGACCTGTTTGGCCGCAACCATCCCGTATTCACCAAGGTTCGTGACCGCGTTCCCAGCTACTATGGCGAGAACTGCGAGATTGAGAACTGCCTGGTGGCAGATGGCTGCTTCCTGGAAGGCGAGGCAGAGGACTCCATCCTGTTCCGTCAGGTTACCATCTGCGAGGGCGCGGAGGTGGAAAACTGCGTCATCATGAACGATGCCGTCATCGGTGAGGGCGCGGAGCTGGAGTATGTCATTCTGGACAAGAACGTTACCGTTCGTCCCGGCGCCCGCCTGGTGGGCACTGCCAAAAATCCCATCATCGTCAAGCGGGGGGAGACAGTATGAGAATTGCCATTCTTGCCTCCGAGGGTGCGCCTTATGCCAAGTCCGGCGGCCTGGGCGATGTGATGGAGGCGCTGCCCTCCGCGCTGGCCCGTATCGAGGGCAACGAGGTGATCCTCATTCTGCCCTACTATCATAAGATCAAGCATGATCCCAAGTGGAACGTGGAATACATCGGTGATTTTCAGGTCGGCGTAGGCTGGCGGAAGCAGTACGCCGGTATTATGAAGCTCAAAGGCCGCAATGACGGCGTTCAGGTCTACTTCATCGACAGCGAATACTACTTTGGCGGCCGGGATACCACCATCTATGGACACGGCGATGACAGCGAGCGCTACGCGTTCTTCTCCAAAGCCTGTCTGGATGCTATGGCGATCATGGACTGGATTCCGGATGTGATCCAGTGCAACGACTGGCAGACCGCTTTGGTGCCCACTTATCTGAAGGTCATGTATCACCACCTGTATCCCCATACCCGCTGCATGTACACCATCCACAACATCGAGTATCAGGGCTGGGCAAATGGCGGCTTCTTCGATGATGTGCTGGGTCTGCCGTGGGAGTGGCGGGGCTGTCTGGATATGAACGGCTCTGTCAATATGATGAAGGCCGCTATTGAAACGGCGGATCTGGTCACCACCGTGTCCGAGACCTATGCGCGGGAGCTGATGTATCCGTACTATGCGCATGGCCTGGACGGTATTATCTCCAATGCCTCCTGGAAGCTCACCGGTATCACCAACGGCATCGATGTAGGAACATTCAATCCGGAGACCGACGCGGCTCTGCCTGCTCACTATAACGCCCAGACCTTTGAGATCGGCAAGGCCGAATGCAAGGCCGCGCTGCAGAAGGAAGTGGGGCTGCCTGTCAAGCCCGATGTACCGCTGTGCGTTATGGTCACAAGACTTGCGGGGCACAAGGGCTTGGATCTGCTGTGCTATATCGCCCGCAGGCTTCTGTGGGAGGAGAATGTGCAGCTTCTGATCCTTGGCACCGGCGAGCCTCACTATGAGAACTTCTTCCGGGATCTGGCCAACGAGTATCCCGATAAGGTTGCGGCTAAGATTACCTTCAATCTGGGACTGGCTGCCCGGATCTACGCTGGCGGTGACATCTACCTGATGCCCTCTAAGAGCGAGCCATGCGGCCTGAGCCAGATGAATGCCATGCGTTACGGCACGGTGCCGGTGGTGCATGCTACCGGCGGCCTGCGGGATACGGTTCCGCCTGCCGATGAAAATGGCGAGGGCGGCCTGGGCTTTACCTTCCAGAGCTACAACGGTGACGATTTCATGGCTGCGGTAAAACGTGCCCTGAACCTGTACAATCACAACCGGGAGGGCTTCAAGGCTCTGCAGCGCCGGGACATGGAGCAGGATTTCAGCTGGGACAAGCCAGCGGAGCGCTATATGGCGCTGTTCCGCCAGATGCTGACCTGGTAATAACCATACAATGCACCCCCATGGATACAGTTTTTTTACTGTCTCTTATGGGGGTAGCATATTACAGCGGATGCCGTAGCATCCGCTGTAACATTTTTTATTTACCTAAAAGTGTTTCCAGCACCGGGGTGATCTGGGCGGTGACCACGGCGTAGCCCTCGTGGGTCAGATGGCCGCCGTCAGAGGTATAACCCTCGTAGACCTCCCGAATGGAAACATCGTACAATGGCGTGTACAGGTCAATGTAAGTGCAGCCATACTTTTCCGCCAACAGCTTGATGGTCACATTGTTGTAGGCCGCAAGCTGATTTTTGCGCCCCCAATGCTCCCCGCCCATGGCGGTCAGGGACAGCAGGACAACCTTGGTATCCGGCAGATTTTGCCGCAGCCCTATGAGAATGTCTTCGTAATTTTCAAACATGGTATCCATATTGTTGGCGCCGATGAGTATGACGGCAACCTTGGGCTTCAGATCGTAGACGGATACCTCCAGCCGCCCCTCCAGATCGAAGGTGGTATCGCCGCTAATGCCGCGGTTGGTGGTCACATACTGGGGATAGTATTTCGCAAGATCGTAGCCGTCGGTGAGGCTGTCGCCCAGAAATGCCACATCCACCTCATAATCGTCATATTCCGCATTCTCCTGGCGGTACTGCGCCGTTTTGGCATCCCGGTATTCCTGCACTTGCCGAGCCCATTCCTCTTCTTGCCGCTGCTCCGGCAGGATGACGGCAAAATAGACGATGGCACCGATAATCAGCGCCACGGCCAGCAGAGCACAGCAGACGATGAGGAATATCTTGTTCCGAAATAATTTCATAGTTTGCTCCTCATTTCTTATTTTCATCGTAGGACAGCGGATAGTCGCAGCGCTGTGTATCGCTGACCGGCGTTGACCCAGATCAGCGCCGCCGTGTCCTCGCCAAATCTGGCAATCAATGTTTTGCGAAAATCCTTAAAGAAAAAAGATCGGTTCAACGCATTCATATCCAGCACCCCAAGGTAGATGATACGCCTATTTTATCACCCATTTGCCCTCTTTTCAAGGTGTGCGCGGCGTGATATAATGAGCGGCAGAAAGGGTGACGAGCGGCGCTCACTCCTTCGTCATGGCGACGATGACCAGACTGATTACCTGATGCGAAAGGATTTGCAATGAATATTCATGTAAAAAAAGCGGCAATGCGTGACCTTGAAACGGTTGTAAAATTGGCTATGGAACTGTGGCCCCATCATTTAGCGGAAGAATTGGCGGAGGAGTTCTCCGCTATCCTTGTCCGGGAGAATGCCGCTGTTTTCCTCGCCTATGAAGGCGGCGCGGCGGTAGGCTTTGCCCAATGCCAGCTCCGGCACGATTATGTAGAGGGTACTTCTTCCAGCCCTGTGGGGTATCTGGAGGGAATTTTCGTATTGGAACCCTACCGCAAACAGGGTGCCGCGGGAAAACTCCTGACCGCCTGCGAGGGCTGGGCGAGGGAGCAGGGGTGTACCGAGTTTGCCAGCGACTGTGAGCTGGACAATACCCAAAGCCTGAAATTTCATCTCGCCCTGGGCTTCGCCGAAGCCAACCGCATCATTTGCTTTACGAAAAAGCTCTAAATAAAGACGGACGCAGGGTAAGGAAGCTCTCTCTTCCACTCCTGCGTCCTCTTTCTGTTGTAGGCTTTGCTGTTTGCGGGCTTCCTCGTGATGGGGTTCAGCTCACCCCAAGTCTGCCGCTTGGCTAAGTCCATCTTGCGCTTTTCCTTTTTGGGAAGCTTTTCATAGGGGATGAATTTTTCAATGGTGTTACCTCCTTATTTGGTGGAGATATTGTAGCGGAAAAGAACAATTTCGTCAAATAAGCGATTTGTAAATTGGCTGTTTTATGTTATGATATATGATAAGTGAAGCTTATATGGAGGAATTATTGTGAGCGAATTTGAATTGCACAAATTTTCTGGAATGAAATATCAGTCCTCACAGATGATTTCTTTTTCCCAAAGTCCATTAACGCACCTTGCAGATGTGGATGAAGAAATGCGTTTTCATGCTGGGGTGGATTATGTTCAGGTCAGCGGTCTAACACAAGCGGAATTCGATTTATTTGTTACGAAGTACGCCGATAATTATAAGTCAATCTATTTCTTTAGCAACACGAAAGTGAAAGACATATCTGCATTGGCGGGATTGAAAAATACGGAATATCTTCTCTTTTACAATCTCCGGGCACCTTCTCTATGGAACATGAGCGGGAATAAGTCACTAAAGGGGATTATGTTCAGCGAGAGCAAGCGTATGATTTACGATTTGACGAATCTTCAATATGTATACTAACAATTCTCTATGTAAAAAACAGCCCTACAAAACAACCTCCCCAATTCTCCTAAGAAGTTTTTCACAACCCATTACTGCACCATTACAATTTACCATCGATCATGGATCACATTTTGCAAACACTTCTGCAAAAAGTCCCTTTTAATAATGTGGATCTCCTTACAATTGATCATGTAATTTGATGCTGCTCAATGTATCTGTCCAAAAGACCACTCGGTATTTTCTCACTCTTGCCCCTTAGACAATCACGACAACCAAATACCCAGAAAGCATCTTTTGCACGCGACACCGCAACATTCATTAAACTGTGTTCTCGGTCGATAAAACTACAGCCGTCTTCGGCACCATATGTGGTTGAAAAGATAATTATTCGGCGCTCGCCACCCTGGAATGTATGTACAGTGCCAACGGCAATGTTTTCGCTACACTCCCCTAATGCTTTTTTTAGTTCTTCCTTAATGACCATTACTTGCTTCTTAAATGGAGTGATAACAGCCAGTACATCTTGCTTTAAAACAGGGTTGTCTATAAACGCATATTTTTCACAGATATCTTCATAATGAAGCTGAAGCCACATAGCAATTTCTGCTGCTTCTTTTCGATTTATTCGGCTACGCCTAACAACATCATAAAAATTCGTCGGTAATTGCTTTTCAGTCAGCGGAATTCCTGTGAGCCATACACATTCGTAATAATGCACAGCGAGCCAGAACTCGACATAGCGCACAGATGTATCGATAGCGCAACAACTGGATGCTCAATGTAAATGCTAATATCTACTTGAGCCACTTTCCCGGAAAATGACAGCGAATATTTGAGCCACCTTGCGTTATGCCCT
>CANBCW010000078.1 GCA_947367115.1 uncultured Clostridia bacterium | reverse complement strand
GGGTACCGCTCGGTATCGTTTTATCTGCGAGATCTGAGCGCTTCGTTACCGAGTGACCCCCAACGGTGGTAAAGTTTTATCCAGCGTTCGTAACGCATTTGCGGCAGGCCATGCCCGTAAACAACAATTTATCTTTTCTGTAAAACCGGGGCTGCGGCACACTGCCGCAGCCCCGATCCTTTTATTAAAGCGTTCTCGTCCACTCGGAAACCAGCAGACCAGGCACCATCCACAGCAGCTCATACAGCAGTACATTGGACGGAGTCAAAATGTTCTCCACGCCCACATAGGCCAGCGCAGCCATCATCAGCAGGCCAAGAATACCGCCAACCATGTGGATTACCACCCCGGCTCTCATGGAGCTTCTCAGCACCCGCGCGCCGGTAACGGCAAAAGCCTTGGGTGCAAGCCCCTCCTTCGTGGTCAGCGCCACCACGGTATCGGTTTCCTCCGGCTCCCGCAGCCCCAGTTCCCGGCGAACATCCCGGCTGGGGAACGCCATCCGGCGGGAGTTGATACCGAACTTACTCTTGACAAAGCTTTCCGTCAGCATAAAATCCTCACACAGAACCACCGGTGTCAGTCCCCTGTAGTCGCACAGCGTACGCAGTCCTGCGGCAGAGGACTTGGCCTTCTGGTAAGACACCGCAAACACACCGCACAGTTCGCCGTCAATGGCGGCATACACCGCCTGGCTGACGCGGGTACCCTCGCCCATGTCCACGCCCATATCCTGCATGAATTCCAGCGTACCCACAAGCACTGCGTCATCATCGATCTCGCCGCCGATGCCGCCTCCGGAGTATGTATTCAGGTGATCCACGGTGTAATAGTAACCGTTGCGGCTGTCCAGCAGCTGACTGAACAGGCTCACCAGCGCGCCGCCATTGGCCTTGATCAAGGCCGCAGCGTAGGCAACCACCAGATCCGGATCCCGGTCGCCATAGAACTTCACACCGTTGAGCTTGGCAGCGCCAATGGGGAACAAATCACCGTCTTCCAGGGGATAAGCCGCCTGACGGCTCACAGCGTTCACGCCCTGCCAGCCGCACAGCACCGCACCCAGCTTGTGCAGCCGCTTTTCCAAAATGGCCATGGGCCGTGTTACAGAGATAAAGGCCGTAGCAGGCATGCCTACCAGCAGCGCGCCGGCGCATAGCTGCACACCGGCACTGAAGCCATGACGAACGCCCGCCAGCACTCCGGCCGCCACACTGACAATCAGCGTTGCCAGCGCATACCAGTTCAACACCTTCTCCGGTGCAGA
This sequence comes from uncultured Clostridia bacterium, assembly GCA_947367115.1. GTDB lineage: Bacteria > Bacillota > Clostridia > Oscillospirales > Oscillospiraceae > Faecousia. The sequence continues at coordinate 5,889 of CANBCW010000078.1, read as the reverse complement.
GGGAGTGGAATAATGATCCATGAAGTGCTCCACCTCACCCTGACCGGTAAGGAAACCCGGGTGCCCCTCATAATAATCGGGAACACTGACCACACTGTTGAGATTGGTCGCGCGCCGGAGGGTATCCATCATACCCATTTCCGCACTGCGGCGGTCATAGGCTGCCCACATTGCCATCGTCATCTCCAGGCTGAACGCTGCACTGACAGGGACCCGCAGCTCCTGCAGGCAAAGCACACCGTCCACGCAGCACACCACAAACGTGATCACCAGCAGCGTATTAGGCGTAAAGCGCAGCCGCAGCAGATCACCGAGTCCTTCCATAAGCCGATAGCAGCCTAAAAGTGCCGACAGCAGCATGCTCAGGAACTGGACAAACACCAGCAGCCGCAGCCGTTCCGGCGGCACCATGCCCCATGCGTACAAAGCTGTAAATCCGGTAGACAGAAAGAATACGATCAAATTCAGTACCATGGACATCTGCAGCTTTCCAAGGCCCAGCTCTGACAAAGAATAATACCGCTGCTCAGGGCCTGCCACCAGCTTCGCGCGCAGCTCCTTCAGCCGCTGCCTGGGGCGGAAGACGATAGGCTCCGGGATGGGATAATCCCCCATTGGCTCCTCATACTCCGGCTCCCATTCCTCCGAAAACGGCTCCACCTCCGGTTCCTCCGCAGGCACGGAAGGTGCTTCCTCCCCTGCCTCTTCCTCGATATGAACCGGTTTGAATACGGCTGTATCGCTGATCTCCTTCGGCACGGTACCGGACACCGCTTTCTGGATTTTATCCAGCCGAATGGTATCCCCGGTAACCGCTTCATCCACAGGTTCCGCTATCGGTGCGGGAACAGGTTCCGGTTCCGGTTCAGGCTCCAACTCTGGCTCTGGTTCCGGTTCAGACACAGGCGCAGCCGGCGGAACGGTCTGCTCGACCGGATACAGCTCCGGATGCTCACCAAATTCCCGCAGGATGTCCTCCAGACTGAAGTCCAGATTATCTTTCGATTCCATAGATCACCCCTCCTGGCGTTGGCGCACCGCCTCGTACAGCAAGATCGATGCTGCGGCAGAGGCGTTGAGGGAAGAAATTCTTCCCTTCATGGGGATGTGTACCATCACGTCGCAGTTCTTGCGGACAAGCTGGCTCATACCGTCCCCCTCATTGCCGATGACAATGGCGGCAGGCCCTCTCAGATCTGCCTGATACATGGGGATGGAGCCCTCGGCAGCGGTGCCGAAGATCCACACGCCCTTCTCCTTCAGTTCGGAAATAGCATTGTTGATATTGGTGACCCGGGCAACCTTCATATATTCCACCGCGCCGGCAGAAGCCTTGGCAACCACCGCCGTCAGCCCGACCGCCCTACGCTTGGGAATAATGACACCATGGGCACCCGCGCACTCCGCGCTTCTGAGGATAGCGCCCAGATTGTGAGGATCTGACAGCTCGTCGCAGATGACGATCAGGGGCGTTTCGCCCCGGGAGGCGGCCTCTTCCAGAATATCGTCAATGGTGTAGTATACATGGGCAGCCGCCAAAGCGATCACGCCCTGATGGGAGTGGGTGGTGGACATGGCATCCAGCTTTCGGCGATCCACCGGAACGATGACCGCACCGGCATCCTTAGCCTGTGCCGCCAGACGCTGCAGGCCACGATCCGTATCACCGGCAGCGATGAAGACTTTATCAATGGTGCGCCCACTCTTCAAAGCCTCTGTCAGCGCGTTGCGGCCCTCCAGCTGCCCCTCGATTTCCTCCACCGGCTCCGGCCGTGCGGGACGACGGCGTTTTTCGTTCATAGCACTCAACTCCTGTTTGCTTCAGCATATCATAATAGATGATAGCATTATAACAGATTTTCGCCGTTCTCACAACTGGTATTTTTGTAATTATCCCCGCATCGCGGAGGAAAGATAAATTGTTGTTTAGCGCACTAAGATACGGTGTCATTGCGAGGAGCGAAGCGACGTGGCAATCCCCCACGGCGATGCGCAAATGTTACGATTACCACCAAAAATGCCGGAAGAACTGGGGGATTGCCACGCCAGTGTGCGCACTGGCTCGCAATGACATGCTTCTTTTTTGGTGCGCCAAAAATCTCGTAAACAACAATTTATCGTATCAAAAGCAAATTAACAGAAAATTTACCTCCGGTTTGAGAAACATTCATTGCCTGAAGGGCAAAAATATGGTATGATACCATTTAAGAGTAAAAACTTGCAAAAGGAGGCAACAGCGGATGGACCTGAACCGAAAGGACCCCCCGAACAATAGAGACAACGATCAAGATTCCCGTGGCAAGCGTCCCAAAGGAAATATCCTGCTCGCTCTAGTCATTACAGTCGTGGTAGTGATCCTCATCACTGCCATCTACAACGCCATCTCCAGCAGCCGCTACACGGAAACCCGCTACAACGATTTCCTCACCGCCATGGAGAGTGGTCAGCTGGCAGAGGTGGAGCTTCACGCTGACCGGATCATCTACATGACCAAGGAAGAGACGGCCAAGCCCAGCGCGGAACAAAAGGCCTGCTACACCGGCCTGCCCAGCGGCGGCAATACCATGGAGCTGGCGGAAGAACTGTCCGCTCAGGGTGTCAAAGTCAAGAAGGTCATCGTGGAGGATAACTCCGGTATCATGATGATTCTGTACTACGCCCTGATGATCGGTGCCATTTTCCTGTTGATGAATACGCTCACCAAGCGTATGAGCGCCGATGGCATGATGGGCGGCTTTGGCAAGAGCAAGGCCAAGATGTATATGGAAAAGCAGACCGGTGTCACCTTCAAGGATGTAGCCGGTCAGGACGAAGCCAAGGAATCCCTGCAGGAGATCATCGACTTCCTCCACGATCCCCAGAAATACACCGACATCGGTGCCAAGCTGCCCAAGGGTGCGCTGCTGGTGGGTTCTCCCGGTACCGGTAAGACTCTGCTGGCCAAGGCCGTTGCCGGTGAGGCCAACGTCCCATTCTTCTCCATGTCCGGCTCGGACTTTGTGGAGATGTTTGTGGGTATGGGTGCCAGCCGCGTCCGGGATCTGTTCCAGCAGGCTGCCAAGGTTGCTCCCTGTATCATCTTCATCGATGAGATCGACGCGGTGGGTCGTGCTCGTGACAACCGCTACGGCTCCAACTCCGAGCAGGAGCAGACCCTGAACCAGCTCCTGAACGAAATCGACGGCTTTGAGCCCTCCAAGGGCATTGTCTGTCTTGCCGCCACCAACCGTCCGGAAATTCTGGATCACGCATTGCTTCGCCCCGGCCGTTTTGACCGCCGGATCATCGTGGATAAACCCAACCTGCAGGGTCGTCTGGATACCCTGAAGGTGCACACCCGGAAGATCAAGCTGGCAGAGGATGTAGATCTGAAGAAGATCGCTCAGGCCACCGCCGGTGCCGTCGGCGCGGATCTTGCCAATCTGGTCAACGAAGCTGCCCTCCGGGCCGTCCGTCAAGGCCGTAAGGCTGTGAATCAGGAGGATCTGCTGGTTTCCTTTGAGACGGTTATCGCCGGTACCGAGAAGAAGAACACTGTTCTGACGGATACCGAAAAGCGGCTGGTTGCCTACCACGAGGTAGGTCATGCTCTGGTGGCCGCGTTGGAGAAGCATTCCCAGCCTGTTTCCAAAATCACCATCGTCCCCCACACCTCCGGCGCGCTGGGCTACACCATGCAGATGCCCGAGGAGGAAAAATACCTGCACACCTATGAGGAGCTGCTGACTGAACTGCGTACTCTGGTGGGTGGACGTGCCGCGGAAGCCGTGGTATTTGGTATCAAGACCACCGGTGCCGCCAACGACATCCAGCGTGCCACCTCTCTGGCTCGCAATATGATTGCCCAGTACGGCATGAGTGAGGAACTGGGTCTCATGGCTCCCGCCACCGTCAGTGCGCAGTATCTGGAAGGTCAGTCCTATCTTGACTGTTCTCAGGAAACCTCCGCCAAGGTGGATCAGGCCGTACAGGCTTTGCTTGCACGAGTCTACAATGAAGCTAAGGAACTGCTGGTGGCAAACCGCTCCCTGCTGGACGAGGTATCTGAGTACCTGCTTGCCAAGGAGACCATCACTGGAGACGAGCTGATGGCCTATGTCAACGCCGACAAAGCCGGGAAGTCCCAGTCCACAGACGAAACCACAGAAGAATAAATCAAGCCGGGGCCGTCCGCAAATGGACAGTCCCGGCTGCTTCTTTATTCAAAATATTTGTCAATGCCGTTGGCAATGCCTTCCGCCAGCTTCTGCTGGTACTCATCCAACGCCATCCGCTCATCCTCTTCCGGATTGGACATATAACCCATCTCTACAATGGTCACCGGAACCTGACACCAGTTGATTCCGCTCATCGTGTCCACTTCCCAAACGAACTGCTTATTGGCACCGGTAGCCGAAACCATTTCATCCAGCACCAGTGTGGCCAGCTCCTTGCATTCCTCATAAATATCAGCGTTGTAGGGATTATCCTTCGTCTGGCACAACGTCATGATGCCGTTGACGGAAGAATTCTCCGAACCATTGGCATGGACGCGAATAAACGCATCGGCATACAGCTTATTGGCCACCTCAGCACGTTCCGCATTGCTGATGTTTACCTCATGGTGACTGCGGATCATGACTACCTTGTATCCCCGCGCCTCCAGGATGTCCCGCAGCTTCAAAGAAACCGCCAGCGTCAGCTTGTATTCCGGTATGCCGGTAGATACACCCGTGGTTCCAGCCGCAACCTTGATCTTCATTTCCGTAGATCCGGGACCCACAGGTTCCTTTTCATAGTTTCCTTTGGACTGATGGCCCGCATCGATCACAATCAAATATTGATCCAGCTCCCGCAGGGTTTCGCTGGGGACATAGTAGGTCTGGTTGCTGATCAGGATTGCGCTCCAGCCCTGCTCCTTGCCGATCACATCCACCTGGGTGTCCTTGGCCAGTGTTGCGACGGTGGGCGCGTTCGAATCCGGGCTGACATAAACGTTCACATTTGTCACCGTGCGCATGGTCACCGGATCCACGGCCGGTGTGGAAGGCTGGGTGGCCTCCGTGTTATCCGTGGTATCAGCGGTGCCTGCGGTGTCCGTCTGCCCGGTGGACGCGGCTGCGTCTGTCGTTTCCGGTGGAGTCGTGGAATCGTCCTGCTTGAGTTTGGGCACTCCACAGGACACCAGCCCGATCAGGATGGCGGTCAGCAGTACGATCACCGCGATCAGGATAAGATAGGAATTTCGTTTTTTTCGTGCAGGTTTCATAGTTGATATCCTCGCGTTTTTTCTTGATATCCACTATTTTACCTGATCCTGTTAAAAAGTCAACCTCAAAAGCTGCGCATTTATTTTTCTGTCCACAACATCGTAAAGCCAAATCGCCGCCAGGCTAATCGGGATCCACAGCAGTGTAAAAGGCAGGCAGATCTGGCCGTGATAATTCAGTGGCATGTTCCGGTAGTCCCAGACGGCGTATTCCCGGTTCACCAACAGGCCGCAGCCCAGCTCCAGCATCGTTACAATCCCCGCAGCCACCAAAGCACGCAGCGGTATTGGCAGAGCCGGGTTCACCCGCCCCAGTCCGCCGATGAGCACAAAACACAGTCCCCCCAGCAGAAACATGGAGCTGTGAGTCCGCCCCCGCCACAGCAGCTCCAGTCCGGCATAGATCATTCCCCCCAGATAGAGGAACAGCGTATTTTTCCAGATTTTCATTATTTTCACCCCTGTATCAGTATGTCCAAAAAATTTAAAAGTTTTTCTTGACAAACGGTGTAGACTTGGGTATAATAAGGAAGCTGATTTCGGCGGTGCCCGAAATCCTTTGACCACATGGCGGCATAACTCAGTTGGTAGAGTAGCCGGTTCATACCCGGTATGTCATCTGTTCGAATCAGATTGCCGCT
>CANBCW010000077.1 GCA_947367115.1 uncultured Clostridia bacterium | reverse complement strand
GGGGGTCACTCGGTAACGAAGTGCTCAGATCTCGCAGATAAAACGATACCGAGCGGTACCCAATGGCGTAACGATACTTGACCAGCCGAACACGAATTGTCCGCCGGCACTGCCGGCAAACAACAATTTATCTTACGAACAAATGACAAACGGCGAGCCGTGAGGCTCGCCGTTTATTTCTTCGGATAGGGCGTTTTCGTGTTGGTTCGACACAGTAAATAATCTATACTGACGTTGTAAAAGTCGGCTAAAGTGTGTAGGGATGTGACAGGGATATTGAGGCGACCTAATTCATAATCGGAGTATGTTGTTTGGTGAATTTTAAGCAAATCGGCAAGGTTTTTCTGCCGAAGATCGTTATCTTCTCTTAAATCACGCAGACGATTCTCATTCATTTTATCACCCATGAATTATTATGCCTTAAGGAAAATACCCTTATTGACTTTTAATACAATATCCCTTAAAATGCAGTATAGAAGGGGGATCAGTATGAAAAAACAAACGGTTGAGAAGATGTTGAGGATGCAGGATACGGCGATCAAGGACGACTGTTATCGTTCCCTTCTGGCGAAGTACCGGGTGCTGGATAAACGGTTTGTTCAGCTGTTGGGGGAGCTGGTTCCGGAGCACCGGAATGTGGTCATGGATTATTTGGGCGTGGTGTACGCGATTCATGAAAGAATGGTGGAGCTGGCTCTGACATTGGACGAAAAAAGTTGAAAAAAGTTTCAGTTTTCTTTGAAAAAACCCTTGCAAAATGAAACTCAGGGTGCTATAATACCAATGTTCTAACGTATACTTTACGAAAGAGAGGGGTTCAGCCCCTCTCTTTTTGCGGAAAGAGGCGAAAAAATTGAAGATCACAGAACAGGTGGAAGCATTCGCAAAGCCCATTGTAGAGGCTCACGGCTGCTCGCTGTGGGATGTGGAGTACGTCCGGGAGGGCTCTGAACGGTTCCTGCGGCTCTACATTGAAAAAGAGGGCGGCGTGGATATCACTGACTGCGAGGCCATTTCCCGTGCGGTGGATCCCATTCTGGATGAAAAGGATCCGATTGCGGAATCCTATCATTTTGAGGTCTGCTCCGCAGGCCTGGAGCGGGCGCTGAAGCGTCCCGGCGACTTTGAACGCTTCATGGGCAGCCCCATTATGGTCAAGCTCTACCGCCCCCACAATGGGCTGAAGGAGTTTCCCGGCATCCTGCGTGGATACGAGGAAGGCCGGGTCACGGTGGAAGCCGGCAAGGAAACCATTACTTTTGAAAAATCCCAGGTGGCTCTGGTTCGCCTGCGGGTAGAATTCTGACAGGAGGAAGAAATCATGGCAAGAAATACAAGAGCCAAGAAGCAGCCTGAGGCTCACAAGATCGACGGCGTGGAGATCTTCGCCGCCCTGCGTGAGCTGGAGAAAACTCAGGGCATTCCCATGGATTATATGCTGGAGCGTCTGAAGCAGGCGCTGGCCAATGCCTACCGGAAGGATCGTGAGGATCGCCGGGATGTTCCCGCCGAGAATGTGGTGGTGGATATCAGCGAACAGGGTATTTCCATGTTCCAGGTCAAGACCGTTGTGGAGGAGCTGGAGGATACCGCTCTTCAGATCCACATCGACAGCGCCCGGAATATCAACAGCAGTGTTCAGGTGGGCGATACCATCTCCATTCCTGTGGATGTGGAGAAGTTCGGCCGCATCGCTGCCCAGACTGCCAAGCAGGTGGTCATTCAGGGCATCCGTGAAGCCCAGCGCGGCATGGTCTACGAGAGCTATTCCAACAAGGCGCAGGAGCTGCTGACCGGCACAGTTCTGCGTCTGGATCCCAGCGGTGATATTCTGGTCACTGTGGGCACCGGAAACGAAAAGCACAATGCAGTGCTGCGTACCAGCGAGCAGATCCCCGGCGAGAGCTATCGCGAGGGCGACAAGATCCGCGTTTATGTGCTGGAGGCTCGGCAGTCTGCCCGCAGCACCAATGTTTATGTTTCCCGCACCCACCCCAATCTGGTTCGCCGGCTGTTTGAGCTTGAGACTCCCGAAATTTCTGAGGGTCAGGTGGAGATTCGCAACATCGCCCGCGAGGCCGGTTCCCGGTCTAAGATGGCGGTTCGCGCCACCATGGAAGGCATCGATCCTGTGGGTGCCTGCGTCGGCCCCCGGGGCGGCCGTGTCGGCGCTGTTGTGGAAGAGCTCCACGGCGAAAAGATCGACATTGTGGTCTGGAGCGAGGATCCCTGCGAGTATGTTAAGGCCGCGCTTTCTCCCGCCGATGTGATCAGCGTGGAGCCGGTGCCCGGTCAGAAGGCCTGCCGTGTGGTGGTGCCCGATGACCAGCTGAGCCTTGCCATCGGCAAGGAAGGCCAGAACGCTCGCTTGGCTGCCCGCCTGACCGGCTATAAGATCGATATTAAGCCTGCTTCTCAGGCAGAGGCTGAGGCGTAATTCATAATTACAAATTACGAATTACAAATTGTGGCCTTTGACATACACATTTTTAATTTGTAATTTATAATTCGTAATTAAGGAGGTAGTCCGATGCAAAAAAAGATTCCGCAAAGACAGTGTATGGGCTGCCGGGAACGGAAAAATAAGCGGGATATGATCCGGGTGGTTCGTCAGACCAGCGGAGAGGTATCCCTGGATTTCAGCGGCAAGCTCAACGGCCGGGGCGCGTACATCTGCCCGGATCCCGAGTGCCTGAAAAAAGCCAGAAAGGCAAAGTCTTTGGAACGGAGCCTGGAGGTTGAGATCCCTGAGGAGGTCTATGACCGACTGAACCGGGAGATGGAGGGCAGTTGTGGATAAAGCGTTAAATTACCTTGCGCTGGCGCGCAAAGGCGGCCGTGTGGAACTGGGCGAGGAGCCTGTTGGCGCCGCGGCCAGAGCCGGAAAGGCTTATCTGATGGTCGTGGCAGCCGATGCCGGCGACCATACCTGGCGCAGAGCCAAGAGCTTCGCGGCAGGCACGGAGCAGCAATGCATCCGGGTCAGCTTTACCAAGGATGAGCTGGGTATGGCGATTGGAAGAACCAGCCTGGCGATGGCGGCATTTACCGACGCGGCGCTGGCTTTGGCGTTTGCCAAGACGCTGGAAAAAGTGGATCCGGCTGTGCTGGACAGCTTGGAAAGCAAAGCCAAGCGAATCAAAAGCCGCCAGCAGGAGGCCAAAGCCCACCAGCGGAACGTCCGCAAGGGAAAGAAGTAAGTAAACCAACTTTGCAGACCTTAAAAGAATATGTCATTGCGAGCCAGTGCGCACACTGGCGTGGCAATCCCCCGGACATTCCGGAAACTTTAGGAGATTGCCACGTCGGGCTTCACCCTCCTCGCAATGACAGTGTGAGGCCTGTCACATTTTGGAGGTGCGTATATGAGTTTAGTGAAGTATCGTATTCGGGAGGTCGCGGCGGATTTCGGCGTGGCACCCAAGGAGATCGTTGAGATCATCTCCAAGTTTTTTGAAAAACCCAAGTCCAATACCCAGATTCTGACGGAGGAAGAGCTGAACGTGGTCTTTGACTGCATGACGCAGACCCATCAGATCGCCTCTCTGGAGCAGGTGTTCGCGGTGCAGCCCAAGGCTGAGAAGCCCAAGGCAGAAGCACCCAAGGCCGAGCCTGTCAAGCCCGCTGCGCCGCAGCAGCAGGCGAAGCCCGCTCAGCAGGGCGGCAAGCCCCAGAATACACAGCCCGGCAAGCCTGTTCAGCAGCCCCAGCAGGCCGCCCAGCAGCCCAAGGCTGAAAAGCCCAAGGAGCCGGAACGCAAGCGGGAACGCCGCGTGGTGGACACTTCCGCGGTTCAGGTCAACGCCAACCGCTTTGCGGATGTGGATAATCTGGTCTCCGAGCGTGTCCAGAACTATCAGGGCGGCAAGCAGCGCATTGGCGGCGGCAAGGGCAAGCAGCAGCAGAAGCAGCAGAAGAATAACTTCAAGGGCAACAAGAGTAAGAATGAGGAGCAGGAGAAGATGCGCCGCCTGCAGATGGAGGTGGCGCGCAAGGCACCTGTCACCGTCAAGATCCCCGATGAGATCACGGTTGGCGAGCTGGCTTCCCGGATGAAGAAGACCGCGGGTGAGGTCATCAAGTGCCTGATGAAAAACGGTGTTATGGCTGGCATCAACCAGACCATCGACTTTGACACCGCTGAGTTTGTAGCCACGGAGATGGGCTGCAAGGTGGAGAAGGAAGTTAACGTCACCATTGAGGAGCGGATCATTGACGATCATGTGGATACCGCCGAAGAGCTGGAGACCCGCGCCCCTGTTGTTGTGGTCATGGGTCACGTTGACCACGGTAAGACCTCTACCCTGGATGCCATTCGGAAAACCTCCGTCACTGCCGGTGAGGCCGGCGGCATTACGCAGCACATTGGTGCGTATACGGTCGATGTGAACGGAAATATGGTCACATTCCTGGATACTCCCGGTCACGCTGCCTTTACGTCCATGCGTGCCCGTGGTGCCAAGTCTACCGATATTGCCATTCTGGTGGTGGCTGCCGACGACGGCATCATGCCCCAGACCATCGAGTCCATCAACCACGCCAAGGCTGCCGAGGTGCCCATCATCGTGGCGATCAACAAGATGGATAAGCCTACCGCCAACCCTGATAAGATCAAGGAACAGCTGACCAAGTATGACCTGATCCCTGAGGAATGGGGCGGCGATACGGTCATCGTTCCCATCTCCGCCAAGACTGGCATGGGTCTGGACGAGCTGTTGGAAATGGTCATTCTGACCGCTGAGGTTCAGGAGCTGAAGGCCAACCCCAACCGCCGCGCCAAGGGTACGGTTATTGAGGCAAGACTCGACAAGACCCGCGGCCCTGTGGCTACCCTGCTGGTGCAGAACGGCACTCTGAAACAGGGCGATATCGTGATCGCCGGTACCTCCGTGGGCCGAGTCCGTGTTATGACCAATGACAAGGGCCGTACCGTTAAGACTGCGGGCCCCTCCGTGCCGGTTGAGATCACCGGCCTGGCTGAAGTCCCCGCTCCCGGCGATGAGTTCAACGCCGTTACCGATGAGCGTATGGCTCGCGAGCTGGTGGAGCAGCGCCGTCAGGCTCAGAAGGATGCTGCCGCTAAGGCGATGCAGAAGGTCACGCTCGATAACCTCTTTGCCAAGATGCAGGAGGGTGAGATGAAGGAGCTGCCGCTGATCGTCAAGGCCGATGTGCAGGGTTCTGCCGAGGCCGTGAAGGCTTCGCTGGAGAAGATCTCCAACGAGGAGGTTCGCGTCCGGGTCATCCACGCCGGTGTCGGTGCAATCAACGAGAGCGACATCCTGCTGGCTTCCACTTCCGGTGCCATTATCGTCGGCTTCAATGTCCGTCCCGATGCCGGTGCTCAGGCCAGCGCCCACCGTACCAATGTGGATATGCGGTTCTACCGCGTTATTTACGATGCCATCGACGAGATCGAGGCGGCTATGAAGGGCATGCTGGCTCCCACCTATGAGGAAGTCGTCATCGGCCACGCCGAGGTTCGCATGACCTATAAGGTCAGCGCCATCGGCACCATCGCCGGCTGTATGGTCAAGGACGGCAAGATCTCCCGGGATGCCAAGGTTCGTGTCCTGCGTGACCATATCGTAATCCATGAGGGCGAAGTCGGCTCCCTGCAGCGCTTCAAGGACGCTGTCAAGGAAGTCACCGCCGGTTATGAGTGCGGCATGAGCATTCTCAAGTTCAATGATATTAAGGAAGGCGACATTTTTGAATGCTTCGCCATGCAGGAAGTTAAGAGATAATGATTTTTGCCGCACCGCGGATGCGGTGCGGCAAAATTTATGAATTTGAATGGAGGATATTTAAATGGCTTCCAATCGTATTTTACTGATCAATGAGGAGATCCAGAAGGAACTGTCCGCACTGCTGCGGACGGTGAAGGATCCCAGAGTGCAGGATGTGATGATCTCCATCACCCGGGTGGAAACCACCCCTGACCTGCGCTATACCAAGGTTTATGTCAGCTTCCTGCAGACCGAAAAGGCTGCGGAAGCCATGAAGGGGCTGAAGTCCGCAGCGGGCTTCCTGCGCCGTCAGCTGGGCAGCAATCTGAAGCTGCGGTACTCTCCCGAGATCGTCTGGGCGCTGGATGACTCCATCACCTACGGTGCTAAAATGCTGGCGCTGATCAATTCTCTGGGCGTGGAGCACGACGATGAAGCTGACGAGGGCTGAGGCTGCTGCCTTCCTGAGCCAGAGGAATGATTTCTGTATTCTGACCCACCGCCGCCCGGACGGCGATACCGCAGGCTCTGCCGCGGCTCTGTGCCTGGGGCTGCGGAAAATGGGGAAAAGGGCACATGTCCTGAAAAACCCGGAAATTTCCGGCAAGCTGGCCTTTCTTCACGAGGGACTGACCAAGGCTTCGCCGGACAGGAAAGACACACTGGTTTCCGTGGATACGGCGGCGGAGTATATGCTGACTCGTGGGTTTACCGGCGGGAAGATCTTGCTGCGCATCGATCATCACGGTACGGAAGCGGGCTATACGGAAAATGAACTGGTAGACCCCGCCGCCGCTGCGTGTGGTGAGATCGTCTATGACATCCTGATGGAGATGGGGGCGGCGCTGGATGCCCGGATCGCCGAGGCGCTGTATGTGGCGATCTCCACGGATACCGGCTGCTTCCGCTTTGCCAATACCACGGCTCACACTTATGCGGTGGCGGCGGCCTGCGCAGCCACCGGGGCGGAGCTGTACCCCATCACGCAGGCACTTTTTGACACGAACTCTATTACAAAACTCCGTATTCAAAGCTGGATTGTGGAAAATACGAAATTTTTGATGGATGGAAAACTTGCAGTCTGCGCGCTGCCCAGAGCCTTGGAGGAACAGGCAACGGCGGATGATATGGACAATATCTCCGGTTTCCTGCGCTCCATTGAGGGTGTTAAGCTGTGCGCGTTGCTGCGCCAGCTCCCCGACGGCGGGATTCGGGCATCCCTCCGGGCGGTACCGGGGTATGATGCCGCAGCGGTGTGCCGTAAATTCGGCGGCGGCGGACACAAGGGTGCTGCCGGAGTCACGCTGAATATGCCGCTGGATCAGGCCGCGCAGACCATTGAGGCGGAAATGCTGAAGATGTTTTAGAAAGATAAATTGTTGTTTGCCGGCAGTGCCGGCGGACGATTCGTGTTCGGCTGGTCAGGTATCGTTACGCCATTGGGT
>CANBCW010000076.1 GCA_947367115.1 uncultured Clostridia bacterium | reverse complement strand
CCCCAATGGTGGTAAAGTTTCATCCAGCGTTCGTAACGCATTTGCGGCGGGCCATGCCCGCTAAACAACAATTTATCGTCCTATTTTGGAATCGTGATGGTCAGGACGATTTGGCTTTCGGTTTCCCGGCGTTCAGATACGGCGCTGATGCCCGACAGTTGGATTCGAGCCAGCGCCTGATTGAGATTATTCAAAAAAGCACTGACATTGGGCTTTGGAGGCTTGTCCGCTTTTTCAGCCAGACGCTGCTCGATGTAGCTTTCCGTTCGGGCGACGCTCATACCCAGCTGCACGATGGTGGCAATGACGGACAGCTTTTCCGGCTCTGTGGGCAGCTTCAGCAGAGCGCGGGCATGACGCTCTGTCAGACCGCCTTCCCGGATGGCGGTAAGTACCGGGCCGCTGTGACGCAGAAGCCGCAGTTTGTTGGCAACAGCGCTTTGGCTTTTGCCCAGAATCCGAGCCACCTGCTCCTGACTGAAGCTCCATTGCTCCATTAAATTGGAAATGCCCCGGGCTTCCTCAATGAAATCCAGATCCTGCCGCTGAAGATTTTCTACCATGGCAGCCATGCCGGATTCCTTTTCGTCCATGGTCATGATAATGCATGGGATCTCCGTCAGCCCTGCCTGCTGGGCGGCCCGAAGCCGCCGCTCTCCGGCGATGAGTTCATAGCTGCTGCCTACCCGCCGGACGGAAAGGGGCTGCAGAATGCCGTGTTGGCGGATGGATTCGGCCAGTTCAGCCAGCGCTTCCTCCCGAAAGATCTTCCGGGGCTGGGCTGGATTGGGTCGGATGGAGCGGGCGGACAGAAAGACCACCCGGCCGGTCTCCATGTAAGTTTTAAGCTTTTGGCACTGCATTGCCGTTCCTCCTTTGTTTGTGTCGTTATGCCCATTTTACAGATTGGGAAATGGGAAAACCCACGAAATCAGGCCGCGGCGGCACCAAACCGCACGACAGCTTTCGCATACATAATTTGGCAGACCGCTAAATTCTATTGGTAAATTGCAAGAAAATTTAACTTGTCTATTAACAGATTAGCCAAAAAATTTTTAATAGCGGTGTTTGCGGCGGCTTTTTCTTGACAAATGGGCAAAAAAGTAATATTCTTTATATGGACCATTTTGGAAACGTTTCAAGTAAGCAAAATTGGAAACGTTTCAATACATATCAGGTATGAGCTGCCACTGCCGGGGCAATAATCCTCCGCGGGGCGAAGAATGGTTCCGGAAAAATGATAATTTTATATTATACAAAACAAAGGAGTAAGAATCATGCGCAGAAGCGGTATTTTGATGCACATCACCTCTCTGCCCGGCGCATATGGTGTCGGCACTATGGGCAAGAATGCCTACGCGTTCGTTGATTTCCTGAAAGAAGCAGGCCAGAGCTACTGGCAGATCCTGCCTCTGACTCCCACCGGCTACGGTGACTCCCCCTATCAGTCCTGCTCCACCTTTGCGGGCAACCATTACCTGATCGATCTGGATAAGCTGATCGAGCAGGGCCTGCTGACTGGTGAGGATCTGGCTGGTATTGAGTGGCAGTGGTGCGATGAGAAGGTTGACTTCGGCCGTCAGTACAATAACCGCCTGAATGTTCTGCGGAAGGCTTACGCCCGCTTCAATGGCAGCTGGGAGTTTGACCGGTTCTGCGAGGAGAACGCCAGCTGGCTGGCTGACTTTGCTCTGTTCATGGCTCTGAAGAGTAAGTTCGGCGGCGCCCCCTGGTATCAGTGGGAAGGCAGCCTCAAGTTCCGTAATCCCGACGCGATGTGGAACGCCCGCCAGGAGCTGAAGGATGAGATCCGGTTCTACAGCTTTGTGCAGTATATTTTCTATACCCAGTGGAACGAGCTGCGTAACTATGCCCACAATAACGGCGTGAGCATCATTGGCGACGTGCCGATCTATGTTCCCTATGACTCTGTTGAGGTCTGGTCCAGCCCTGAGTTCTTCCAGCTCACTGAGAATCTGGATCCTGTGGCTGTGGCTGGATGTCCCCCCGATGCCTTCTCCGCTGACGGTCAGCTTTGGGGCAACCCCCTGTACCGCTGGGATGTTCTGGCTCAGGACGGCTATTCCTGGTGGCTGCGCCGCCTGGGTGCCGCCGGCAACCTGTACGATGTGATCCGCATGGACCACTTCCGCGGCTTTGAGGCTTACTGGTCTGTGCCCTTTACTGACACCACCGCTCGTAACGGCCGCTGGGTCAAGGGCCCCGGCATGGACTTCATGAATGCGGTCAAGAACGGCTTGCCCCACATCAAGTTCATTGCGGAGGATCTGGGCTTCTTGACGCAGGAGGTTCTGGATCTGCGTGATGCTTCCGGCTACCCCGGCATGAAGATCCTGGAGTTCGCGTTTGACTCTCGTGAGCCCTCCGATTACCTGCCCCATACATACATCCAGAATACCGTGTGCTACACCGGCACCCACGACAACATGACCATGCGTCAGTGGTTCGATACCGCGACTCCCGCTGCTATCGAGTACGCCACTGAGTACATGAAGCTGTCCGAGGCCGAGGGCATGGTCTGGGGTGTGATCCGCACTGCCTTCAGCTCTGTATCCGACATGGCGATCATCCAGATGCAGGATTATCTGGATCTGGGCGGCGATGCCCGGATGAACTTCCCCGGCAAGTGCGACGGCACCAACTGGGTGTGGAGAGCGAAGGAAGGCTTCGCCAGCCACGAGCTTGCCCAGCGTATCCGCAGAATGACCGCTTTGTACGGTCGTCTGCCTGAATAAAACTAAGCAAATATTCCGACCATTGGATAGGAGATTCGATATGAAATATAATTGCCTGGATATTTTGAAGTGGACTGAAGCCCAGCTGAAGTACACCTACGACGTCACCCTGCAGGAAGCCACCCCCCAGGAGCTGCATGAGGCTCTGGGCGAGGCTGTTATGATGGCCATTTCCGACAACTGGAACCGCTCCAAGCGGGCTCGTATGCATGAGCGGAAGGCCTACTACTTCTCTGCCGAGTACCTGATCGGCCGCCTGGTGTATTCCAACCTGTACAACCTGGGCATTCTGGACGAGATGAAGCATCTGTTCGCCGAGCGCGGCGTGGATCTGGCCATTCTGGAGGACGTTGAGGATGCCGCTCTGGGTAACGGCGGTCTGGGCCGTCTGGCTGCCTGCTTCCTGGACTCCGCTGCCAGCATCAATGTGCCCCTGTCCGGCTACGGCCTGCGTTACCGCTTCGGCCTGTTTAAGCAGAGCTTTGACAGCAACGGCAGCCAGGTCGAAGTTGCTGACGACTGGACCAAGTACGGCGATCCCTGGTCTTACCGCCGCTACAACCACACTGTGAAGGTCAAGTTCCCCGACCACACCGTGCTGGCTGTTCCCTATGATGTGCCTGTCATCGGCTACGGCACCGACAATATCAACACCCTGCGTCTGTGGCAGTGCGAGGCTGAGGAAGAGTTGGACTTCAACGCGTTCAACGATCAGGACTATTTGCGCGCACTGGCTCAGAAGAACAAGGCTGAGGATATCACCCGCGTTCTGTACCCCAACGACTCCACCTGGGAAGGCAAGCGCCTGCGCATCAAGCAGCAGTACGTCCTGTCCTCCGCTTCTCTGCAGGATATGCTGCGCACCTACAAGATCGCCCATGGCAATGATCTGACCCACTTCGCTGACCACTACGCTGTTCAGCTGAACGATACCCACCCCGCCATGTCCATCCCCGAGCTGATCCGTCTGCTGATGGCTGAGGGCATGGACTTCGATCAGGCCTTCGCGGTGGCACAGAAGACCTTCTCCTACACCAACCACACCGTTATGGGCGAGGCTCTGGAAAAGTGGAACCTGGATCTGCTGCGCTCTGTTGTTCCCGAGATTGTGGACATCATCTGCCGCATTGACCAGAAGCTGAAGTCCGAGCATCCCAACCTGTTCGTGGTGAAGGACAACACCGCTCACATGGCTAACCTGTCCGTCTACGTTGGCACCTATGTCAACGGCGTTGCTGAGATCCACTCTCAGATTCTGAAGGACGACTGCTTCAAGGAGTGGTACGCCGCTTACCCCGAGCGCTTCCAGAACAAGACCAACGGCGTGACTCCCCGCCGCTGGATGGGTCTGTGCAACCCCGAGCTGACTCAGCTGGTCAAGTACCGCATCGGCGGCGATTTCCTGAAGGATCTGGATCGCCTGGGCAAGCTGAAGCCCATGATCGACGATGACATGGTTCGTCAGTTCAACGCCGTCAAGCGTCAGAAGAAGGAGCAGCTGTGCAAGATCATCGCTGAGCGCGAGGGTGTCCAGCTCAACCCCGACTTCATCTTCGATATCCAGGTCAAGCGTCTGCACGAGTACAAGCGCCAGCTGATGAACGCTCTGTCCATCGTTGACATCTACTTCCGCCTGAAGAACGGCGAGCTGCCCAACTTCCAGCCCACCGCTTTCATCTTCGGCGCCAAGTCTGCTCCCGGCTATGCCCGCGCCAAGGCCATTATCCGCTATATCAACCGTATCGCCAAGATGATCAACAACGATCCTGCTGTGGCTGATAAGCTGAAGGTCGTCTTTGTTCAGAACTATAACTGCTCCTACGCCGAGCATATCATCCCCGCTGCCGATATCTCCGAGCAGATCTCTCCTGCCGGCACTGAGGCTTCCGGCACCGGCAACATGAAGCTGATGCTCAACGGCGCTGTGACCCTGGGCACTCTGGACGGTGCCAACGTGGAGATCGCCAAGGAGGCCGGTATCGAGAACGAGTATATCTTCGGCCACACCGTTGATCAGATCAATGCCTGCAAGGATAGCTACTATGCCCGCGGCATCTACGACAACAATCATCACCTGCACCGCGCCATCGACACCCTGGTGGACGGCACTGTGCCCACCGATAACGAGCAGAAGGAGCTGTACCACGCTCTGCTGGACGGCGCTTCCTGGCACAAGGCTGACCACTACTTCGTGCTGCTGGATTACCCCTCCTATATCGAGGCCAAGCTGCGCGCCAATGCCGATTACGCAGACCGTCTGGCCTTCGGCCGTAAGTGCCTGCTGAACATCGCCTCCGGTGCGAAGTTCTCCTCTGACCGTACCATCCGTCAGTACGCTGACGAGATCTGGCACGTCAAGCCCACTGAGCTGTAATCAAATGCGTCAAAACTCCCACCTCAAATGAGGTGGGAGTTTTTTGCGCTATATGGTGGGGAAAATTGTTGTTTGAAGCAGTTTTTGTAGGTCACGCATACAATGCGTGACCTACGAAGGAAGCGATAACCACATGCCTTTATTATGTGGCGCGTTTTTTGTTGTTTGTGAGTCCGGCTAAATAATCAAGGGTAACATTATAGAATTTAGAAAGTGTAATAAAGTGGTGCAAGGGGATCTCTCTGTCGCCACGCTCATAAAGAGAGTATTGCTGCACTGTAATTCCCAAAACGGCGGCAACTTCCTTTTGTGGGAGGTCGTTGTCTTCTCTCAAATCTTTTATTCTCTGGAATTGATACATATCATTCACTCCTGACGGTGTATATGTGAAGAAATTGTATCATGTGTTTGAATGAAGACTTGACAAAATCATTCAAATGAATGATAATAAGAGCGGAGGAAACCACTTGCCTAAATGGAAAGAGAGGGAAATGACATGAACTTTGACATTTCTGTGCTGAAAAGCTATTTATCACCCCACCAACCAAACTACGGCCGTTCGGATATTCACTCCCTGCTCGAAATGTTGTGGGATAGCTACACAATGTACAATCCCATTGATAACCCGCAGATCAGAAGCCGGATTGAAGCCCTGCGGCCGGTCTTGGATGCACTGTCCTGGGAGCAGGAGAATGATCTGTTCGATATGGTCAGTGGTCTGTGCTATGAATGTGAGCGCACCGCCTTTCTGGAAGGACTGCGCACAGGTATGCGTTTGATCGTCGAATTGGGAGAATAGCCCAGTGGGATAAATTGGTGTTTAGCGGAGCGAAGCCTCCCCTTGAGGGGAGGTGCCCCGAAGGGGTGGAGGGGTGAAAGGTTGCAATTTTTACAGCACAAAAGTATTAATATTTCACCCCTCAGACGAAAATCAAAGATTTTCGCCAGCTCCCCTCAAGGGGAGCCTATGCGCCCGTAGGGCGCTGTCGCCCCGTAAGGGGCGACACATTCTCCACTTCAAACACCAATTTACCTTTCCGCATCCTCCTCCGGGAGACCCAGGGCGGCGGTGGTCAGGATGCCCAGATTATCTCGGTAGATCTCATCAAACTGGGTGAGTGGCAGAGGATTTTCGCCCTCGCCAACCTCAATGGTGTATCCCGGGCGGCGGAAACGCTGAATGAACCAGTCCTTGTATCCGGCAAAGCTGGACTCAAAGGGTACTTCTTCCAGTGCATACCCGCTGACCCGGGCAAATTCCTCCCCCAGTTCCCGGGCGCCGGGCACCACATAGTCCTGGAACTGCCAGTAGATCACCTTGCCTTGCGTATGATAGGCCAGCACCAGTTCCGGATTAATAAATTCCGTGTAGCCGGCCAGCGCACGGCTTTCGATTTGCCCCAATGGAGCCCGGCCAACGAAATCCCGGGGGCCTGGTCGGGTAAAACCCTGAGAAAATTTAATCTCACGAGCCTGAAGCCATCCGGCGGGGTATTGCAGGTTTAGATCAACTCCTAAAAGATTGGCTTTCCATCCGTCAGGGAAGGGAATTGTTGGATAGTTGTCTGCCAAACGCCGGGCAGTTTCGTACTGAATTTGCCCCGGCTGAATGGCGCCTACCACGAGATCCACACCGTCCGGATCCACCATGGGTACCATGTAAATGGTGGCGGTGTCCGCAATTTGCTGGGCATCCACACCGCCGATGCGTCCGTTTTCCCGGATGGCCTGTGCCAATTCCTCCGCAAATTTCAGCAGAATCAGCGTGGTGATCCATTCATTAGCATGGTGGGACGCGCTATAGATCACTTTCCTCGGGCCGTTGCCGATGACCAGTGTGCGGATGGGCCGCTGAAAGGCCGTGTTGGTGAGAAGCTCCGAGCGGCAGAAGGGATATGTTGCGGTGATCTGCTGAATATAGCGGTCACAGCTTTCCGCTGTGATGGGAATATCGGTTCTTACAATTGCCATAAAAAATCGCCTCCGACTATCTTATGCGTCGGAGGCGGCTTTGTTGATAAGAGAAATTGCTGTTTGCGGGCATGGCCCGCCGCAAATGCGTTACGAACGCTGGATGAAACTTTACCACCGTTGGGGGTCACTCGGTA
>CANBCW010000075.1 GCA_947367115.1 uncultured Clostridia bacterium | reverse complement strand
CGGTAACGAAGTGCTCAGATCTCGCAGATAAAACGATACCGAGCGGTACCCAATGGCGTAACGATACCTGACCAGCCCAACACGAATCGTCCGCCGGCACTGCCGGCAAACAACAATTTACCGCACTGGCCTGATCAGAAAAAATTCATCTTCCTATTGTGCAATTACTGTATTTTTGTTATAATAATGAGTAAATGTTATAATTGGATGTGTATTGCTTTGAAATATGGAGTTTGGAATGTAACGAAACCGGAGATGGGTGCCGTCAACGCGCTGGTCAGTGCGGGCTATTCCCCCCTGACTGCCATGATCCTTTCCGCCCGCGGACTTAAGGGCGAAAAAGACGCAAAAATTTATCTGGACTGCAACTGCGCCATGCCCGACCCCTTCCTGATGACGGATATGGATCTCGCTGCCGGGCGGGTTGGACTTGCCATGTCCCGCGGGGAAAAGATTGCCGTTTTCGGCGACTATGATGTGGACGGCATCACCGCCACTTGTCTGTTATCGGATTTTCTGCGCCGCCACGGTGCGGATGTGGTATCCTACATCCCCGGCCGAATGGAGGAGGGCTACGGCTTAAATCCCATCGCCATTCATCAGCTCCACCGTGATGGCGTAAAGCTGATCATCACAGTGGACTGCGGTATCACCGCCATTGATGAAGCGGAGCTGTGCAAAGATCTGGGCATCGACCTGGTCATCACCGACCACCATGAGTGCAAGAACTCCCTGCCCTGCGCCATCGCCGTGGTAGACCCCCACCGGCCTGATGGGGGCTATCCCCACAAGACGCTTTCCGGTGTCGGCGTTGCCTTTAAGCTGGCTGCTGCCCTGTGCGGCAGCCAGGAAGAAGTGCTGGAAGACTATGCGGACATGGTCTGCCTGGGCACCGTTGCCGATGTTATGCCCCTGCAGGGTGAGAACCGGGTATTTGTAAGCCGCGGCCTGAAGTCCCTGCGCGGCACCCGCCGCCCCGGCATTGCCGCCCTGATGAAAGAAAGCGGCTGTACCCCCGAAAATGTGAACGCTTCCTCCATCGGCTTCATGCTGGCTCCCCGGATCAACGCCGCCGGACGCATGGGAAAAATCGAGCTGGCGACTGAACTGTTCTTGACCAAGGACGCAGAGCGTGCTAGCTATCTTGCCAAGGCGCTGTGTGACCTGAACCGTCAGCGGCAGGCTGTAGAATCGGAAATTTACGATCAGGCCATCTCCATGCTGAGCATGGAGCGGACACCGGAAGCCATTGTACTGGCTGGCGAGACCTGGCATCAGGGCGTGGTCGGCATCGTCGCCAGCCGCATTGCCGAAGAATACAGCTGCCCCACCTTCCTGATCTGCATGGACGGCGATCACGGTAAGGCCAGCTCCCGCAGCTACGGCGGCTTTAATCTGTTCACCTCTCTGTCCACGCTCGCTCCGCTGCTGGAAAGCTACGGCGGTCACGAGCTGGCGGCAGGCTTCACCATCTCCCGCGGCAAGATTGATGAATTCCGGGAGAAGATTTGCTCCCTCGCCCGGGAATTTTACGCCGAAATTGACGAGCGCACCACACTGGATGTAGACTGCTCCGTTACGGCGGAGCTGCTGACCGTAGCAGGCATCGACTCTCTGAACGCTCTGGAGCCCACCGGCAGCGGCTGCCCCAAGCCTGTTTTGATGATGGAGCGGCTGCAGGTCGAGCGGATCACCATGGTGGGCGGCGGCCGCCACATGCGGCTGCGGCTGCGACAGGGGCGCTATGGCCTGAATGCCATCTATTTTTCTGCCACGCCCGAAAGTGCTTCCATCCAGCCGGGCGATCTGGTGGATGTGGCCTTCGTGCCGCAAATCAACGAATTCCGCAACGAGCGGACAGTTCAGCTCAACATTCTGGACATCCGTCCCAGCTGTGCTGCCCCCTGTACGGCGGAATCCGCTGGCTACCGGGCTCTGCGCAGCGGGCAGATCACCGCTGGCGCGGCAGCCAAACTGCTGCCTGACCGTGCCACCCTCGCTATGGTGTGGCGGTATCTGGCCGCACAAGGAACGCTGACCGAATCCCCTATGTGCCTGTGCCGGAAGATCGTCCGCTGGTCCGGCCTGCCCCTGAATCTGGGACAGCTCATGACCTGTCTGGACATATTCTCCGATGTGGAGCTTTTGCAGATGCGGCGGCAGCATAAGTACATCACCATCAGCCTATCCGCGATCAGCGGCAAGGCCGACCTGAACCAAAGTCAGACCATGCAGCAGCTGCTGCAGGCGAAAGAGAGCTGAAGTATATGGAAACCTTTGCGGAACATTACGGAGCCATGTGCGCCGCTATCCTGAACCGGATGCCCGGCGCGGATATGGAACTCATTGACCGGGCGGTGGACTACGCCCGCAACAAGCATAAAGATCAGAAGCGCAAGGACGGCTCACCCTATATCATCCATCCCCTTGCCGTGGCAGAGATCGTGACAGAAATGGGTCTGGACACCGATGCCATTCTGGGCGCTCTGCTCCACGACTGCATTGAGGACACCGATGCCTCCCACGATGATATCGCCAAGCTCTTCGGCGACACCGTGGCGGAGCTGGTGGAGGGCGTTACCAAGCTGACCCGGGCGGACTTTTCCTCCACCGAGGAAGCCCAGATGGAAAACCTGCGCAAGATGTTCATGGCGATGTCCAAGGACATCCGGGTTGTTCTGATCAAGATCGCCGACCGGCTCCACAACATGCGCACCATGCAATACCAGACCCCCGCCAAGCAGGTGAAAAAGTGCCGGGAGACCATGGACATCTACGCCCCCCTGGCTCACCGGCTTGGTATGCAGAAGATCAAATGGGAGCTGGAGGATACCTCCCTGCGGTATCTGGATCCTGTGGGCTATGAGGGCATCATGTCCTACCTGAACGCCCACCGGGAGCAGGATGAAGCCTTCATGCATACCATTCAGGACAAAATCACCACACGTCTGGCCTCCGTGGGCATCCACAATACCGCCTATGGGCGGATCAAGCACGTCTACTCCATCTACCGCAAGATGAATTCCCAGGGCAAAACGCTGGACGAGCTGTACGATGTGTACGCCTTCCGGGTCATCGTGGATACCATCCCGGACTGCTACAATGTGCTGGGTCATATCCACGACCTGTTCAATCTGGTACCGGGGCGATTCAAGGACTATATCTCCACGCCCAAGCCTAATATGTACCAGAGTCTGCACACCACCGTCATCGGCACCCAGGGCATCCCCTTTGAGGTGCAGATCCGCACCTGGGAGATGCATGAAACGGCGGAATACGGTATCGCCGCCCACTGGAAGTACAAGCAGGGCACAGGCTCCGGCAACGAGAAGGACTTTGAATGGGTGCGCCGGCTGTTGGAAAGCCAGCAGACCACCGACGCGGAGGATTACGTCCATTCCCTGAAAATCGACATGTTCGATGACGAGGTCTTTGTGTTTACCCCCAAGGGTCGGATCGTATCCCTGCCCGCAGGCTCCACGCCCATTGACTTTGCCTATGCCATCCATTCCGGCGTGGGCAACGCCATGGTCGGTGCCAAGGTTAACAACCGGATCGTTGGCATCGACTCCAAGCTAAAAAATGGCGATATCATTGAGATTCTGACCTCCAAGAACGCCAAGGGTCCCAGCCGAGACTGGCTGAACATCTGCAAGTCCAATCAGGCTCGCACCAAAATCAAGCAGTGGTTCAAGAAGGAAAAGCGGGAGGAAAATGTGGCGCACGGCCGCAGCTCCTTTGAATCCGAAATGAAGCGGCTGGGTCTGCCCCTGTCCATTACCGTGGATCCCGAAGTGGGGCCGCAGCTGCTGAAAAAACTGTCCTTCGCCAGTTGGGAGGATATGTATGCTGCCATCGGCTATGGCGGACTTACCGCTGTGAAGGCCGTGGGTCGTATCCGTGACGATATCAACAAGGCGCTGAAGGTGCAGACCAACGAAAAGATCCTCATGTCCAACCCCCTGCGCACGACGCCGGATCCGGAAAGCGTCAAGCGTGACCGCCACGCGGTCAACGGTGTCATCGTAGAGGATATCGACTCGTGCATGATCAAGTTCGCCAAGTGCTGTACCCCGGTGCCCGGCGATCCTATCATCGGCTTCATCACCCGGGGCTACGGCGTGTCCGTTCACCGGATGGACTGCCCCAACGCCCAGAACCGGGACGAGCCCCATCAGGCTGCCCGGTGGGTTCGTGTGCGATGGGCGCATCAGGCGGAACAGCCCTTCGACACCACGCTTGAGCTGGACTGCATCACAAGAGACGGCCTGCTGCTGGATGTTGCCACCGTCATGACCACCTCTCGTGTTCGGGTCAAGGAACTCAACGGCAAGGATCTGCCCGGTGGACGCAGTGTGTTCACCGTCCGGTTTGAGGTCAAAAACGTGGCTGAGCTGGAGCAGATCCGCAATAAGCTGCTGAATATCCGGGATGTCATCGGCTCCCGCCGCGGACAGAACTAATATTGCGGCGCTGCCAGCGCAGTGCCGCATCGATATTGATCCTTTGCAGGATCATCGATATATCCATTCCGGATTCGATATGTGCTTCGCACTCGATATGCCCTGCCGGGCGTGGAGGAGCAATATCATATCGAATGCGTCAGCATATATCGAAGCGAAGCTATCTCGAGTTTGCTCTCAGCAAACATATCGACACCGAAAGGAGTTATTCTATGCGTGCAATCGTCACTCGCGTCAATTCCGCCTCCGTGACCATTGATGGCGAAGTGGTCGGAAAAATCGGCAAGGGTTTCCTGATTCTGCTGGGCGTTGGCCCCAACGACGGAGAAGCCCAGTGCCGCCGTCTGGCGGAGAAAGCATTGGGACTTCGGGTATTTAAGGATGAAAGCGATAAAATGAATCTTGGGCTGGAGCAGATCGGCGGTGAGGTTCTGGTGGTGAGCCAGTTCACCCTCTATGGCAACTGCCGCAAGGGTCGCCGCCCCAGCTTCGTGGACGCGGCTCCCCCGGCGCTGGGAGAAGCCATGTACGAGCGGTTTTTGCAGATCTGCGAGGAACTGGGTTTCCCGCCCCAGCACGGCAAATTTGGTGCTGATATGAAGGTCGAATCCATCAACGACGGTCCTGTTACCCTGATATTGGACACAGATCAGCTGATGGAGGAGCCCCGGAGGAAATAACCATGATGAAAATGAAGCGCCTAGCGCTGGGCGATTACCAGACCAATTGCTACATTGTCTGCGACGAAGCCTCCACCACCTGCGTAATCATCGATCCGGGCTATGAGCCGGAGCGTATCCTGAACACCGTAAACTGCCTTGGGCTGACGGTGGAAGCCATCCTGCTGACTCATGGCCACTTCGACCATGTAGGTGCTGTGGAGAGGATCGCGGAGGCCACCGGCTGCAAGCTCTGGATGAGCGAAGGCGACTGGTCGCAGCCCATTGACCCGCTGCACACCTTTTATTACCCCATCGCAAACTGTGACTTCACAGAGGTTTCCTTCTTTGAGGATGGCGAAACAATTCATGCCGGCGGGCTTACCTTTACGGTATTCGCCACGCCGGGGCACACCTGGGGCTCGGTATGCTTCCTGTGCGGGGATGTCCTGTTCTCTGGGGACACGCTGTTCGCCCGCAGCTGCGGACGAACCGATCTGCCCGGCGGCGACTGGAACACCATCCAAAACTCCCTGCGGCGCATCGCCGCATTGGAGGGTGCCTTTACAATCTATCCCGGTCACGGAGAATCGACAACACTCGCCACAGAAAAGCAATATAATCCATACTTGAGGTAGCTTATGAATCTGACCCTCATTGGTCACGATGACCGTTACGCTGTTGAACAATTGCAGATGTCCCTGTTCCCCGAGGGTGCGGAGGGGAAAGCGATCTCGGCTCTGCACCGGGGCAGTACCTGGCTCACCGCCACGGCAAAGATCACCATGAGCGGTAAGACCGTCACTGCCTCCCGGCGCTTGAAAGCCGCCGATGAAACGGTGCGTCTGCGCCGCCGTGCCCTGCAGCAAAGCTACTATCTGGCAGCGATTCAATTGCTGCCCAGCATTCCCGCTTGGGGCGCGCTGGCCGGCGTTCGTCCCACCAAAATCACCACCAAGCACCTTCTGGATGGCGGCTCGGAAAAGAGCGCCAAAGCCCTTCTCCGGGATGTGTACTACGTGACCCCGGAGCGCCGGGAACTGGCGGTAGACTGCTCCGTTTCCACCGTAAAGGCCGCCGCCTTGCTGGAACCCACAGATCTTTCCCTGTATGTGGGCATCCCCTTCTGCCCCACCCGGTGTGCCTATTGCAGCTTCGTCAGCCGCAGTGTCGGCAAGCGGACGGAGCTTCTGGAGCCATACTTAACGGCGCTGATGAAGGAAATGGCCGTCACCGGAGAGCTTCTGGCAAATTCCGGGCGGAAGGTGCGTACCATTTATATAGGCGGCGGCACCCCGACAACGCTCTCAGAGGAACAGCTTTGCCGCTTGTTGGATGCCATCCGCAGTTCCTTTGACCTTTCACGGTGCATCGAATTTACCGTAGAAGGCGGCCGTCCGGATACTTTGGATGCCGGGAAGCTGAACGCCATCCGTTCCCACGGCGCGGATCGTATGAGCATTAACCCTCAGACCATGATCGATACCGTGCTGCGTGCCAGCGGACGGCCTCACCAGGCGGAGGACGTGCTGCGTTCCTACCGGCAGGCCGCAGAGGCCGGTTACAAGGCCATCAATATGGATCTGATCGCCGGTCTGCCCACAGACACGGTTGATGGCTTCTGCCGCTCCCTTGATGAAGTGGCCGCGCTGGATCCGGCAAACATCACGGTACATACACTGGCTCTGAAAAAGGGCGCCGATCTGTTTGAGCGGCGGGAGAACCTGCCGTCCGCCGGGGATGTCACCGAAATGGTTGCCTACGCCAACGAAAAGCTGCGGAATTTGGGCTACAAGCCCTACTATCTGTACCGCCAGAAATATATGTCCGGCTCCTTTGAAAACGTGGGCTGGAGCCGGGACGGCCTTGACTGCCTGTATAACATTTATATGATGGAGGAAGTGCATACCATCCTCTCGCTCGGTGGCGGCGGCATGAACAAGGTCAATTTCCCAGACGGCAGCCTGAAGCGCTTCCACAACCCCAAATTCCCGGAGCAGTACATCGACATGATCGACTCCGTACTGGAACAGAAAAAAGAATTGTTTAAACTAATGCGGTAAATTGTTGTTTGCGAGCATGGCCCGCCGCAAATGCGTTACGAACGCTGGATGAAACTTTACCACCGTTGGGGGTCACTCGGTAACGAAGCGC
>CANBCW010000074.1 GCA_947367115.1 uncultured Clostridia bacterium | reverse complement strand
GCTATTTTGCGCCGCATGGCGGCGCTCGGCGGCCG
This sequence comes from uncultured Clostridia bacterium, assembly GCA_947367115.1. Classification (GTDB taxonomy): domain Bacteria; phylum Bacillota; class Clostridia; order Oscillospirales; family Oscillospiraceae; genus Faecousia. The sequence goes on along the minus strand of CANBCW010000074.1, from coordinate 7,589 downwards.
TAGGCCGCCGCCATTATCAAGCCCTATAAACAACAATTTACCGTACCAACAAACGAAAAGGCCGGGCTGCCGTAAGGCAGCCCGGCGGGGATTTGATTAGTCGTCGTTCTTTGCGTCGGCAATGATCTTGGCCTGGTTCTGCTTGGGAACTTCCTCATAACGCTCGAAGGTCAGAACGAAGGAACCACGAGCTTGGGTCATGGCGCGCAGGTCGATGGCGTAAGAGCTCATCTCAGCCATGGGAACCTCGGCCTCGACCACGGTGTTGCCCTCGTTGTCAGGGTTCATACCCATAACACGGCCGCGGCGCTTGTTCAGATCGCCGATCACATCGCCCATGTAGCTGTCGGGGATCGTAACAGCCAGAGAGCCGATGGGCTCCAGCAGGGTCGGGTTCGCGTTGGGCATGGCTTCCTTGAAGGCCAGAATGGCGGCCATCTTAAAGGCCATTTCGTTGGAGTCGACAGGATGGTAAGAGCCATCGTACAGCACGGCCTTCAGACCGACCATGGGATAACCGGCCAGGGGACCCTTCTGGACTGCTTCCTGAATGCCCTTCTCAACGGCGGGGTAGAAGTTTCTGGGGACGGAGCCGCCGAAGACTTCCTCGGCAAAGATCATCTCATCCTGTTCGTCCTGAGGCTCAAAGCGCATCCAGACATCACCGAACTGGCCGGAGCCGCCGGTCTGCTTCTTGTGACGGCCGTGAGCCTGAACGGACTTCTTGATCTTCTCACGGTAAGCAACCTTGGCAGGGGCCAGGACAGCGTCCACGCCGAAGCGGCTCTTCAGCTTGGCGACAAGAACATCAAGCTGCTGATCGCCGGTGCCGGACAGGACAAGCTGCTTGGTTTCGGCATTATTGACCAGATTGAAGGAGGGATCTTCCTCGTTCAGACGGTTCAGGCCGGTGCCGACCTTTTCTTCCTGACCCTTCACCTTGGGGGCGATGGCCACGGAGTAGCAGGGGGCGGGATACGGGATGCCCTTCAGGCTGACCACCTTGCGGGGATCGCACAGGGTGTCGCCGGTCTTGACCTTGTCCATCTTGCCGATGGCACCAATATCGCCGCAGGTCAGCTCCTTAACCTCGGTATTCTTCTTGCCGCACATGGAATACAGGCGGCCCAGCTTCTCGGTCTCGCCGGTGCGGGAGTTGACCAGCGTAGTATCGGAGTTGATCACGCCGGACAGAACCTTGATGAACGAGTACTTGCCGTACTGGTCGGAAACGGTCTTCCAGACGAAAGCGGCGGGAACACCGCCGGGGGAAACGACAAATTCCTCGGTAGTGCCGTCGGCAGTGGTGGCCTTGTGATAGTTGCCCTCCACGGGGTTGGGGAGCAGGTCAATGATGTGATCCATCAGCATCAGACTGCCCAGGCAGTTGACACCGGAGCCGCACAGCACAGGGAACAGGCTCAGTTCCTTCACGCCCTGGTGCAGACCCTTGATCATTTCGGCGTAGGTGAAATCGTCACCCTCGAAGAAACGATCCATCAGCTCTTCGTCGGTCTCAGCGACGGCTTCCTTCAGAGCGTCGTTAAACTCTTCAATGACGGAAACCTTGTCATCGGGAACGGAGATCTCAACACGCTTCAGGTTCTGCATCTCGTAGGCACGCTTGTTCAGCACGTCAATGATGCCGGTGACCTTCTTGGAGCTGTCCCAAATGGGGACAACGACAGGCGCGATCTTATTGCCGTACTTCTCGCGCAGAGCTTCAAAGGTGGCGTTATAGTCGGAGTTATCCTCATCGACCTTGGAGATGTAGATGAAGCGGGGCATATTCCGCTCTTCGCAGTACTTCCATGCCTTCTCAAAACCGACGGTGATGCCGTCCTTGGCAGAGCAGACAATGATGGCGGCATCCGCGGCACGCAGAGCCTCCATGACAGCGCCGGAGAAGTCAAAGCCGCCGGGGGTATCCAGCAGATTGATCTTGCAGTTGTGGTACTCCAGAGGAACAACGGCGGTGGAGATGGAAATGTGACGGCGGATCTCCTCGGGGTCATAATCACAAACGGTGTTGCCGTCGGCGTTCTTGCCGATCCGGTCGATGGCACCGGTCATGTAAAGTAAGCTCTCTGCCAGAGCGGACTTGCCGCTGCCACTGTGGCCCAGCAGGCAGATATTACGGATCGCGTTTGCAGTGTACATGTTAAAAACTCCTTTCGGGAGGGACGCTGCCCTCCTGTGCTTACAAATGGGTGCCGAGCACCACAATGAAGACATTATACACGAAAGGGCGGTAGATTTCAATGCTTATTTTCGTCAAAATGTAAAATTGGATAAAATGGCAGACGGACACTTGTTCTTCTGTGCAAAACAACCAAAAACGGCTCGGGGAAACTGACAGCTATGACAAAGGGAAAGGCTTGCTGAAAAAACCACGTCCGGATTCGGACGTGGTTTGCTGTCATCGTTGGTTTCCAATATCACTTGCACGACTTCCTGCGCGGTCATGTGACGCAGGCCTTCCTCATCACTGAGCACGTCGGCACTCCAGCGCATTGCGGAGGACGCAGTCAGGAAGGCGTGAGAACGGGCGCAGCGGGGGTAACGGGCATACCAGCCGGGATAGTGTTCCCGCATGATCTGGCGCGCCAGTTCCGAGGCCTGACTGTTGCTGCCGTCAGGAAGCAGGGTGCCGCTGAAGATCACACCGGGAGGACTTGCGTGGAGCAGCAGGACACTGCCGTCTTCACACATTCCAACGACGATCCAAACATGACCCTTCATGCTCATAATGTCGCCGGGGAGCCACTGCTGCACTTCGTCAGCGGCAATAAACGTGCCAAGGCCGCGGTCAGCCAGCTGTTTTGACATCTTTGTGGATTGATAAACATAGCCTGCCTGCCCATTTTCGGTTTCCAGCGTATTGTAGACTGCCCAGCCAACATAGCCGGAGCAGTCCAGACCGTCATGGATCTGGTATTTTGTGTTTTCGTAGCTGTAGGAGCTGTCCTGTTTTGCGGCAAATTCCGCCCAGCGGGGAGATACACCCAAGGTCACGGCTTCCGCGCCGGCTCCGGTATCCGCTTCGTTCCAACCGCCGCCCCAAACGTACATGGTCTGACCTACAGGCTGCACGGCGATTCGTAAAAAATCCAGAATGGATACGCTTTCCGGTTCCGGCTCCGTGACCGGTACGGTGGCCGTGGGCTCCGTGTTTTCTGTGGGATCCGTGGGGGCTTCCGGGACGGAAGCGGCGGGCGGCTGCGACGCAGGCGGAACGCTCTGGCGGCAGGCACCGCAGACCGCCGTGATGGAGATGACCAGAGCGATCAGTATGACTCGTTTCAGTACGTTCAAAGCTGAACCCTCTGCTTTCTGTGCTGTATTTTGTCGAATTATACCATGAAGGCGCAGAGAAAGTCAACAACAGAGGATGATGATTTCTACAGCCTGCGGTGCCGTGCCGAGGATATCAGGGCGTATATTCCAGGCGGCAATCGGTTTTGGAAACACGCCCCGGTTCGGGCGTGTTTTTTAGCCCAATTTTGGAAATCCTACAATATATATAGCTCTTGACAAAATGATGCAATGCGTCTGTCCGCCAGCCGGAGAAAATTGTAGGTGTTTTTCATACGATTTTCGTTGACAAAGAGCGTATTTTGGGATACAAATATACTTGTCATAATTTGACGCAAAATACAAAAGAAATGGGGGAGGATAATGTCCAAAGAACTCATCAGACTCCGGGATCTTACCATGGAGTTCGACGGGGAGCGTATTTTAGACGCGATCAATCTCTACATTAACGATCATGAATTCCTCACCTTGCTGGGCCCCTCCGGCTGCGGCAAGACTACCACACTGCGGATCATCGGCGGCTTCCTGACGCCCACAGCCGGCACAGTCACCTTCGATGGCAAGGTCATCAACGATGTGCCGCCCTACCAGCGGCAGATCAACACCGTGTTCCAGCGTTACGCCCTGTTCCCGCATCTGAACGTGTTTGACAACATCGCCTTCGGCCTGCGGGTGGCAAAGCTGCCCAAGGAGGAGATCAACGAGCGGGTCAATCAGATGCTGGAGATCGTCAGCCTGAAGGGCTACGGCCACCGCAGTATTTCTTCGCTGTCCGGCGGTCAGCAGCAGCGTGTAGCCATTGCCCGCGCTCTGGTCAACCGGCCTAAGGTGCTGCTGCTGGACGAGCCGCTGGGCGCGCTGGATCTTCGCTTGCGCAAGGATATGCAAAACGAACTCAAGCGCATCCAGCAGGCCATGGGTATCACGTTTATTTACGTGACCCACGATCAGGAGGAAGCGCTGAGCATGTCCGACACTGTGGTGGTCATGGACAAGGGCCGCATCCAGCAGATCGGCAAGCCTGAGGATATTTATAATGAGCCCAAGAATGCCTTTGTTGCGGATTTCATCGGCGAGAGCAACATTCTCGACGGTGTGATGCTTTCGGATTACAAGGTCAAGTTCTTCGGCCGCACCTTTACCTGCGTGGACAAGGGCTTCGAACCCGACGAGCCGGTGGATGTGGTCATCCGTCCCGAGGATATCGACATCGTCGCGCCGGAGGAGGGGCATCTGGTCGGCACCGTTACCAGTGTTACCTTCAAGGGTCTGAACTATGACATCATCGTGGAATTCAAGGGCTTCAAGTGGCTGATCCAAACCACGGATTTCCACGGCGTTGGCGCCACCATCGGCATCCGGTTGAACCCGGAGGACATTCACATCATGCATAAGAGTGAATATTCCGGTATGTTTGGCGACTACAGCTCCTACTCTGCGGAGTATGACGAGCTGGCGGAGGATGCCGATGAAGAAGAGGAATAATTCCATCCTGCTCAGTACGCCCTACATCCTGTGGATGCTGGTATTTACCCTGATTCCGCTGGGCGTGGTGGGCTATTATGCCCTGACGGATGTGGATACCGGGCGTTTCACATGGGAGAATGTGCAGAATCTGGTGCTGTATCTGCCGGCCTTCTGGCGCAGCATCCTGTATTCGCTGGTGTCTTCCCTGATCTGTCTGGTGATCGGTTATCCTGTGGCCTATTTCATTGCCCACCGCAAGCCGGTTACCCAGAAGTTCCTGTATATGCTGGTAATGCTTCCGATGTGCATGAGCTTTTTGCTGCGCACCCTGGCCTGGGTGGGTCTGCTGCAGGATACGGGCATCATCAACAATTTCCTGGACGGCATTGGGCTTTCCCGGCTGCCGCTGATCCGCACGCCCGCGGCGGTGATTCTGGGCATGGTATATAACTACCTGCCTTATATGATCCTTCCTCTGTATTCTACCATCGTCAAGATTGATGGGCGGCTCATCGAGGCGGCGGAGGATCTGGGCTGCACCCCGGTGCAGACGTTCACCAAGGTGGTGCTGCCACTCTCCATGCCCGGCATCCTGTCCGGCATGACCATGGTGTTCGTGCCCGCCGTGTCTACCTTCTATATCTCTCAGAAGCTGGGCAGCACCGATGTGGTGCTGATCGGCGATATCATCGAGCGGTTCTTTAAGCAGGGCAACAACGCCAATATGGGCGCGGCTCTGAGCCTGCTGCTGATGATCCTGGTCTTTGTCTGTACCGGCATCATCAACCGCTTCGGCGGTACGGATGAGGAAGGAGCGGTGATCGTATGAAGCATTTGAACCGCATCTTCACCATCCTGATCTTCATTTTCCTGTATATCCCTATGGCCGTGCTGGTGGTAGCATCCTTTAATGTGGGCAAGGATATTACGGATTTTGAAGGCTTTACCCTGATGCAGTATGTGGAGGTCTTCCGGGATCGGAGCCTGCTGACGCTGCTGGGCAACTCGCTGATCATCTCCATCCTGGCCAGTGCCATTGCCACGGTGTTTGGCACGGTGGCGGCGGTGGGCATCAGCGGTCTGAGCCCCCGGCTTCGCAAGCCGGTCATGGCTCTGACCAATATCCCCATGACCAACCCCGATATCGTCACCGGCGTATCCCTGTCACTGCTGTTTGTATTCATCGGCAGTCAGATGCTGGGTCAGCGCAACGCCCTGACTTTCTGGACGCTGCTGATCGCCCACATCACCTTCAACCTGCCTTACGTCATCCTTAACGTCATGCCTAAGCTTCACCAGATGGATCGCAGTCTGACGGAGGCGGCCATGGATCTGGGCTGCACGCCCTTACAGTCCTTCTTCAAGGTGACGCTGCCGGAGATCATGCCCGGCGTTATTTCCGGCGCGATCATGGCCTTTACCATGAGTCTGGACGATTTCGTCATCAGCTATTTCGTCACGGGTCTGGACTTCATCACCTTGCCGGTGGAGATCTACAACTATACGAAAAAGCAGATCCAGCCTAAGATCTACGCTATGTTCACCATGCTGTTTCTGCTGATCTTCGTGCTGATGGTGGTCATGAACCTGCTGCAGCTGAAGAACGACAAAAAGCAGGCAAAACGGGGAGGTGCCGCATGAAAAAGATCATCTCTTTGCTGCTGGCACTGCTGCTGGTGCTGCTCCAGTTCTCCGGCTGTGCGGCCAGTGACGGACGCATTACCATCAATGTTTACAACTGGGGTCAGTATATTTCCGAGGGCGACGATGGCTGCATCGATGTTATCGCGCTGTTTGAGGAAAGATACCCCAACATCCGGGTCAACTACGTGACCTTTGACTCCAATGAGACCATGTACACCAAAATGTCCAACGGCGGCATCACAGTGGATGTGATCATCCCCTCGGATTATATGGTGGGACGGCTGGTAGAGGAGGATATGCTCCTGCCGCTGAACTTCGACAACATTCCCAATGCCCAGTATGTAGATGAGCGTTTCTGGACGCAGAGCAGGAGCTTTGATCCGGATAATGCTTACTCCGTTCCCTATACCTGGGGCACCATGGGCATCATCTACAACACCAACTATGTGGACGAAGCCGATGTGACCGGCTGGGAACTGCTGTGGAATGAAAAATACGCCGATAAGATCCTGATGTTCGATAATTCCCGGGATGCCTTTGGCGTGGTTCAGAGCCTGCTGGGCTATGACCTGAATACCACTGACCCCGATGAGCTGGAGGCCTGTGCCCAAAAGCTCAAGGAGCAAAAGCCTGTGGTGCAGCAGTATATCATGGATCAGGTCTTTGACCTGATGGAAAATGAGGAGGCGTGGATCGCCCCCTATTATGCCGGCGACTACCTGACCATGGCGGACGAGAATGAGGCGCTGGCCTTCTACCTGCCCCAGCATCAGGGCTTCAATCTGTTCATCGATGCCATGTGCATCCCCAAGTGCGCCCAGGAAAAGGAGGCGGCGGAGCTGTTCATCAATTTCCTGTGCGATCCGGAGATCGCCGGTGGAAACATGGACTGGATCTGCTACGGTACTCCAATTTCCGCGGCCAAGGAATATATGGATCCTGAGATGGTGGAAAGTGAGGTTTCCTACCCCAGCGATGAAGTGCTGGATCGGGGAACGGGCTATGTGGCACTCCCGGTGGAGACTACCCGGCTCATGGAGGAGCTGTTTATGGCCGTCCGCAACGGCCTGTAAAACGCAGTAAAAAGCACGCTGAGTCATCAGCGTGCTTTTTTCACCGGATAGACAGATAAATTGTTGTTTAGTGTGGTAAATGTGTCGCCC
>CANBCW010000073.1 GCA_947367115.1 uncultured Clostridia bacterium | reverse complement strand
TAGCTTAATTTTACCACTGGATCGTCACTATGGATATTTTGTTGTCTCTATTGCAGGTTCATTTTACAATGCGCCAACAATTAATCTTGCAAAAGGAGAATAAAAATGGAAACTGTACTGGAGCGTTTTTTACGCTATGTTCAATTTGACACCCGGTCGGATGAGGCATCCGAAACCTGTCCGTCCACGGATAAGCAGCGGGTTTTGGGTGCGGCACTGGTGGAGGAAATGAAAGCGATGGGCATTGTGGATGCCCACATGGATGAAAACGGCTATGTGTACGGCACCGTTCCCGGTGATCCATCCCTCCCCAGTATTGGACTGATCGCGCATATGGATACGTCTCCTGAAACTTCCGGAAAAAATGTCAAAGCCAAAGTCGTGAAATACAACGGCGGCGATGTGCTGCTGAATGAGCAAAGGAATATCTGGCTGAAGGAAGCCGATTATCCCTCGTTGAAGAACCATTATGGCAAGCGACTGATTGTCACCGATGGCACCACGCTGCTGGGCGCGGACGACAAAGCAGGAATTGCTGAGATTTTGACGGCGGCTGAATGGCTGCTGACTGCCGACACCAACCATGCCACCCTGAAAATCGGATTCACACCCGACGAGGAGATCGGCCGGGGCGCCGATCGGTTTGATCTGGAGAAGTTTGGGGCGGACTACGCCTATACGGTTGACGGCGGCACATTGGGCGAACTGGAGTATGAGAATTTCAACGCTGCCGGTGCAGCGGTAGAATTTGCGGGTATTAACATTCATCCCGGCTCCGCTAAAGATAAGATGGTCAATTCCCAGCTCATCGCCATGGAGTTCCAGAGCCTTCTGCCCATCCATCAGCGTCCGGAGTGTACCGAAGGATACGAGGGCTTCATCCATCTGATCGCCATGGAGGGTGCGGTAGAGAAAAGCACCCTGCGTTATATCATCCGGGATCATGATATGGAAAAGTTTATGGATAAAAAGCGTATGATGGAAAATGCCGCGGATTTCCTGAACAAAAAGTATGGGCAGGACACTGTTACGCTGACAATCCGGGACAGCTATTTCAACATGCGTGAGAAGATCGAGCCCTGTATGTACGTTGTGGAGCGTGCGAGCATGGCGATGGAGGCTGTGGGCATTCAGCCTAAGGTATCCCCCATCCGGGGCGGAACCGACGGTGCCCGGCTGTCTTTTATGGGGCTGCCGTGTCCCAACCTGTTCACAGGCGGGCAGAATTTCCATGGACGCTTTGAGTATATTCCTGTGGAGGATATGGAAGCTTGTGTCCAAATGCTGGTGCGTATTTTGACGGCAGTCTAAATTATTGATAAAAAATACAAAATTAGGTTTAGTTTCCTTCGGAGTGGTAATAATTGACTTCGGAGGTGCTGAAATATGAACAGCAAAAAGAATTTTTGGCGAAGCTTCGCCGGTAAGGGCTACTACATAGCCCTGATCCTGTGTGCGGTCGCCATCGGGATTTCCGGCTATTTGTACTACCGAAACGCAAATGAAACACCTGTCGATGATCCGGCTGTGAATGTTGGAAATCAGGAGGATCCCAATGTTCAGGCGATGGCCACCCAGCCTACTGGGGGAAACTCCGGTACTGAGCCTGGCGGCAGCGTTACCAGAACACCCATCAAGACCGGAATGCCGGTCTCCGGTGAGACGGTACACGGCTATGCCATGGACTGCCTGAGCTACAATCCTACCACGCGTGACTGGCGTGTTCACAACGGTGTGGACATTGCCGCGGAAGCAGGCACAGCAGTTTGCGCTGCGGCGGACGGTGTGGTCTATACCACCTATGAGGATAAAGCCATGGGTACTACCGTGGTCATCCGGCATGAGGGCGGGTATGTGACCATGTATTCCAGTCTCGACGCGGATGTAACGGTCTCTGCCGGAGATGAGGTGAAGCTGGGGCAGACCATTGGCTATGTGGGCAGCTCCGCACTGCTTGAGTCTGCCATTGGAGATCATGTCCATTTCTGCGTGACTCTGGATGATACGTCCATGGATCCTGCGGTATTCTTCGCAATGTGACAACGCTGCTTTCTTGATTTTCTTTCCTCTTGTTTATTTGGGCCGCCGAAGTAATTCGGCGGCCGCTTTTTTGAGGGGGATAAATTGTTGTTTGCCGGCAGTGTCGGCGGACGATTCGTGTATGGCTGGTCAGGTAACGTTACGCCATTGGGTACCGCTCGGTATCGTTTTATCTGCGAGATCTGAGCGCTTCGTTACCGAGTGACCCCCAACGGTGGTAAAGTTTCATCCAGCGTTCGTAACGCATTTGCGGCGAGCCATGCCCGCAAACAACAATTTATCTTACAAACGTCGAACGGAAAAAACCGCCGGAACAGCGAACTGTTCCGGCGGTTTGGTTATGTGGATCAGCCTTCAAAATCGCTCTCAGCGGCGACGGGCTCCTCAGCAGCCTCTTCAACAGCAGGCTCTTCCTCAGCGGCAGCTTCCTCAGCGATGGGCTCCTCATCGGTGACTTCAGCTTCTTCAAAGCACTCGCACTCTTCGCACTCGCCGTTGCAGGGGCAGCGACCCAGCAGCTTCTTAGCCCAGGCAACGATCTTGTCACCATAGGTAGCGACGATGTAGACGATGCCGGCAACAGCGGCCAGGGCAGCAACGATCTTCACGATCAGATTAACAGCTTTCATATTGAGTTACCTCCTAAAAATAATCCTACTAACAGTATAACCAAAGCAAGGAAAAAAAGCAATCGGAATTTTTGGCTTTTTTGCTCTTTTTTCGGGAAATCAGGTATAACCGTAAAGACCACGGACGCTGACTTCTCCGGAATTGACAGCGGCGGTGTGACCGTCCGCAAAGGCTACCAGCAGACTGCCGTCGTTGGTAACATCCAGAGCTTTGCCGTATTGGCGGTCATCACCGCGAATCACCGCAACGTCGGCATTCAGAGTAATGCAGTCCGCGCGGTAGCGCGTCATGACCGCATTCTGATTGGAAAACAGGCCGCGGCTCATTTTCTCCAGGTTCTGAATGATTCCTGCGGCCAGGCGGCAGCGGTCAATGGGCTTTCCGCATGCCATTGCAGCGGAGCAGGCGATCCCCTGCAGCTCCGGAGGAAAATCTTCGGCGGCTTGGCTGCAGTTGATGCCGATGCCGACGACGGCGTAGTCCACAAGGGAGGTTTTTGGGTCAATGGAAAGCTCAGTCAGGATCCCGGCCAGCTTTTTGCGGTCATAGACGAGATCATTGATCCACTTGATTCCGGGACGGAAGCCCAGTGTATCTTCCACGGCATCGCACATGGCTACTGCGGCGGCACAGGTCAGGTGCATGAGGGCAGATGGAGGACACTTTGGTCGAAGGATCACGCTCATGTAAATGCCGGTGGAGGGGGGAGATTGAAAAACTCTGCCCAAACGCCCCCGGCCTGCGGTCTGGCTGTCCGCTATGAGTACCGTGCCATGGGGAGCTCCTGCCGCGGCCAGGGTTTTTGCATGTGCATTGGTGGAATCGATGGTATCAAACCACAGGATCGAATGGTACCATGGGTGTGTGGGGGGGAGATGGGAAAGAATCGCGTTTTTCATCAGTCGATATCCCTTACGACTTCGTCTGGAGGATTGTCCAGAATCTCCGGATTGCGCAGAATCCGGCGGTAATGCTTGAAGAAGGTGGCGTAGTAGAAGCCGTCACAGATCCGCTCATCCAGGACGAACTTCACATCAATGTATTTTTTCTGAACCACGGAGCCGTCCTCCTGTACCTCCAGCGCCCGGCGTTTCATGCCGAAGGCACCGAAAGCGGGCAGGTTGCCGAAGTCATACAGGTGGTGGTAAATGGGCGGGATGCCGAGACTGCCCATGGAGGTGAAGAACAGGGAGCCGTGGAAGGGGCTCAGCTCCAGCAGGAATTTGGGAAGCCAGCCGAAGTAATCCAGCAGCTTTAAGAGCCACACCACGAATTTCAGCACCACGCTGGGAATCAGGTTCAGGGTCATGATCAGGCTGTCCAGATTGGAGTCCAGCTCTTTTGTGGCCTTGACGCTCTCCACAGCGGCGTTGAGCTTTTCATAGACATCGTAAACGGTGTCGTGGGGGTTCAGGTGAACCTTGATGGAGGTGTCAGGGGAGTCTACGGTCATTTCTTTTTTGATGACCATGCAATACTGGATGTCCTCACTGCGGGAGTACACCTTCTGACCGGCGATAAACCGGTTGAGCTGGGGATATTTGGCCACGCCACGGACATAGGCGGCAAGCAGGACATGGGTGATGCCGAAGTCCGTCAGACCCTCCCGGCGCTTCTGGCGGATGTAGCGGTCAATGTTGGTGATCTCGAAGGATTCCTCAAACAGATTGGAGCAGGTATTCCGCTCAACCTGGAAATAGGCGGTGATCTGCGCCATGGGAGCCAGGGTGCGGATCTTGCGGCCATCGCTGCGGTCACCCCAGGTGGGATGATATTTGCCGTCGGCGTGAACCCGGATCGCAAAGCTCAGCAGAAGACAGCCGGTAAACAGCAGGTAATCCGGCAGAACCCGCTTCAGAGTGGGCCAGACCTGCGGATCGGACGCATAGAAGTACCGGTGGGCATAAGCGACGGCACACAGAGCCGCCAGATACAGAGGTACGAGGAGCCATGGCCAACGGATACGGCCACAGGTGATCGCCATGTAAAGCAAGCAATAGAACAGAATGCAGGTGCAGTACATTGCCAGTACGAAGGTGTTGCCCCCGACGATTTGGTGAGGCTGGAAGGCATAGTAAATGCCCAGCATCCAGACCGGGATGGCGGTCTTGTAGAACATTTCCTTGCCGTTGATGAGGACGATGAGCACATACAGCAGGGTGGCTGCTACTGGCAGAATGATTTGACTCCACACTTCCAGCGTTTCTCCGGACCCTTTCAAACCGGCGAACGCAATGCGGGTCACTGCCGAGCCGACCAGGCAAAGTGCCATCAGCCATGTCAGCGCGTTTTTACGGCTGACGTATAAATGAATTCTCTTTTCCATAACGACCATATTATATCAAATTCTGACAGGCTTGACAATGGGGAGAATGAAGATAAAGTGTTGTTTAGAGTAGCTTTCGTAGGGTACACATATAATGCGTGCCCTACGATGGCGTGCGTTTTCTTCCCATAAACAACAATTTCCGGCATAAAAACGCGCTGCCGGAATGGCAGCGCGTTCAAGATCAAATATTGTGCAATGCGGCGATGAATTCCGGGGCAGTGCCGCAGCAGCCGCCAAGGAGCGTCGCGCCCGTTTCGACACACTGGGTCATAATCGCGGCAAATTCTGCGGGTGTCATGGGATAGTGGGCAATTTTGTCATTGCCAATGACCGGGATGCCGGCGTTGGGCTTGCAAACAAGGGGGCCTTTTACGTCCCGGCGGAGCTTGCTGACAAGATAAGGGGTCATCATGTCCGCGGCCACGCAGTTGAAGCCCACGGCGGCGGCTCCGGCTTCCTCAAGTTCATGAAGGACGGATCCGGCATCCCGGCCGGAAAACAGAGAGCCGTCCGGCTGCATGGTGAAGGTATACATGGCAGCGCCTGCCCCTTCCAGCTCTGCCGCGGTGAGGATGGCCTCGGCCTCCAGCGGATACATCAGGGTTTCCGCGGCCAGCAGATCCACGCCGCCGTCCATCAGTCCTCTGATCTGACGGCGGTAATTTTCCACCAACAGATCGAAGTTTTCTTCATCGTAGCTTTCCGTAAACGCGGCGAGGGTGGTCAGGTTTCCGGCCACAAGGCAGTCCTTGGAAACGGAGCGGGTGAGTGCCGCAAGCTTTGCGTTGATGGCTTCCGTCTGATCCGCAAGGCCGACCTTCTCCAAAGCGATGGGCTGAGCCTGAAAGGTGGGGGCGTAGAGGATCTGGGACCCGGCCTCGGCATAGCGGCGCTGGAGGTCAATCAGCGCGTCAGGATGGGAGAGAATCCATTCCTCGGTGCAGCAGCCACGAGGCATGCCGGCTTTTTGAAGATTGGAGCCGGTGGCACCGTCGAGAAAGCGGACACCGGAGGATATTTTGTCTTGAAATTGGTCTTTAGTGAGCATATCATTACCGCCTTTGGGAAGATAAATTGGTGTTTATGGGAAGAAAACGCACGCCATCGTAGGGCACGCATTGTATGCGTGCCCTACGAAAACTACTCTAAACAACGATTTACATCACATATTCCTGATCATTATACCCCAAGTAAGAAAACATTGCAACAATCATTGACGATTTGGGTAAAATCTGTTAGTATAAGGTGAAAATGAAGAAAAGGAGCGCGTTTTTTATGAAGAAAACCGTGTTAAGAGAATATGCCCGGCTGATCGTTCGCATGGGTATCAATGTACAAAAGGGACAGGATGTGCTGGTGATGGCAGACCTTGACCAGCCTGAATTTGTCAAGCTGGTGGTGGAGGAGTGCTACAAGGCCAAGGCTCGGCAGGTCACTGTGCAGTGGAATTATCAGCCTCTGGAAAAGATCCATGCGCGGTATCAGTCCGTTAAGACGCTGGGCGCTGTACCCGAGTGGCAGAAAGTCCGGCAGCAGTATTACTGTGACACGCTGCCCTGCCGCCTGTACCTGATCTCCGAAGATCCTGATGGTCTGAAGGGTGTCAACACCGCCAAGATGGCTAAGGCTCGTCAGATTTCCTATCCCATCCTGAAGCCCTATATTGACGACCGGGACGGCAAGCAGCAGTGGTGCATCGCCGCGGTACCCGGCGTGGCGTGGGCTAAGAAGATGTTCCCGGAGCTGCCTAGGGGGAAGGCTGTGGAAAAGCTGTGGGAGGCGATTTTGTCTACTTCCCGCGTGAATGAGGACTCCATCAAGGCGTGGGAGGCGCACAACGCGGATCTTCGTGCCCGGTGCGAGTATCTGAATAGTCTGGGCATCCGGGAGCTGCACTACACCGCGGACAACGGCACGGATCTGACGGTCGGCATGATCCCCGAGGCCGTGTTCTGCGGCGGCGCGGAAAAGAGCCGTCAGGGCATCGTATTCAACCCCAATATCCCCACGGAGGAATGCTTTATTTCCCCCATGAAGGGCAAGGCCGAGGGTGTCGTCTATTCCACCAAGCCCCTGAGCTATGAGGGGCAGCTCATCGAGAATTTTTCCATGCGGTTTGAAAACGGCAAGGTGGTAGAGGCGCACGCTGAGAAGGGCGAGGAGCTGCTGAACACCATGTTGAACATGGACGAAGGCGCCAGCTACCTGGGCGAATGCGCGCTGGTGCCCCAGCACAGCCCCATCTGCGAAAGCGGCCTGCTGTTCTACAGCACCCTGTTCGACGAGAATGCCGCCTGCCATCTGGCGGTGGGCGCGGGCTTTACGGATACCATCCGGGACTGCCACTCCAAGACGCTGGAGGAGTGCCGCGCCCTGGGCATCAACGAGTCCATGGTTCACGAGGATTTCATGATCGGCTGCGACAGCATGAACATCGATGCCATCTGCGCTGATGGTAAGACCGTGCCGATTTTCCGTAATGGAAACTGGGCTTTCTAAAAAAGTGTAATTTTGCGAAAAAAACACTTGCATTCTGCGGCTCGTTGTGTTATGATATCCGGGCGATTGAAATTGCTGAGGGATTTCTATGCCCTTTAACTAATAAGAAAGAGGTGAACGACATGAGAGAAGGCATCCATCCTAAGTACGAACAGACTACCATCCGCTGTGCCTGTGGCAACACTTTTACCACCGGTTCCACTAAGAAGGACATCCGCGTTGAGATCTGCTCCAAGTGCCACCCTTTCTATACCGGCAAGCAGAAGCTGGTTGACACCGG
>CANBCW010000072.1 GCA_947367115.1 uncultured Clostridia bacterium | reverse complement strand
GCTATTTTGCGCCGCATAGCGGCGCTCGGCGGCCGTAGGCCGCCGCCATTGGCAAAACCCCTAAACAACAATTTATCTCCCCGGTTCATCCGCTGTTCTCCTTGCATTTTTCCTTACGGCATGGTAGAATGTGCAGTAAGTATTTTGGTCGAAAGGGGGGCGGATATGAAGCGAATCGCCTTGTTGCTTTCCGTTATTTTATGCTGCACACTGCTTGTCTTCCCGGCATCGGCGCAGAGCGCAGCCGAGCAAATTCGCAGCGAAGCCACCGTTGTCTCAGACGGAAGCTGTTCCGTCACTCTCACCGCCTCCGTCACGCTGGATGAGCCGGTGCGCGGCCTGACCTTCCCTATCCCATCCGGTGCCATGGATGTGACTCTGAACGGCAGTGCCGTAACTCCCTCCTCCGGCAGTCGTGCCGCGCTGGTTCCTCTGAACAGCATCACCGGCGGCATGGCTGGACAGCATTCCATTGTCATTACCTACCGTCTGAGCAGTATTGTAGCGACCCAGAAAGACGGAACGATGCTGCTGACCCTTCCCATTCTTGCGGGTTTTGCGTATCCGGTAGACAGCCTGTCCGTCACGATCACGCTCCCCGGTGAAATCACCGAAGAGCCTGTATTTACCAGCGGCTATTATCAGGAGCATACCGCCTCTTTGCTGCATACCACCGTCAGTGGCTCCACGATTACCATGATCGCCGCCGAGTCGCTGAAGGATCACGAAACATTGACCATGACGCTCCCTGTCAGCGAGGAGCTTTTCCCAAAAACCGCCGCAACCGCCCGGGTTTTGGGCATTATGGATATCGCCATCATTGCGGCAGTGATTCTCGCCATTGGTTACTATCTGCTGGCTTTGCGTCCCAAAATGCCGAAAAAGATCCTGCGTGCCACCGCGCCGGACGGCATCACCGCTGGGGATCTTGCCCTGTGGCTCACCGGCAGCGGTGTTGACCTGAGCATGCTGGTGGTGACCTGGGCACAGCTCGGCTATATCCGCATTCAGGTAGATGACAGCGGGCGGGTTCTGCTGCACAAGCGAATGGAAATGGGCAACGAACGCAGTGTGTTTGAAAACCGCTGCTACAAAAATCTCTTCGGTCACCGCCGTATCGTGGACGGAACCGGCTACCACTATGCCGAGCTTGTCCGCAGCGTGGGCAAAAAAAGCCCTCAGGCCCGGGAAGTTTATCAGCCCTACTCCGGCAACCCGCACATTTTCCGCGCGCTTTGCGCTCTGGCCGCTCTGCTCAGCGGCATCAGCCTTGCCGGAGCCTTTGCGCCTCAATCCACCTTTTTGCGTGTGTTTCTGGCGGCGCTGACCACCATCATGGCACTGTGCATCCAGTCCGGTGCCCGCAGTCTTGCCCTGCGCCGCAAGCTGCCCCTGTGGATTGCCTTAGGCTGCTGTGCGGTATGGCTGATCCTTGGCATCTGGTCAGGCGAATGGCTCACCACGATTCTGATGCTGGTGTTCCAGTTCCTTGCCGGTATAGCCGCCGCTTATGGCGGCAAGCGGACTGATTTGGGTCAAAACGCACTGGTTCAGATCCTCGGCCTGCGCAAATTCATGCGAACGGTCAGCAAGCCCGAGCTGCAGCGTCTGCTGAAAGCCAACCCCGCTTATTTCCACGAGTTAGCTCCCTATGCGCTGACACTGGGCATCGACAAGGCCTTCGCCCGGCGTTTCGCCCGGCTCCGCCTGCCGGAGTGTACCTACCTGATCAGCAGTAACCGCACTCAAATGACCGCTTATGAATGGGCGGCGCTCCTGCGAACCGCCGTCGATACTTTGGATGCCAAAGCCAAACGCCTGCCTTTTGAACGGCTTATGGGTCGGTAAGCTCAAAAATACCCGCTGCGGATTTTCCGCAGCGGGTTTCTTATTGTCTTAGCTCTGCCCTTGCAGAACCTTATCGATCTCATCGTAGCCGAACACATCGCGAACCTTCCGATAGATATCGGTGTAGCCGCCACTCTTCTTGAAGCGCCAGCCCGTGCTGTAGGGATACCCATCGCTATGGTAGCTGGTGATCCAGCAATCAGGATGCTGCTCCTGAACGGTCTGCCAGTCAGCGGAGGTGATGCCCATTGTGCCGGACGTGACATGGCTGAGCATGAGCAGATTCAAATTCTTCAGCGGGGAGAGATCCTTAACTTTGGTTTGACCGACGTTCAGGTAACGCAGACCAGTGCAGCCAGCCAGTGCCGAAATGTCGGTGATGTGACCGCACCATGCCAGCTCCAGGAACTCCAGTTTCTTGCAGTTAGCCAGAGGAGAAACATCTTTAATGGGCGCACCGGACAAAATGGCGATCTCAAGATCGGGCATGTAAGCGCAGAAGCTGATATCCACCATTTCGGTGTTGTGACCCAGATCCATATACTTGACTTCGTTGAGGTAGCGCAGGGCATAACTGTTATCATCGTTGATGCCGTACACAGCCCGGAGTATTTTCGTATCTGTCAGCCAGCTGCGGCCCTTATTGTACTGGTGGATACGCCAGACTACTTTGGTTTCGGGATAATCCGAGCGGATATCAGCAAGAATTTCATTGCTGATGCCGCAGTCATCCAGCAGGAAGTATGTGCAGCCGTCCAGAATATCCAGAGCCTCACGGATCTTGGCCTCGCCGCTGTCACCGATGGACTGCTTCACATATTCGATTCGCTCATCGGTGGTGGAAACGGTCTTGCCAAACAGTTCAAAGCTGTAATGGAACACCACATTCGGCACAGCGTCCTGCAGCTTCTTCACATCGGCGATGGACAGACTGCTCTTGCCGCCATTCATCAGCTCCACATAGACCACATTGGGATACTGCTTCAGCTGCGCGATGGCACCGTCCACCTGATCAGAAGTCAGGGCGGAGAAATCCACCGATGTGGTGGTTTCGTTCATTTCTGTTCCCTGCACCGCCATTGTGTAGCTGATGTCAAGCGTGGGGTAAGCACTGCGCAAATCGTTGATCTGCTGGGCAGTCAGGCTCGTGTTGGGCAGGCTCAGATGCTCCAGAGAGGTAACATACTTCAGATTTTTCAGAAGCGTATCGTAAGCATATCCCCCTTGCTTCAGGGACAGGTCTGTGGTTGTATTTTGGACAGTGGTGCCACCCAAAGGAACGTTAAAATATACATCCACCGTCGGGTGTGCCTTCATGTAGGACAGGATGGCATCATAGCAGGTGCTGCCGGTCAGATCCGCTTCCTCCAGATACTTGTACTGCTCCAGTTTGGAAATGGTGGAGGCCGTGACGGTCATCGTCACCTTCCGATTCGGCGTGCTGGTGGGGCCAATGGGATCGGGTTCAGGATCAGGGTCGGGATCGGGGGTTATGTCGGAATTCTCACTCCAGACAATTTCGGTATTGGGGTAATCCTCACGCAGCTGGGTCAGCACTTCGATGCTGATACCGCAGTTGTCCAGCTTGAAATAGGTGCAGTTGGTCAGCACATTCAGCGCTTGGCGCAGCTGCTGCTCGCCCTCGTCACCGATCTGCACGTTCACGAACTCCACCCGCTCATCGGCACTGGAAATCGTCTTGCCAAACAGTTCAAACGCGAAGCTGAATACCGCGTTAGGTGCGGCATCCTGGAGCTTCTTCACATCCTCCAGACTCAGCCCGCAGGTACCGTCCGCTGTCATCAGCTCTACATGCTGCAGGTTCGGCAGCAGCCCCAGCTTATCGGCATAGACATCCACCTGATCAGAAGTCAGCGAGCTCAGGTTCAGTTCGGTGGTGTCAGCACCCAGTTCCGCGCCGTTAAGCCGGATGGTGCAGCTGATTTCCACATTGGGGCAGGACTGCCGCAGCGCATCCACCTGCTTGAAAGTCAGCCGGGTGGCAGGCAGATTCAGAGAAGTAACCTTGGGCAAATACTTCAGATTTGCCAGCAGCGCATCATAATCATAGCTGCCGTCGTTCAGGGTCAGTGCCGTCTCGCTGCTGCTGACCACGGTATCGCCCATGGCAACCGTGTAAATTACCTCCACCTCAGGATGCTTTGCCGCGTAAGCCGCAATCTCCGGGTAGCAGGTGCTGCCGGTCAGATCAACCTTTTTCAGATTTTTATAATCCTCAAGTTCGGAAATGGTGTCCGCGGTGACCACCTTGGTCAGCTCCTGAACATTCTTGAGATCCTTGATGCTTGGGTTCGAACTGCAGGCAGCCATTCCCAGTATCAGCAGGCAAATAAGAAGCAGTGCCAGACCGTTCTTCATTTTCATATTCCTCGCCTCCATGCGACATTTTTTTGACAACATTATACTATGATTAACCTGAAAAATCAACAACAATCGGGTTACAGGCAACCTGTAAAAGAACGCCAAAACTGATGCCGGTGGGTTCCGTAACCAAAGAAACAAGCTCCAGCGTTTTGTCGAACGCTGGAGCTTGTCTTATGAATAGCCGGTTCAAAAAGAAAAAAGTCCCCTTCAAAATTTTTTGTTAACTGCCGTCGTCCATCAACAATAGAAGTCTTTAATCTTTTTCGCTCTGCTGGGATGTCTCAGCTTGCGGATCGCCTTATTTTCGATCTGACGGATACGCTCACGAGTCACGCCAAAGATCTGCCCTACTTCTTCCAGGGTATGAGTACGGCCATCGTACATACCGAAGCGCATCCGCAGCACATCGGCTTCCCGCTCGGTCAGGGTATCCAGAATCTCCTTCAATGCTTCGGCAAGCAATGCATTGGAGGTAGCGTCGGCAGGGCCGGGGGTACGCTCGTCCTCCACGAAGGAGCCGATGGAGGTATCCTCTTCATCACCCACAGGGGTGTCCAGAGAAAGGGTATCGGCAGCGGTGCGGTTTGCCTCGATGATCTTCTCAACAGGCAGACCCAACTCAGCAGCGATCTCCTCCACAGTGGGCTCACGGCCCAGCTCCTGCACCAGCTTGCGGTTGCAGCGGGTAGCCTTATTAATGACCTCCACCATATGCACCGGTACCCGGATGGTTCGGGCCTGATCGGCAATGGCGCGGGTGATGGCCTGCCGGATCCACCAGGTAGCATATGTAGAGAATTTGTTTCCCTTTGTCCAGTCGAATTTATCGACAGCGCGGATCAGACCTGTGTTGCCCTCCTGGATCAGATCCAGAATGTGCAGGCCGCGGCCGGAATATTTCTTCGCGATGGAGACCACCAGTCGGAGGTTGGCTTCCGTCAGCTTGTTCTTCGCTTCCTGATCACCCTCGCTGACCCGTTTTGCCAGCTCCACCTCTTCCTCGGCGGACAGAAGCCGAACCTGACCAATTTCCTTCAGGTACATGCGCACAGGATCATCCAGATTATACTCCGCCGCCAGATCAACAGGATCCACCAGATCCTCGTCCTCTACGCCGCTGAGATCCACATCGCCGTCCAAGCCATCGCCCAGATCCAAGTCGTCGCCCAGATCCAGATCCAGATCTGCCGAAACGATCTGAATATTCATGGCCTCAAATCGGTCATAGATCTCCTCAATCTTCTCCGGGGACAGATCCATCTTCTCAAGCTGGGCATTCAAGTCAGACGCACGAATCATGCCTTCCTTCCGCCCCTGCGCGATCAGCCCTTGAATAGCGGCAGTAACATCTTCCATATTTGCCTTGGGATTCTTCTTTGAAGTGCTCATAGTACGCGCCCTCTTTATCTCAAATTTCTCTTGCCGTTAGACTATATCCCGATTCGCGCATTTTGGCAAGGGGTTTTTCATGAATTTCTTTTTAATTTTTGCGCCTTTCGCCGCATTTTGTCGCCATATGAACTCAGTTTCCCCAAAATTCCTGAAAACATACAGTTTACATTTTTCAAATTATTCGGTATAATTGGGAAAATGGTATGAGTATGCCCTGTTGTGGCTTTCGCATCCCTTAATTATTCGAGGTGTACCGATATGACCGAACTTTCCAAAATTCGTAACTTTTCTATTATCGCCCACATCGACCACGGCAAGTCTACCCTGGCTGACCGGCTGCTCGAGGAGTGCAACGCGGTCGAAGCCCGGCAGATGGAGCAGCAGATGCTGGACTCCATGGAGCTGGAGCGGGAACGCGGCATCACCATCAAGGCCACTGCCGCTACTCTGACCTATACCGCCGATGATGGGGAAGTCTATGCCCTGAACCTGATCGACACCCCGGGTCATGTAGACTTTAACTACGAGGTCAGCCGCTCTCTGGCCGCCTGTGAGGGCGCTGTTCTGGTGGTAGACGCTTCTCAGGGCGTAGAAGCGCAGACTCTGGCCAATACGTATCTTGCGATCGATGCCGGGCTGGAAGTCCTGCCGGTCATCAACAAGATTGATCTGCCCTCAGCCCGCCCCGCCGAAGTCAAGGCCGAGGTGGAAGATATCATCGGCATCCCCGCTGAGGACTCTCCCGAAATCTCCGCCAAGAACGGCATCAATATCCACTCCGTTTTGGAGATGATCGTCCGTGATGTTCCCGCCCCAACCGGTGACCGTTCCGCTCCGCTGCAAGCCCTGATCTTTGACAGCGTTTACGATTCCTACCGGGGTGTCATCGTCTACACCCGGATCAAACAGGGCACCGTTCGTCCCGGTCAGGACATCCGCATGATGGCTACCGGCGCGGTCTATAAGGTAGTCGAAGTAGGCACCATGAGCCCTCTGGGTCTGATGCCCCGGGACGCGCTGGGTGCCGGTGAAGTGGGCTATATCACCGCCTCCATTAAAAATGTTGCCGACACGCAGGTGGGCGATACCATCACCACCGTGGAAAACGGCGCGCCGGAGCCTCTGCCCGGCTACCGCCCGGTGCAGCCCATGGTGTTCTCCGGCGTTTATCCCGCCGACGGTGCCAAGTATCAGGATCTCCGGGACGCGCTGGAGAAACTGAAGCTCAACGACGCCTCCTTCGTCTATGAGCTGGAAAGCTCCATCGCTCTGGGCTTTGGCTTCCGCTGCGGCTTCCTTGGTCTGCTGCATATGGAGATCATTCAGGAGCGGCTGGAGCGGGAATACAATCTGGATCTGATCACCACCGCCCCCAACGTCGTCTACCGGGTCACAAAGACCAGCGGTGAGGTGCTGATGGTGGACAATCCGCTGGACTACCCCGACCCCATGGAAATCGAGCTTGCCGAAGAGCCCTTCGTCAAAGTCAGTCTGATCGCCCCTCAGGATTACGTGGGCAATATCATGGATCTGTGCCAGCAGCGCCGTGGCGAATTTAAAGACATGGTCTATCTGGATGCCAGCCGGGTGGAACTGCACTATGAAATGCCCCTGAACGAGATCATCTATGATTTCTTTGACGCGCTGAAATCCAGAACCAGAGGCTACGGCAGCCTGGACTACGAGCTCATCGGCTACCGTCCCAGCAAGCTGGTCAAGCTGGATATTCTCCTGAACGGCGATATCGTGGACGCGCTGAGCTTCATTCTCTTCGCGGACAATGCCTATCCCAGAGCCCGGAAGATCTGTGAAAAGCTGAAGGATAACATCCCCCGCGCCCAGTTTGAGATTCCTGTTCAGGCCGCCATCGGCGGCAAGATCATCGCCCGCGAGACCATCAAGGCTCTGCGCAAAGATGTTCTTGCCAAATGCTACGGCGGTGATATCACCCGTAAGAAAAAGCTGCTGGAAAAGCAGAAGGAAGGCAAGAAGCGGATGCGTACCTTCGGTACCGTTTCCGTGCCCAGTGAAGCCTTCATGGCCGTCCTGAAGCTGGACGAAGATTGATCATTTATAAGGTAAATTGTTGTTTAGCGGGTTTAATTAACAAACGCGCCCGTAGGGGCCGATGACCACATCGGCCCTCGCCGAAGGCGCTTTTTGCCCATTGTTGGTGCATATT
>CANBCW010000071.1 GCA_947367115.1 uncultured Clostridia bacterium | reverse complement strand
TGGTCGTTGCCGCCGAACTGCATATTGCAGCCGTAATGCTGGAACAAGTAGTAGAAGTCGTAGGACTGCATGGGCATATAGTTGAACTCCAGGAAGCTCAGCCCCTTCTCCATGCGCTGCTTGAAGCACTCAGCCCGCAGCATATTGTTGACGGAGAAGCAGCCGCCGATCTCACGGATGAAATCAACGTAGTTCAGGTTCAAAAGCCAGTCGGCGTTGTTGACCATCTGAGCCTTGCCCTCGCCGAATTCGATGAACCGCTCCATCTGCTTCTTGAAGCAGGCGCAGTTGTGGTCGATGGTCTCCTTGGTCATCATGCTCCGCATATCGGTTCGGCCGGAGGGATCGCCGATCATGGCGGTGCCGCCGCCGATCAGGGCGATGGGCTTATTGCCCGCCATCTGCAGACGCTTCATCAGGCACAGAGCCATAAAGTGACCAACATGCAGGCTGTCGGCGGTCGGGTCAAAGCCAATGTAGAAGGTGGCTTTGCCGTTGTCGATCATTTCGCGGATCTCATCCTCATTGGTCACCTGGGCGATGAGCCCGCGGGCAACCAGCTCGTCATATACTTTCATTTGGGTTTCCTCCTAATGTTATATAAAAAATACAACGCCCTCTGTCCGCAAGGACAGAGGGCGTAAAATACGCGGTACCACCTCTGGTTTAGTCACGTCTCACGGCGTGACCCTCAAAGTGTCTAGCAACACCTTTCGCTGTTTCGGGCGTACCCGTCCTCCCCTACTGATTGTTCAGGAAGGCCGCTCCGGGAGGTATTTCGGCGCATTTTCCTGTCCCCTCGCACCAACCGGGGACTCTCTGGAGGAAAGTGGGCGCTTACTTGTTCCCATCAAAGCGTTATTTATGAAGTTTGGAAATATCCTAACAAAAACCGGCGGATTTGTCAAGCAAAAGTTATACCCGCAGCATCTCCTCTGCACTTTTCAGCGTAGTCTCGGTGATATTGGTGCCGCCGATGATCCGGGCAAGCTCCCGCTTTCTGCCCTCAATATCCAGCGGTGTCACAGTGGTGTAAGTACGTCCATCCCGCTCGCTCTTGGCGATCAAAAGATGTGTATTTGCCATCGCTGCGAGTTGGGGCAGATGGGTCACGCACAGCACCTGTTTATGAGCCGCAACGCTTCTCAGCTTTTCAGCCACCTTCTGTGCCGCCCGGCCGGATACGCCGGTATCCACCTCATCAAAGATCAGTGTATTGACCTGATCCTGCTCTGCCAGCACATTCTTCATTGCCAGCATAATTCGAGCCAATTCGCCGCCGGAAGCCACCTTACTCATGGATTTCAACGCCTCACCGGCATTGGCAGACATATAAAACACCACATTGTCCGCACCGTCGGCAGACAATTCTTTTTCTTCAAACTCACAGGAAAACTGGACTCTCGGCATATCCAGCTGCGCAAGCTCTGTCAAGATTCGCGCAGACAGCCCCACAGCGGTGGTCTTCCGGTTCTCCCGCAGGACAATAGCCGCATCCCAGGCGCTCTTCTCCGCCTTTTTCAGCTTGCCCTTCAGCCGCTCCAGATGATCGTCAGCAAACTCAATCTCGTCCAACTCAGCCTTGGCCTTTTCCAGATACTCCAGAATGTCGGCACAGGTCACGCCATATTTGCGCCGCAGGCGGTGGATCACATCCAGCCGAGCCTCGATCTGCTCCAACTCGTCAGCAGAGTAACTCAGGTCATCCCGGGCATCCCTGGCTTCCTCAGCCACATCCTGCACCTGATACATCAGATCAGCCACCTTATCGTGAAGCTGCGCAAAGGCATCCGTATAACGGCTCAGCCGAGCCAGCTCCCGCTCTGCCTGGGCAAGCAAGGTCGCGGCACCGTCGGTCTCATCACCGCCGTAGAGGCATTCCACAGCCGCGTTGATGCCGTCGGACAGCTTCTCCGCATTCTGCAGGAGCTTACGGCGCTCCTCCAGTGCTTCGTCCTCCCCTGCCTCCAGCTCTGCTTTGGAGATCTCCTCGATCTGATAGCGCAGCGTCTCCATACGGCGCAGCTTTTCACTTTCGTCCATAGTCATGCGCTCGATCTGGCGGCGCAGATCGGCTACAGTATTATATTTTTCTGCATAATCGGTTCGCAGATTCTCATTATTGCCAAAGGCATCCAGAAAGGTCAGATGATTGACTTCATCCAGCAGTGACGCGCTGTCATGCTGCCCATGGATATTGATCAGCTGAATCCCCAGCTTGCGCAAAATGGACACCGTGACCAGCGTGCCGTTGACACGGCAGACATTTTTCCCATCCAGATAGATCTCCCGCTGGATGACCGTTTCAGGATCATATTCCACGCCGTTATCCTCAAACCATTGGAGCTTGGGAACATCGGTAAACACCGCGCGAACGGATGCCTTATTGGCGCCGGTGCGAATCATATCCCTGTAAGCACGCTCACCTAAAATCGCAGAGATTGCATCGATCACGATGGATTTACCCGCACCTGTTTCACCGGTCAGGACATTGAATCCCTGATCAAAGGAAATGTCCGAGCGCTCAATAACCGCAATATTCTCGATATGAAGCAGACTCAGCATACAATTTCCCTCCTGTAAAATCAGTTCAGCAGATTTTTTATCTCACTGCAGAATGCCGCTGCGGAATTGGTATCGCGCATAACGATCATAACCGTATCGTCACCAGCAAGCGTGCCCAGCACGAAGCTCATATTCATGGCATCCACGGCAGAACCAGCAGCAGATGCCAGACCAGGCAGCGTATGGATAACCACGATATTCTGAGCATAGTCAAACCCGGTGACACATTCACGGAAAATGGTATTGAGCCGGGTGGAAAACGTACCGCTGACCTCCTTGGAGGAGGTGGTATAGCGGTAAGTACCGAAGCTGGTCAGCTCTTTGACAATCCGCAGTTCTTTAATATCTCGGGAAATGGTAGCCTGCGTGCTGTAGAAGCCAGCATCCTGCAGTTCCTCAAGCAGCTGTTCCTGAGTCTCCACGTCCCGGGTGGTCACGATCTCTAAGATCTTAGCCTGTCTTTGTGTTTTCAAATCCTCACCCCATCAATTGCACTTGAATTTCATATTCACAACATCATAGAAGCTGCGATCCTTCAGCCGGAGCAGCTTTGTTTCCATATTGGCGCGGCGAATGGTCGCCACATCGCCCATATTCAGCCGGACAGCCTTGCCGCCATCAACAGACAGGAAGGCGTTACGCCGTGCATTATGAGTCAACCCCACCGTAATAACACGCTGATCGGATGCCACCATGCAGCGGCTTGCCATATCGTGCGCACAGATGGGTGTGACCAAAATACTTTTCGCTTCCGGCTCCACGATGGGACCTCCGGCGGAGAGATTATAACCGGTCGACCCCGTAGGTGTAGCAACAATAATGCCATCACCGCCGCACTCCATAGCCTGAACACCGTCACAGTGAACTGCCAAGTGCACAATGCGTGCCACTGCGCCTTTGGTGATGACTGCGTCGTTCAGACAAATATCGTGATAGATGATATCCCGATCCCGGCGTACGGTCACGTCCAGCATCATGCGGCTGTCGATTTTGAAATCACCGCTGGCTAATTGCGCCAGTTTATCCAGCTCCGTACTCTCCAATTCAGCCATAAAGCCCATGGTTCCAATGTTGACACCCAAAATCGGGACACCGTGTCTTGTGGCAGCTTTGGCCATATGCAGAATCGTACCGTCACCGCCGAAGCAAATTACAAGCTCCGTATTCTGAAGTTCCCGATCCAGCTTATAAAAATGCAGATCCTTGGGCAGCTCATAAGACCTGTCCACCTCAAAGGGCAGGCAAAGACGAGGCTCCATCCCGGCATCTTTCAGAATCGTCATAGCATGACGAACCGTCTGAAAATTCTTATCCCGATAAGGATTAGGGGTCAAAATCACTCTCTTCAATTATCATTCACCCCTTCAAAGTATCGTGTGCCTGACGCACCACATCTGCAGTATCCGGACGGATGCCCTCTTTATCTTCCAATGTCAAATGACCCAAAAATTCGATATTTCCCTCAGGTCCTTTCACTGGAGAAAAGGTCAGGCCAAGAATCGTAAATCCGAGGGAATCCGCCAGCGACACAAAGCTGTCCAGCACTTCCTTGTGGGTCTCCGGTTCCCGGACGACCCCCTTCTTGCCAACCTTTTCCCGCCCCGCCTCAAACTGGGGCTTGATCAGACAAAGCACCTGGCCGGTGGGCTTGAGCAGGTTCTTGATAGCAGGCAGAACGATACTCAGGGAAATGAAACTCACATCAATGACGGACAGGTCAAGGGGCTCTCCCAGATCCTCCGGAGTCACATAGCGGATGTTCGTCCGTTCCATGACCACGACACGTTCATCCGAACGGATCTTCCAATCAAGCTGACCGTACCCCACATCAATGGCAAATACCTTTTTCGCTCCCTGCTGCAGCAGGCAATCTGTAAAGCCACCGGTCGAAGCGCCGGAATCGCTGCAAACATAGCCCTCGGGCTTCACGCCAAAATCTCGCAGTGCTTTTTCCAGCTTCAGGCCGCCCCGGCTGACATAGGGACAGACATCACCACGGACTTCCAACTGAACAGTTTCCTCGTAGGATATTCCGGGCTTATCAGCCTTTTGTCCGTTCACATAAACCTGTCCGGCCATAATGATGGCCTGAGCCTTAGAGCGTGTATCGGCATAGCCCTGCTCCGTCAGAAGTACGTCCAGCCGTTTTTTAATTTTCATGACTGACGCACCTCCTGTACAAAATCAGCGATGGACTCAGCATCCAAACCGTAATGCTTGTAAAGAGAATTCATATCACCATGGGTAACGAACTGATGTCCAAGGTCAATGCCATCGACTCTGACCTCGTGCCTGCGCTGATGCAGCTCCCATGCGAGAGCCTCCCGGATCCCGCAGCCGCCAGCCGTTTCCTCCAGTATAACCACATGCGCAGTTTCGGACATATTTTCCAAAACAGCATCAACATTCAATGGAGCAACCGTTAACAGCCGAAGAACTGTCGCATCAATACCACGTTCGGAGAGCAGCTGCGCGGCTTTGAGGGTATTATCCAGCAGGGTGCCGTATGTGATCAGCGTAACATCGCTGCCCCTGCGGTGGCAAGCTACCGCGCCCTGTGAGGCGATCTGCGGGCCAAATTCAAAGTCACAGCCTGTGTAGCCACGATCACCGCCGCGCGGATACCGAACAGCCACGGGGCCGTCATGCTCTTCAATGGCCCACTCCAGCATTTTCTGCTGCTCCAGCGTGCTTACAGGACACAAAATGGTCATACCGGGGGCGTGCCGCATAAATCCCACGTCATAGATGCCGTGGTGCGTCTCACCATCCTCGCCCACTAATCCTGCCCTGTCAACTGCCAGAACCACATGCAGATGCAGCATCGCAATGTCCTGCATGATCATATCATAGGAGCGCTGCAGGAACGTAGAATACAGTGCCACAACAGGCACCATGCCCTGCTTGGCGAGTCCACCGGCCATGGAGACTGCGTGTTCCTCTGCAATACCTACATCAAAGGTACGCTTTGGATACGTCTTTTTAAATTCCAGCAGACCGGTTCCGCCGGGCATTGCTGCGGTAATAGCGCAGATTCGGTCATCTTTTTGCGCAAGCGCAAGCATTGTCTTTCCGAAGCTGTCGGAGAAGGTAGCACCGCCCTTGCTGAAGGTTTCGCCGGTGGCTGGATCAAATTTGCCGATACCGTGGAACTTGGAGGGATTCTCCTCGGCAAAGGTGTATCCCTTTCCTTTTTTGGTCAGGACATGGACGAGAACAGGCTTCTTCATCTCTTTGGCAAGACGCAGCAGCCCAATGAGATTCGGCAGATCATTGCCGTCAACCGGCCCTAAATACGTCAAGCCCATATTCTCAAACAATGTAATTGGCAGCACCATCCGCTTGAACCAGTCCTTGACGGAACGCGTAGTGCGGTAAATAACAGCACCGGCCTTGGTCTTGCTCATAAAGCTGCGGTAGCGCTGCTTCATACCAAGATAACTTTCCTTGGTACGCAATCTGGAAAGATGGTGCGCCATACCGCCAACATTACGGTCAATGGACATTTCATTGTCGTTGAGGATGATGACCATGGGCTCATGGCTTTCAGCGGCATCATTCAGGCCCTCATAGGCCATACCGCCGGTAGCCGCCCCATCACCGATGACGGCAACTACATCATAATCCTTACCGGAAAGCGTTCTCGCCCGAGCCATGCCCAACGCGATAGAAACAGAGCTTGAAGCATGACCTGCAACGAATGCATCCGTATCACTTTCACAGGGCTTAGGAAAACCCGCCATGCCTCCGAACTGACGCAAACGCTCAAAATCCGCCTGGCGTCCTGTCAGCATCTTATGGACATAAGACTGATGGCCAACATCAAAAACCAGACGGTCTTCATTCGTGTTATAAACGGTCTCAAGGGCTACGGTCAGCTCAACGGTACCCAAATTCGAGGCCAAATGCCCGCCGGTTTTGGATACACGATCGATCAGAAACGCTCTGATCTGCTGGCAAAGCAGCAGACGTTCTTCATCGCTCAGGCGCAGCAGATCCTCGTGACCGTGGATATTCTCTAATATACTCACGAAGCGACACAACCTAACGTTATTTTTTCTTTTTCTTCTTAAAAAGTGATGCCGGGTGATGCATCACATACAGGATCCGTCCCACAAAGGAAATGATCTCGGTACAGGAATTCATGGCAAAGGTCTTGCCAATGGCCTTGCCGCCGACCGTAAGTCCGGCCACAAGGGCGGACATAGCCAACGAAATAAGTTGCGGCCAGCCAAATGCAACGCTTTGCAGAACCTGTGCCGCAATGGTGGCAGATGCGGAACCGGAAACAACGCCGCAGATATCGCCAACCACATCATTACAGATGGAACTGACGCGTTCGGCATTGCGCAGCAGTTTAATGGCATCCTGCGCGCCAGGCACCTTTCGAGCCGCCATGGAATGAAAAGGCTTTTCATCAGCGGACGCAACTGCCACACCAATGATATCAAAAATAATGCCGATCAGAATAATGGCAAACAAAATCAGGAAGGCTACCACGACCCCGCTGATGGACATAATGTAATCCGACAGCAGTGAGATCACGCCGGAGATCAAAATGGTTACGAAAAAAATAGTGACGACCCAGCGGATCGTCTTATTCCGCTCCTTTTTAGCAGCGGCGCTTTCAGATTTAGACATTTACAATGTCCCTCTCTTGCATGTAATAAAGGACGGTAGCAGGCAGGATAAATCTTACGGCTTAGGTCGGGTTGGTTTTCCCCGGACAGAACCCGCCGTTGCCGCGCAGGCCGTTTCCATTTGATCCGTCCGTTCAAGTGTTGCCAAAATGAATACCCGATTGCCACTTAGTCCGTACTGTAATCCCCTGCCTGCCCTTATTCAGACAGCCTAGGTGATTTCCACGGCAGAATGTGCCATAGTCTTAGCCTCTTTTGCAAGCATGGTTTCCGGGAGCGATAACCGGAAGCGCTATGGCCATAACGCCATCCAGCCTGTTCTCCCTTCCCCGCAGGTTCACTCAAGGCAGGCTACACTGCACGCAGCACACGATTCTGTGCACCGCCTTGCAGGTTCTTACTCAGTTCGTACGCGGACGGGCCCCCGGATGGGGAAACTTACCGCCGTCGCACAAGGTCTGAGTCTCCACGGAAACCGGGTCGTATGCTCCATGCCATTGGAGCGCGCCCGGGATCCTTAACCCCCAGCATCCACCCTAAACTGGGCGTAAAAAGCAGACACCAGGGACTTCATCGATGTGCCCTTCAAAGGATTTTTAGGCCCTTCCTGGAA
>CANBCW010000070.1 GCA_947367115.1 uncultured Clostridia bacterium | reverse complement strand
TGAGATAGAGGATTTGTGTAACGGTAGCACACCGGACTCTGACTCCGTTTGCGGGGGTTCGAATCCCTCATCCTCTGCCATAAAAAATCCGACCACAGATGTGGTCGGATTTTTTATTTTGCTGATGTGAGGGATTCGAACCGATTTAAATGCAAGGCTCCGGGGGAGCCTTGCTCGTCCCCAGCTCGACGAGGACGACACCTTGATTAAATCGAATCCCTCATCCTCTGCCAAAAAATGCAGATACCCAATTGGGTATCTGCATTTTTTATTGCTGTAGGGAGGGATTCCAACCAAGCTAAATGCACGGCTCCGGGGAACCCTGTGTGCTGTAATCGATCTCCGTTAAAATGGGATCTTCTCGCAGCAGATACTGTGCAGCCTCCAGGCTGGCTCCGGTGTAGCTTGGGTGGAATAGCAGCTTCTGGTCTTTGAGAAACTGCACATCGTACCCGATGAACTCCAGCGCCCGCAGGATCGTACTGTTCAGCATATAGCTGGGGATCTGGTCATAATCGTAGTTCAGAACACCGGTCTCGAAGGTTTTGGTGTCATCCAGATAAATGACCGGATAATCCGTGTCCGTTGCCGCAAAGCATGGGACTACCAGATTGACTGCCAGCAGCATGACCAGCAGGAGCGCCATGATCCGGGAAAAACCGGATCGTCTTTTTTGCTTCATGTTTTCATTCCTTTCTTTGAATTGATATTTATGTAATCGTCCGGGACGGAACGTTTACAACAAAGAAAGGACGCTTGATTTGTTGAAATCAAGCGTCCTTGTGACGTAGGATATTCAGTTATTAAGGGTATCAGCCATGATTCTCTGTTGATAGCATTATGCACATCGTAAACTGCATACCAAATCCGTGTTCAACGCCTACTGCAATATATGGTAGGCGCGAGGCACCAACGTAACTCCAGTGTCCAGAGCTGTTTCGTATTTGACAAGCAAATGCATACCCGATTTCGTCAGCGGTTCTATCCTGGCCGGGGCCTCTTGTAGCTATTGCTTCTGTAGCATTAGCTGTCCAGTAGCTATCAGCTTCATCTTCTCCCCACTGGGTTGCATCGATCCACCTGCCATACTGAAACCGCGCATGAGCTTCCCGAATATCGTCTACATCGTGATCGAAGTTGGACTGTAGTTGGACGGCTCTGTATTGAGCGACTTGCGTCATGCCGGGAAGGACTATCGCTGTTGTATCACCCTGTTCAATACGAAATTGGTTAATGTACTTCACAACTGCCGCTTCCACATCACGCAGGAATTGGTTACGCTCCTCCTCAGTCCACTCGGGAAGATCTTCGGTGTAGGTCTTTTTGCAGAAGCTGCACTCGAAACGCTGGAAACCAGGGCCGGTGATAAAGGATTCTACGGTCTTGATCACCTTGTAATCGTGATCGACCATGGAACCAACATCAGTCACGGTGTCCTTCATTCCGCAACCATTGGCGCAAGTAGCGGTCTTGGTGCCGTCCTTGGAACAGGTTGCATCGCCATTGCTGGTGTAGCTGTTGTACTTATGCCCGGTGGCGTTAACGTAGCTGTCCTTGTAGGTATCACCGCAGGTCTTACAGGTATTCGTGGTGTAGCCCTTTTCAGTGCAGGTGGGAGCGGTAACGGTAGCCTTGTAGCTGTGGCCCTTGGCAGAGCCGGTATCCGTGATGGTGTTCTTTGCGCCGCAAGCAGAGCAGGAGCCAGTCTTGGTGCCGTCCTTGGTGCAAGTGGCATCGCCATTGGACTTGTAGTTACCGTAGGAGTGGCCCTTGGCTGTTACATAATCATCCTTATAGCTGTCACCGCAGGAGCTGCACTTATAAGTGGTGTAGCCCTTATCCGTGCAAGTGGGCTTCGTGACCGTGGTCTTGTAGCTGTGGGGGATCTTCTCGATGCTCTCGGTGTAAGAACCGCCGCAGGAGCAGGTGTAGGTCTTAACGCCTTCCTTGGTGCAAGTCGCAGCGGTCGTAACCTTACCGCTGTAGCTGTGGGTATGGTCAGGAATGATCTTATCCAGCACCTTGCTCTCCTTGCTGCCGCACCCGGAACAAGTCCGCTCCGCAGTGCCGGTAGCCGCCTCAGTGGGTTCCTTGGTAGTTACCCATTCACCCCAGCTATGCCCGGTGGCCTCAACTCGATCACCAACGTAAGTATCGCCGCACTCGCAGGAGTAAGTAGTAAAACCATCCTCAGTGCAAGTAGCTGCCGTCACAGCCTCGCTGTATGCATGTTCATGCTCCGGCTCGCTGGGAACCACAGGATCGGAAGGGGCAGAGGGATCTACCGGCTCACTGGGATCCGGATCACTCAACCCCGGCTCCGTTACATCCGGCTCACTGGGAGCAGAAGGATCCACAGGATCAACCGGCTCAACCGGCTTGCTGGGGCCATCCGAACCGGGATCGGCCGGGGTAGTCTGCTGGATGCCGGGTGGATCCGTCAGCTCCGTGACGCTGCCGTCGTTGACCCGGCAGCTCGCCGTCATCCAGATCATCGCCAGCGCCATTAGCAGACAAGCTATCTTCTTGATCTTCATAAGCGTCACTTTCCTTTCTTGATTTTATGATATTGTTTTTTCCTCCAGATGTCAATGATTGGATATTTAGAGGAACAAAAAATCCGACTAGTACACAATGAATGCTGGCGGCAATTAGACACGGTTGTAAAGTAATAGGTTTTATGCTAAAATCGTACTATCAATCAAAAATCATCCAGCGGCTGAAAGCCTTCCTGCAAGAACGGTACGACTGGATGGATGAGCAGCTGAATTGAGCGTCAGATGGGAGAGATCACCATGGAATACAATGACATTTATGATGAAAACAGAAATCTGACCGGGCGGGTGCATCTGCGCGGTACGCCCTGGCAGGAAGGAGAGTTCGGCCTCGTGGTCTGTGTGTGGGTTCACGATGGCCGGGGGAACATCCTGCTGACCCGGCGCGCGCCCGGCAAGACCTTTTCCGGTACTTGGGAAAATTCCGGCGGTGCCGCTCAGGCCGGGGAGGACAGCCTGCCGGCCATCCGGCGTGAGCTGTGGGAGGAGACCGGTATCCGGGCGGAGCTGTCGGAGTTGGAATTTCTGCGTTCCGTCCGGGATCGAAACTGTTTTTACGATCATTACTGCCTGAAATGGACAGGATCCGCGGATGAGATTGTACTGCTGCCCGGAGAGACCGACGCGGTTAAGTGGGTCAGCTTTCCGGAGATCCACCGAATGATTGCTGCGGGGGATATCTGCCAGATCATTGCCCAGCAGTTTTTGGAGGAAGAACCACAGCTTCTGAAAAGACAATCTGCACAAGAATCACTGTGAAATTTTGGATAGCCCGCCGGGTGGATTTTTCTTGAAATTCTTAGACCCTTCGGGTTATAATGAAAAAAAGCGTTTTTTGAGCATCCGGCAAAAACGCTGTTGCCGGGGATCAAAAACGCTTTCTTTTTTATTTCACAGATATGGAGGACTTACTTATGATCGAAATTACACATCTGCCTGTGCGCCATGGAAACGTCCCTCTGCGGTTTGCTCACGGACATTTTGCCACCAACCACAGCCATATCAATTATTATATTGACATTACTTATCCCAAGACTCGTCTGAGTGAGGCGCAGGCTGTTGCCAAGCAACTGGTGACAAGCTTTGTGAATAACACGCCTGTGGATACCATCCTGTGCCTGGACGGCACTTCGGTGATCGGCACTTGTCTGGCTGAGGAGCTGACCAAGAGCGGCTTCCGCAGCATCAACACCCACAACACCATTTACGTTGTGGAGCCGGAATACAACTCCAACTCTCAGATGATCTTCCGGGATAACATCCAGACGATGATCCGCAATAAGCATGTGCTGATTCTGATGGCTTCCTGCACCACCGGCTATACGGCCAACAAGGGCATCGAGGCCGTTGGCTACTACGGCGGCGAAGTGGTCGGCGTTGCGGCGCTGTACAGTGCGGTGGATAAGCTGGGCGATTTGCCTGTCCGCTCGGTATACAACCTCAGCGACTTCCCGGATTACGCCAGCTATGATTACAAGGACTGCCCCTACTGCAAGAAGGGCAGAAAAATTGACGCACTGGTCAATTCCCACGGCTATTCCTCGCTGTAAGACGTGTCATTGCCGCCGCCTGCTCCATAAAGGGGCAGGCGGTTTTTGAAGGAGGGATAAAATGGGGACGACGCTGGAAAGCATCCACATACCTGGTGGTGATGTGGAGCAGATCCGCAGTCTTATGCCGAAGGCGGCAGTGGGCGTCTGGTCAGAACGGTTTGTTTCCGTTTTCCCGGAGAACCATGATGAAATAGGCGGAAAGCTGGCAAGACGACTGTCGAAACAGGTGCCGCAGCCGGTGCTGGATGCCAGCATTTTTGACAGCGATGCTGTGGAGTTTGCGGTTTATCAGGATGGCAAGCGTATCACGCAGCATCTATTCAGTCCGGAATTTGAAAATAAGATGGGGAACATCCCGCGATTCTGCGAGCTGCTGGGGCTGGGGAGAGAGGACGCAGGGCGGCTGCGAACCGTTTGGAGCAAGGCAGATGCGCAGATGCAGATGGAATTGACGGCTAAGCTGTTGGGGGCACCGCTGGAGTACTGCCGGGAGGTTCTGCCCGAGTGCCATGTTTGCCGGGAAATTCAAAAGGTTGATCAATGGATCGGGGAAATCTCAAAGCCCCTAACGATCAAAAATGCCACCACCGCGGAGTTGATTCAGCAGATTGAGCAGTTCCGTCAAACAATCAATGGCTTCGATATGGTGCGCTCACCCATGTATTATATGAGTGAGGAACCTTGGTCTATGGAATGGGCTCATACCAAGACGGTGTGGTGGAAAGTTCAGCCTGATGGCACGCTGGCGGTTGCTGGAGGGACAGAGGAACGGCTGGACTATCGGGAAGATCATGGGCGGCTGATCGGAGTTGCGGACGGAGAGGGAGTCGCGTACGATTCGGAGGGAAAACTTCCAAAAGATTTTGCCGCAATGCCCTGGTTTTATATTCTGGAGAACGGCCGCGTTTTAATTCCGTATGGCAACCGGAGTGACCGCCTGCTGACCTGCTGCGACGCGGAGGGGTACCGGTTGTGGACACATTACCGGGATGCCAACTATCTGGGCTGCGGCGATGAAAAGCTGCTGCTGTACGAATGCGCTGAGGGAGAGTACGGCGTAGTCAGCACTGTGAAGTGCTTGGATGCGCAGACCGGAAAAACGCTGGGACGGCTGACGCTGGAAACGCATGTGGTATATTATTATGGCTGCCGGGACGGCATCTGGTGGATCGGGTACTCTCAGGACACGGATAGCGGTTTCCGACACTGGCTGCTGAAGCTGGACGAAAACTGCAACCTGCTGGGGAAAGTGGAGGCGGCAGATTATCTTCAGGAAGCTGATTTTTCACCCGATGGGGAAATGGCATATCTGTTTTTCTATCAGAGCAAGGTGCTGGTGGTCAACACCACAACACTGGCAGTGGGGAATGAAATTCGGGACAAAGCTCTGCGGATCCCCTGCGGCACGGATTCTTCCGGGCGTATCTGGATGCGGCGTGCCAACAGTACGCTGGAGGCGTGGAGTAAGGATTTGCGTACGGCGCTTGCAAGGCACAAACTCAAGGGTGAGATCATCGGCGTTCATTTCGATGGCGGGGGCAATCTCTGCGCCGCCGCGTGGGACAAGAAAAAAGCCATCCTGCGGATTTACCGGATGGCATGAGATAATGTGAAGGGCTGTTGCGGTACGCAGCAGCCCTTCGGTGTTTTTTGATTTAATGCGCGCTGGATAGAGGGCGCAGGACGCAGTAGTCATCAAAACGAGTATCGTTGACAGTGGTCATAAACAGGACATGCAGGCTGGGATCATCGGTAGGTACCTGCGAGGCTACCGTTTCCACGTCCGCTGCGGCAACATCCTGCAAGTACAGGCGGCAGTTGCCTTCAGGCAGTTGGAATGTGGGGGTGGTGCTCACGAAGGAGACGCAGAACCGGTCTGTGGTGCAGGCAGCGGCCAATGCGGCGGCAGCCTCGGCGATGGCCTGCGCTTTATCACCTTCAAAGATGATCTTATCCGTATTGGGGAAGCGGAAATCGGTATAGACGACTTCATCAAAACCAAGGCTGCGCAGCTCCACGGTAATGCGAAGCAAATAGTTCAGGGCATCCTCATCCGTGGGATCCAGCCAGTAGCAGTTGCTGTCATCCATCCACAGCGAGCCGTTGCCGTCCTTTTTCGGCAGACCGCTGGGAACGTGGTTCAAGCCGTATTCCCAGTCCCGGAAGGCAGGAATACGAGCGATGGTGTACAGGTTGCTGTTTGCCAGATATTCGATCAGCGCGTCCATCTGGGCGGTATCCACATCCTTGGAGGCTGTCGTGCCAACGGAGGTAGAGTAGTGGAAGTAGCCTTTGATGTTCTTTACATCCAGGAGTACAGCGGTTCCGGCGGGCAGCTTGTCAAGCTTGGCCTTCACAGCAGAAATGTCCGTTTTCAGATCCTCAAAGTCAATGTAATAACCTTGGATGCTGGTCTTTTCTACAACGGGGATGGTCACATCGATCTGGGGCTCCTCGTAGAAAATCTCAACATTTTCAGCATCGGTAGGGGGGACGGCCAGAACGCCTTCGGGAAAATCGCCAAGGTTAAAATCCAGTTTGGCACCGTCGGGCGTGTAGACGATGTACCGCCCCACCCAGATGATCCAGCACAGCCATGCGACTATGGCGGCGATGGCGAGGATCACGATTGCTTTTCCCAGACGGCGAAATACCCGCCGGGTGCGGTAAGAAATATTCATGCGTCCCTCCTTTTGGCGGTGACGCAGCGCCAGTCCTCTTTTTCACGGACGGAGGTCACGGTCAGTCCGGCAGCGGTCAGGGCAGTCTGCACGTCCGCAAGGCGCGTATTCAGAATGCCGGAGCAGATGAGGTGGCTTTTGCTCGTCAGGAAATTGGGCAGCACCGGTGCAAGACCGATGATCACATCCGCCACGATATTGACAAGCACCACATCGTATTCATTTTGCGAGAGCCGTTCCATCAGGGCTGTATCCGCGGTGACATTGCCGGTGAGGGCGGTGAACGCCGGGGCAGTGAAATGATTGTAGGCAGCGTTCTCTCGGGCGATGTCCTCGGCTTTGGGGTCGATATCCACACCGACGGCACTCTGCGCGCCCAGCCGCAGTGCAGTGATCGACAGGATGCCGCTGCCACTGCCCAGATCCAGACAGCGGTCGCCGGGGGATACCAGCTCCTCCATGGCCTCCATGACCATCTGCGTAGAAGGGTGAGCACCGGTGCCGAAGGTCAGACCCGGATCCAGAATCACAGGGGCACGGCCCTCGGTGTCAGAATCGGCCAGCCAGCAAGGGAGAACCATGAGCTTTTGACCGATGGGCTGGGGCGGATAATTGTCCTTCCAGCTTTCTTCATAGTTCACATCGGGCAGGGGAGCAACCTGCATGGTCAGCTGAAGCCGCTTCATTACGGCTTTGAGCTTGTCCATTCCGGCAGTGTCTGTGTCCTCTAAGTACAGCTTCACGCAAGATAAACCCTGAAGCTTTTCCTGCAGCGCTTCATCAATATAGTCCCAGTACGCCCGGTTCTCGTCCAGAAAGGTTTCAAATTCGGTTTGATCCTCCAAAACCAGATCAGAAAAACCGGCGGCAGTCAGGGCGTTTGCAACGGAGCCGATACTGGCCGAGGTCGTGTTGATGGTTATTTCAAGCCATGCCATAGCGAAAGTTCTCCTTTGAGATGGGAAGGTAAATTATTGTTTGCGGGCATGGCCCGCCGCAAATGCGTTACGAACGCTGGATGAAACTTTACCACCGTAGGGGGTCACTCGGTAACGAAGCGCTCAGATCTCGCAGATAAAACGATACCGAGCGGTACCCAATGGCGTAACGATAC
>CANBCW010000069.1 GCA_947367115.1 uncultured Clostridia bacterium | reverse complement strand
GGCAATCCCCCACGGCGATGCGCAAATGTTACGTTTACCACCGAAAATACCGGAAGAACCAGGGGATTGCCACGCCAGTGTGCGCACTGGCTCGCAATGACATACTTCTTTTTTGTGCGGCAATATCACTACAAACACCAATTTACCATACAGATGGAAAAATCGCTCCCGGGATCGGGAGCGATTTTTGTATATGCAAATTACACAATACCCTGCGCGTTCATGGCATCGGCGACCTTCAGGAAGCCGGCGATGTTGGCACCGGCAACATAGTTGCCTTCCATACCATACTCCTTGGCAGCATTGTCAAGGTTGTGGAAGATGTTGACCATGATGTTCTTCAGCTTGGCATCGACCTCTTCAAAGGTCCAGCTCAGACGCTCGGAGTTCTGGCTCATCTCCAGAGCGGAGGTGGCGACACCGCCGGCGTTGGAAGCCTTACCGGGGCAGAAGAGAATGCCGCTGTCCTGCAGGTACTTGGTGGCATCCAGAGTGGTGGGCATGTTGGCACCCTCGGCCACAGCGAAGCAGCCATTGGCAACCAGCATCTTGGCATCGTCCAGGTTCAGCTCGTTCTGGGTGGCGCAGGGCAGAGCCACATCGCAGGGAGTGGACCACACACCCTTGCCCTCATGGTAGACAGCGTTGGGACGAGCCTTGGCATACTCGGTCAGACGGGCGCGGCGAACCTCCTTGATGTCCTTCAGCAAGGCAACATCGATGCCGTCGGGATCGTAGATCCAGCCGTTGGAGTCGGAGCAGGTGACGGGCTTCGCGCCCAGCTGCCAAGCCTTCTCGATGGCGTAGGTAGCGACGTTACCGGCACCGGAGACCACGACGGTCTTGCCGGCCAGCTCCTTGCCGTTGCACTTGAGCATTTCTTCAGTCAGATACAGCAGGCCATAGCCGGTCGCCTGGGTACGGGCAAGGCTGCCGCCGTAGCTCAGACCCTTACCGGTCAGAACGCCTTCATACAGATCACGGATGCGCTTGTACTGGCCGTACAGGTAGCCGATCTCACGGCCGCCAACGCCGATGTCACCGGCAGGCACGTCGGTATCCGCGCCGATGTACTTATACAGCTCGGTCATGAAGCTCTGGCAGAAAGCCATGACTTCCCGGTCGGACTTGCCCTTGGGATCAAAGTCAGAGCCGCCCTTACCGCCGCCGATGGGCAGACCGGTCAGGGAGTTCTTGAAGATCTGCTCGAAGCCCAGGAACTTAATAACGCCCAGATTGACGGAGGGGTGGAACCGCAGGCCGCCCTTGTAGGGGCCGATGGCGCTGTTGAACTGCACGCGGTAGCCGTTGTTCACCTGAACCTGACCCTTGTCGTCCACCCAGGGAACACGGAACAGAATGGCGCGCTCAGGGGTGGTCAGCCGCTCCAGCAGCGCGTTCTTGCGGTAGGTCTCCTCGTTGCGCTCAATGACGACGCGCAGGGATTCCAGCACTTCCTCAACGGCCTGATGGAACTCAGGCTGGGCGGGGTTCTGGGCCTTAACTCTGGCCAGGGTTTCGTCTACATAACTCATATACAAATGTCCTCCTCAGGAAGATTTATTACGCGGGTTATTGTAGCAGATTGTATTTAAGAATACAAGTACTTTTTGCAACTTTTTTTCTGAAACTTGCAAAAATATTAAGACCGGGTGGCAATCTGAACGATTGCCACCCGGAAAACGCAACTTGCATTTGTGCAAAATTTCACCTTGCCCGGGGGAGAGCCTCTTGCTGGATCACATTGATGAGCTTGGCCAGTTCTTCCGGCGTAGTCTGACGGCTGATGGAGATCCGGAAAGAGGCATCGATGGTCTCCGGAGGGATCTTCATTGCCTCCAGAACATGACTGCGGTGACCCTTGGCGCAGGCGCTGCCCGCGGATACACAGATGCCGTGATCCTGCAAAATGTTGATGGTGTTTTGCGTCGGCAGGCCGGGAATAGACAGGGAAAGAATGTGGGGCGCATCGTGGGCACCGTTGATGACAAGACCCTTTAATGTGGACAGCGCTTCAATGGCTCCATCCAGCATCTGCTTTTCCTGCTGGATATCTTCCTTGAAGGTGGCACTGAGAGCAGCGCAGGCAGCGGCAAAGCCGAAGATGGCAGGAGTGCCTTCCGTTCCGCTGCGGTAGCCCCCTTCTTGTCCGCCGCCCAGAATTAAAGCAGGGAAGGATCTCAGCCGGGGGCTGATGTACAAAGCACCGGCACCCTTGGGGCCGTGGATCTTGTGGGAAGAAACGGAGATCAGATCCGCACCCAGTGTCTTAGCGGCAAAGGGAACCTTCAGGAAGCCCTGCACCGCGTCGGTGTGGAATACCGCATCGGGAGCGATCCGGTGAGTCAGCTTCGCCATCTGGGAAATGGGCATCACCGCGCCGGTCTCGTTGTTCACCATCATAATGGAAACAAGAATGGTATCCTTCCGCAGCGCCGCTTTCAGAGAATCGATTGTGATCCGGCCGAGAGAGTCCGGCTGCAGGTAGGTTACCTCAAAGCCCTGACTTTCCAGCTCCTTCATGCAGTTGAGGATGGCGTGATGCTCAATGGCGGTGGTGATAATGTGCTTGTTCTTTTTGCCGTAACGTTTGGCGGTGCTGAAAATGGCCCAGTTGTCTGCTTCGGTGCCGCCGGAGGTGAAGAAGACCCGGTCGCGTTCGGCACCCATGGCGGCGGCAACCTGATTGCGGGCGCTGCGCAGGGCATGGGCTGCGTCAATACCGAAGCCGTACAGGGCGCTGGGATTACCCCAGTCCTCCACCAGTGCTTTTGTCATCGCCTCCACAGCCTCCTTGCAGGGCTTCGTGGTGGCGGAGTTGTCTAAATAGATCATAGTCTGTCGTTCCTTTTCAGTCCTATAAATTGTTGTTTAGCGCACTGAAGATACGCTGTCATTGCGAGGCCCGAAGGGCCGTGGCAATCCCCCACGGCGATGCTCAAATGTTACGATAACCACCAAAAACGCCGGAAAAACCGGGGGATTGCCACGCCAGCGTGCGCGCTGGCTCGCAATGACATATTTCTTTTTTCGTGCGCCAATAACTCCATAAACAACAATTTATCTTTTTATTTCCCCACGCAGAACCGCTCAAAGATCCGTGCGGTGATATCCTCTCTTACCGTTGCGCCGGTGACTTCACCCATGGCTTCCATGGCTTCCTCTACATCCGTCAGCACGGCATCGGGGGTCAGCCCCAGCTTGAGCCCCTGCAGGGCAGAGAGCATGGCCTCGTACGCCCGGCGGATGGCATCATATTGCCGGGCGTTGGTCAAAATAGAACCGTCACAGGGAATTTCGCTTTCAAACATGGCATCTACCATGTCTGAAAGCTGATCCAGCCCCGCGCCGGTCTTGGTGCAGGTGTGGATCACAGCTATAAAAGGCAGATCACTGGGGATGATCTTGCTGCCGAGATCCGATTTGTTGATCAGTGCAATGGCGTTTTCATGCTCCAGACAAAGATCAATGATCGCTTCGTCTTCGCCGGTAAGCCCAGTGGAGCCGTCGCAGACAAAAATCACCAGATCCGCTTCCTCAATGGCTTTTTTACTCCGCTCTACGCCAATGGCTTCCACGGTGTCCGCGGTTTCCCGAATACCGGCGGTATCAATGAGCCGAAGCCGGGTAGAGCCAAGCATTACCGTTTCTTCTACTGTATCCCGGGTAGTACCGGGGATGTCGGTGACGATGACGCGTTCGTAACCAGCCAAGGCGTTCAGCAGACTGGACTTGCCCACATTGGGCTTGCCCACGATGGCGGCGGCGACACCCTGCTGCAGAATACGGCCCTGACCGTATGTTTTTAATAATGTATGGAGTGCCTTGGCATCGGAACGCAAAGCGCCCTCGTAGGCCGCTAGGCCGAAATCCTCAATATCCTCGTCAGGATAGTCCAGCACCGCGTGAAAGTGGCTGCACAGGTTGGTCAGATCATCGTAGATGGGAGCCAGCTTCCGCTGAAGTGTGCCGCCGACCTGACCGGCCGCGTTGGCGGCGGCATCGGCTGTGTCCGCTTCGATCAGATCAATGACCGCTTCGGCTTGGGTCAGATCCAGCTTACCGTTTAAAAATGCGCGCTTTGTAAATTCCCCCCGCCCAGCGGGCTTGGCACCTGCAATGTACAGGGCTTCCAATCCGGCCGCCAGGACGGCGGGGGAACCATGGCAGTGGAATTCCACCGTGTCTTCGCCGGTGTAACTGTGAGGGCCGCGGGAATAAACGGCGCAGCAGGAGTCGATGACCCGACCGTCCTTGTCGTGCAAAGCGCCCAGCATCAGCTTGCGCTCCGGTGCTTCCTGCAGGTGTTTTCCATTATTTAATGTAAATACCGTTCCGGCGATTTCCGCGCAGCCGTCACCGGTCAGCCGGATAATGCCGATGGCAGAAATCTGATTGCCCGTAGATACGGCGGCAATAACATGAGACATGGGTTTCTCCTTTTGCTTTGCGATAATAAATTACTATATCATTCCCACCGCAAAAATGCAATTCAAATCCTGATAATTCTCTCGCTTCCGGGCAAACTGGATCAGAGGTGAGAAGCGGTGGAGCATTACACACCTAGACCTGATCCTGCTTATCCCGGCAAGCTGACAGACGAGAATATTCGCGCGATTTTTAAGGGA
Organism: uncultured Clostridia bacterium; assembly: GCA_947367115.1. Classification (GTDB taxonomy): domain Bacteria; phylum Bacillota; class Clostridia; order Oscillospirales; family Oscillospiraceae; genus Faecousia. Next base: position 3,425 of record CANBCW010000069.1, on the reverse strand, counting down.
GCCAATGATTTCATCGCCCGAAAACTGCAGTGCGGCCCATGGACGCTGTATTCCTATGCAATCGACGGTCTGACCGCCGGCGGCGATACATCGGATTATGTGATCAAACCGATCACCGAGCATCTGACGGCTTTGTCGATCACAGAGCTTTATGATCGTGCCCTTCATGGCATGGTCTATAATTCCGTGGCTGATCCCTGCAAAGATTTGGATGCCGTGGCGCTGAAGCTGGTCAACGGTTTCTGCGTCATCCTGTTCCCTGGTGCCGGAGCCATTGCCTTTGAAGTTAAAACCGGTGTCAACCGCGGGCCGGCTCCTCCGGAGGTGGAAAATACGGTCAAGGGCTCCAAGGATGCATTCGTGGAGAATGTTCGCATCAACACCGGTCTGCTTCGCCGCCATCTGCGCTCCCCGGATCTGCGGCTGTATGAAACGCAGGTAGGCCGCCGGAGCCTGACCAATGTTTCCGTGGTCTGGCTGGAGGGGGTCACCAACCGGGAATTGGTAGAACGGATGAAGGGACGGTTGAATGAGATCGACATTGACGGCTTTGTGTCCCCGGCATCGGTAGAGGAATATGTCACCGGATCTCGTGCAACCGCCTTTCCGCTTTTGCAGTATACCGAGCGGACAGACCGCTTTTGCCAGGGGATTCTGGATGGCCAAGTGGGGCTGCTGGTGGATGGACTGCCCTTGGGGTATCTGGCTCCGGTAGATGTGGGCAGCCTGATGATGAGTCCGGAGGATCGGGGCATCGACTATGTGTCGGCCTCCTGCGTTCGTGTACTGCGCTATGCCGCTCTGCTGCTGAGTTTGCTGCTTCCGGGCTTCTTCATCGCCATGACTACATTTCACCATGAAATGATTCCGCTGCCGCTGCTGCGTGCGATCATAGAAAGCAAGCAGTCCGTTCCGTTTTCCACAGCCGTAGAAGTGCTGGGGCTGCTGATCGCGTTTGAATTGCTGCAGGAATCCGGCATCCACTTGCCGCGGGCAATCGGACAGTCCGTGTCCATCATTGGCGGCATTGTAGTGGGCACAGCGGCTGTGGAAGCGAAACTGATCTCTCCGGCTGCACTGATCGCTGTCAGCATCGCGGGAGTATGCGGCTTTGTTCAGCCGAACCGGGATTTTGCGGAGGCGGTTCGCGTATGGCGCTTCGCGATTGCTGCGCTGGGCGCACTGGGCGGCTTGTTTGGCGTAACGGTGGGCGCAATCCTGCTGTTGATCCATTTGTCTGGCCTCACCAGTCTGGACGTGGCATACCTGGCACCGTTCTCGGAGGGAGACACGCCCAACATTCTGCGTGGAAGATTAAAAAACAATAAGCACCGCAGCAGCCGCCTGCGGCCGGAGGATGGGAGGAACCAGCGTTGAAGCGATGGCTTTGGTATATTGGCGTTGTTGCCGCGATTGCGGCATTAAGCGGAAAAGCAGCCGCCGGAATAGATGTTGCCAAGCTGCAGCCTGTTCAGGTGGTGCGCCTGACCTGCCCGGAGGGGGAAGTCGTGCTCGAAACAGATATGGGCGATTGGGGGATGGGGGAGACCCTGAAGGATGCACTGAAAGACCTGAACGCTGCCGCATCCCGGGAAGTGTTTTTGGACACGGCGGATTATCTGATCGTTTCCCAAGATTGTGTTGACCTGCTTCCTGCGATGATGAAGCAGCTGCGTCCATCCTGCTCGGTATGTCTGGGGGAGGGGGAATTGGACATGACGCAAGTGGGTGCGTATTTACAGCAGCATGCTCCGGAAGTAACGCTGATGGAATATCGAGCCGGAAAGCATCAGTTAAAGACACTGGTCATGCGGGAAGGGAGAATGAAACTTGTTTCGTGAAAAACTTCCGGCTCGTCAGCTTAGCGCCTGGCTCTTCGCAGGTCTGACACCAGTCATGATTCAGCTGCTGAGCGGCAGTTCGTGGCTTTGGATCGGGGTCGCGGGTATTCTCGGCAATTTGGCGGTCTATTTTGTGTGGCGGAGCGGCTGGGAGCCGAAACGGTGGCAATGCTTCTTGTGGATTGTCTATATGATAATGGTGTTGGGACAACTGGCCTCTCATGCTGCCGAGTGCTGGCCGCAGGGAGAGGGTGGTCTGGCCGTGCCGCTGATTCTGATAGCGCTGTCTGCTTGGTCGGCTCAAAAGGGGCCGTCTACCGCTGCTCGGGTAGGGGCGGTGTTGTTTTGGTTCGTGTTGATCATGTATCTGGCCGTGTTTGGCGCTGGCGTGAAAGATATGCGCTGGGAATGGCTGCGGCCTCAATGGGAAATGCCTCATGAATTGGGTCTGCTGCTGTTTCTTTTTCCCGCTGCTGCCGCATGCCTGCTGCGGACAGAAGCAGCCTGGGAGCCGCGTTTGGTTCTGCCGTCCGTGTTCACTCTGTGCGCGTCGCTTATTACAGCTGGTGCATTGTCACCTGCCGTTGCGAGCAAAGTTGATGGCGCTTTTTATGAGATGAGCCGAAGCATCAGTCTGATGGGAGTCGCCCAGCGGTTTGAAGCCGTGATCTCTGCAGGGATGACGGCAGGGTGGTTTGCATTGCTGAGTATGTTTTTGACAGTCTGCGGTGCAATGTTTCAACGACTGTGGGGCGGCTCAGGGAAAGCGGGTGTGTGGATCAGCGCGCTGAGCGCGGTAATATGGATGTTGTGCGGATTGCACATATCGGCCTGGATTCTGCTGTTCGGTGCGGCTGTATTTTGGGTCGCGATGCCGCTTTTGACACAAGGTCTAGAAAAAATAAAAAAGTCGTAAAAAAGCGAAAAAAGTGCTTGACATTTGCGGCCTCGTCTGATAATATATGCAAGCGCTCCGTTGAGGAGCCAAATGCATAAGACTTCAGAAAAGAATTTGACGAGAAATGAAAAAAGTTCTTGACAAATGAAAACTGATGTGCTAAAATGTGCAAGCTGTCCGATGAACGGCGCAAGTCTGGAGGACGGCGGCTGTACCTTGTAAATTGAATAACGCAGACAAGAAATGAACACCTTGGACAATAAATGGATTGTTTGAGAGTTCGTGTACGAACGAATAGAAACAGCCAACGAAAATTCTTGAGTAATAAATGCTAGAAGCAAATTATTCAAAACTTGATTTGAGCTGCTGAGAGGCAGTTTAGATACAATTTTTTGAGAGTTTGATCCTGGCTCAGGACGAACGCTGGCGGCGTGCCTAACACATGCAAGTCGAACGGAGTGATGATTTCGGTTATCACTTAGTGGCGAACGGGTGAGTAACGCGTGAGGAACCTGCCTCTCAGTGGGGGACAACAGTTGGAAACGACTGCTAATACCGCATAACACTTTAGTACCGCATGGTACAGAAGTCAAAGCTTAATGTGCTGAGAGATGGTCTCGCGTCTGATTAGCTAGATGGCGGGGTAACGGCCCACCATGGCGACGATCAGTAGCCGGTCTGAGAGG
>CANBCW010000068.1 GCA_947367115.1 uncultured Clostridia bacterium | reverse complement strand
TCATACTTGCATCCCAGAGATTCGTATGATAAAATATATTGGTATATTTCGACATGAAAGCTGGTATTTCCCTATGAAGAAGATTCTTTCCTTACTTTTGGCGCTGGCTATGGTGCTTTCTCTGTGCGCCTGCGGAGCCCAGGATACGCCGGGCAGCTCTGTGCCGGACACGACCTCCGCTCAGACAGCCCCCACCGATCCCTCCAAGCAGACCGAGCCTGAGAGCACTGCCCCCAGCAGTGAACCTACGCAGCCCACCGGCAGCACCCCCTGCGAACACCAAACCGAAGTCATCAGCATACTGGATCCCGCCTGTACCCAGTCCGGCTCCATTATCTCCGCCTGTACCCTGTGCGGCGAGGAATTTACCGACGAGATCCCCGCGCTGGGTCACAGCTTCCGCGATGCTACCTGTACGCAGGCCAAGACCTGCACAGCCTGCGGCATAACCGAAGGAAACGCGCTGGGTCACAGCTACGTTTCCGGTAAATGTGACCGCTGCGACACAAAAATGCCCGGCTACGAGGACACGCCCTCCGGCTGCGACCATAATTACAAGCTCACCAGCCAGAAGGCTGCCACCTGCACAGAACCGGGCAGCTTCACCTACACCTGTTCCAAGTGCAGCGTGTCCTACGTTGAAACCATCGCTGCCACCGGCCACAATTACGCGGATGCTACCTGCGACAAGCCTCGGACTTGCAGTGTCTGTGCCGCTACCGAGGGTAAAGCACTAGGTCACAGCTACAGCAATTACCGCTGCATCCGCTGCGGTGCTGAAGATCCTAACAAACCCACTGCCTTTACCATCACTGTCCGCTCTGACAAGAAGGAAAACATTGCGGATGTAACTGTGACGTTATACGTAGATGGCTCCTCCACCCCCGCCGGAACCGCCAAGACCGACATCAACGGCAAGGCCACCATCCCCACAAAAGCAGGCAGCAGCTACACGGTCATTTTGTCCGACATTCCCGAAGGCTTGAAAGCCAAGGAAAGCTACACCTTCGGCTCCATGATCACCAATGTTACGCTGACCTCCGTTTCCTACACCACGCCTACCGATCACAGCAACGGCAACTACAAGGTTGGCAGCACTATGGGCGAATTCACACTGACCGACACGGACGGGATCAGCTACACCCTATCCGAGCTGCTGAAGCAGAAAGATCTTGTGATCCTGAATTTCTGGTATGTGGCCTGCGCTCCCTGCAAGGCGGAATTCCCCTATTTGGAAGCTGTCCACAAAAATTACTCTGATAACGTGCAGCTTCTGACCATGAGCCACTGGGACAGTGAGGAAAGCATCAAGCAGCTGCGTCAGCAGATGGGCGTGACGTTCCCCATGATCAAGGAGGATATCGGCTTCCGGGAAGGCTTCAGCATGACCATGTACCCCACCACCGTATTTATTGACAAGAGCGGTAAGATCCTCAAGATCGATGTGGGCGGCTACAAATCCGAGCAGGAACTGGTCAGCATCATTGAGAGCTTCCTGTAAGGACACGGTATGGATCCGTCCGCAACGGCTCCATGACCGCCGACGGCGCCAAACGGCTGCAGTAAAGCACATAACAAAATAATACGCTGCCTCGCACGATGAAAAGTCAGTCGCGAGGCAGCATTTTTATTGTTCAGTCAGCATTTGCATGTATTCTTCCATGCACAAATCCAACTCGTACAGCTCTTCAGCCAGTTCGACACCAACATAGCGAAAATGCCATGGCTCATATGTAATGCCGGTTTGCTCACTTTTACCGTCAGGATACCGGAGGATGAAGCCATACTGCCAGCAGTGCTCTGCCAGCCAATGAAGCGTTGCGTAGGTTCCATCAATGTCTACCGCCAGCCCCAAATGATGCTCACTGGTTCCAGGCACAGCCACTCGCTCCGCAACCATCTGATACGCTTCGGCTGCGCTGTACCCCGAGTCAATGTAATAGCGATACCGCCGATCCCATAAGCTCTGCTGGGTACTGACACTGCGGTAAGCCGCGTTTATATGGTAGTCATATCCCGCAGCGGTGCAGTCGTCCAGCATTTGCTGCAACGCATCCTTGCATGATAGGTCGATAGAAAAATCCTCAAACGGTACCAGCTCCGGTTCATAGCCGTCCGGTACAGGGTTCCACCGGTTCACCAAAATCACAGCTTTCCCCGCGGAGGTAAAAAAGTGGGATGTTCCATCAATCACCACTTCTCCAACTGCCATAACGCCATTTTGATGCAGGTAATACCGTTCGTCCTGATCGTCCAGCCACCCCACAGCCATCGTACCGTCACTGTTCAAATAATAACGCCCATTATCCTGCTGAAGCCAACCAGTCAACATGATACCGGCACTGTCCATGTAATAATGCTCACCGTCAAGCTCCAGCCAGCCGGTGGTAACTGTGCCATCTTCTCCAAGGTAGATCCGGCCGTTCTCTGTTTCCATCCAGCCGGTCATCATCACGCCGCTGTCATCCAGATAGTAACGATCACCGTCAAGCTCCAGCCAGCCGGTGGTAACCGTGCCATCTTCTCCAAGGTAGATCCGGCCATTTTCTGTTTCCACCCAGCCAGTCATCATCACGCCGCTGTCATCCAGATAGTAACGATCACCGCCCAGCTCCAGCCAGCCGGTAACAAACGCACCAGTGTCATCATAATAGTATGTTTTGCCGTCAATAATCTGCCACCCCATCAGGATGGGTTCAGTGGGAACCGTCTCTGTTGCGATTGTTTCCAATGATCGTGTTTCTTCCCCGCTGGGTAAGGCCGGGGCTGCGTTCCGGTTCCAATGCAGGAAACTGAAAACACAATACGCGCCAACCGCCAGTATGAAACAGACGGTTAGAACAATTGTAAGCCATTTGCGCACTCCGTTTCCTCTCTTTCCTGTGATCATGCTCACGCATCAGCCGATACGGCAAATTTGGACACATCAATGTAAGAACTGAAGAGCATATCGCTCTCCAGTTCTTCTTTTAAGCTTTTAAATACTGTTCCCAGAGCAAAGGCTCGGTGTACTTCTTCAGCCCAAACGCAGCCCGGATCCCCTTGCAGATCATTTGCAGCTTGGCCTGCATGGTATCCGACTCAAAAAACGCATCGTTACCAGACATCATGGCATACTCCATCACTCTCGCCCGGTCTTCACCGGGAAAGCTCATGGAATACATATCAATAAAAGCGCGGTTTTCGCCCTCCAGATATTGATAATCCTCACGAAACTGGTTATTGATGTAGTTATAATCGTATTGGAATCCCTCCGGATTCAGGTCTTCCCAATTGTCATATGCATTGGATCGTGCAAGGACATAACTGTCGATGACATGGAAGATCTCATGGTAGAGGTTCTCCCCTATGTTCTGATTCAAATCCACAGCAATATATACACAGCCATCATTCCAGAATTGGACACCGGAGACCGTGGCCAGATTGCTGAGCTCATCATAACTGTGGATTCCCCGAACAAGTGCGATCGTCAGCATGCCGTTGGTCGAGCTCTTGCCCAGCTTTTGGAGGAACCCCTCCGGGTAGGCACTGAGAGCCGTTTCCAGCATCGGCAGATACTTCTCATATAGCGGAACCTGATACTCCGCTTCAAAGCTGTAATCGCTCGGCTGAACCTCCTGCGCGTCCTCCCAAACCCGGATCCGCACACCGTACTGTTCGCCCAGGGCTTTGGCCGTTTCAGCAATCTGCGCAAGACCAGCTTCATCCGGCTCCAAGCTCGTATAGTAAGGTGTCACATAGCAGGTCTCGTCCCCGGTTTGACTCAACTGAGGATCCCAGCAATAGAGCGCCTGATTGTTATCCGTCCGGTCATGAGCCAAAAGCCATATGAAGCCGGAAGTTGGATCAGCGGTTACGTGAAGCGGAACATCCGCACCGGATAACCACGCGGCGCTGCTCTGTGTTCCCCGCTCAAAATCGTAATAGTACAAATCTGTACCGTATTCATCCGTTTCGTGCGCAACCGCTCCATTCAATGCCAGCAGCAGACTGACTGTCGCACTAATCTGAGGGAACTGAAAGCATTGTGGCTTTTCCCCTCGTGTACCGAACAAATTGAGGAGTTCGTCACGATCAAGATATTCCGCAAAATAACGATCTCCATCCGTTTCGATCTCGGGGCATACGTCGTAGGAAGCTAACAGCTCACCGGTAGCCGTAGAAACAAATTGGTATTCGCTTTTTTCGCCGTCGAACACAAAGCACTTCAGAACGGAATCATCAAAATGCAATCCCCAGAGCTGCTGGATCTGGAATGTGCTGACCCGCAGCAACCGGGATATTCCGGTGCTCAGGTCAAAACAGCGCAGAGAATCGTCGTTAAAGTAGTAAGCCAGTCTGCCATCGCTGGACAACGCAGGCGTAGCATTTATGTATTCAGGCATGCTAACCCGAGCGATTTCCCGCAGGCTGGGCCCCAAATGCACGATTTCGCAATTGGAAGCATGATAATAATACAGGCCATCCTGACAGATCCGTACCGTGATATGATCCACATCAATATAGCAATCCAGTTCAACCGAAACCGGATCTGCATCCTCGCGAAGCAGTGTCAATGTGGTCACATCCTCGCCGGAGAACAGGAGCAGCCCATCATTCATCGGCTCGACGGCATAGTAATCCGTATCCGTGAGCGGAAAATACTTCACAGCGCCTTTGGTCTGCAGTTCAACTGCACTGTTGGGCGCATACAGGCCGAAATCAGGACGAACCGGTTCTTCCGGAACAGAGGGCACAGCCGGCGCTGTGGAAGGTCCTGCTGACTGTGTCGCGGACCCGGGCCGCTGCGCGCAAGCGCAGAACAGCACCAGCATTGCCAACAGCAAAGCAAGAAGTCGTTTCATCTTTACTGTCTCCTTGCCAGCGTATAGTCATCACCCTGCCGGTAATATGGGCAGCGGCTCTGCCTGGACGAAAAAATACGGTACACCTCATCCTCGTCCAGATCCATCATACAATAATACTCATCGTATTTTTCATCGTAATCAAAATACCAGCAGGTGTCGCACAGATTCGGATCCATTACTTTTCCCCCAGCATATTCAAGTACCCTTCCACATCGAAGGGCTTCAGTTTTTCGTCTTTTCGCAGATACAGCGGATGATGGGGATGCCCTTTTTTGCTGATGGCACCGGCACATTGCCATGATGCACCGAAGTCCTGACCTACGGCGACCATGTCCCGGACACATTCAGAAAGATATCCCCGTTTTTCAATAATGGCACCCCATGCCGCCCAGACGACCGGTTTTTCCGAAATGGACAGCACATAGCGGAACGCCTCCATATTCTCATGGTGGAGTGCTAAATTACACTGACGCTCCATATCATCCGGTTTCGTAGCACGCTGGGCGTAGACATTGAACATGATAAAGCTGTCAAATCCATTGCCAAGGGCAATGCGCTCCACAGATTTAAGCGTATTGTCCAGATCGTCCGGCTTCGCGGTGGAAGGATTGATGCCAATGCAGATCAGTGGGTTGCTTCCTCGCGTGCCTAAAATGTATCGATATTCCGAATAGAAATTAGGCGCATAAATCCACTTTCCAATATCGTATTCCTCGCTGGGGGTGTTTGCGGCGGCCAGAGCGTCCTGAAAGGTCACAAGCTCCAGCTCGGCGGTTGTACCGTTAGGAATATGCATATCAACCCTCCATCATGGGAAACCAAATACTGTTATCCGGGTCATGGAATTCACATTCTTCCGGATTTTTTCCGGTCTGACGGCACCAATTTTCAAATGCCATATCGAGGAAGGGATATACCCCGATCATACCAGCCTGCAGATTGACACTGCGGCCATCCTTCATGTGCAGCTCAATCAAGGTATTACCGGAAGCATTATAAAGCAGCTGCCCAGCAATCTGATTATAGTGGTAGGTGACGCTTCGCTTTCCAAAGGTGGTCAGAATAAAGCTATCCCGGTCATAAAAAATACCAAAGGTTAAATAATACACGATCAAAGCGATACCCATCAGCGCAACGGCCACACCACCGATACTCAGAGCCAAGTAACCATTCAGTCCGGCAAACAACGCGCAGGCACCCAGAAAAAACAACACGATCCCGATTGTTGCATAACGCTTATTCAGGCGAACTGAAAGTCCGGACGCATGCTGTGCCTTGCCCCGAAAAAGATTTTTAAATCCTTTATCCACCAGATAGCACGCGCCAAAGGTCAGTGCAGCTACAACAATCATTACTCCAATTTTCATATCACCACTCCGTTCTTATGCCCAAAGCACACAGTCAACCGGGACATCAAATTCTTCCGTTTCCAGATGCTCGACCATCTGAAACTCATAGCACAGCGCCAGTGTGGGATGATCCGGTTCTGCCGCCAGGAATTTGTCGTAAAATCCCCCGCCGTAGCCGATACGGTGACCTTGCGAATCAAAGGCAAGACCAGGCATCAGCACAAGGGCCGTCAGATCATCAGCTTCGGGGCCATTTTCGACAGGCTCGGGAATACCGCAATAGCCCTTCTCAATCTTCGTCAGATCATCCAAATAAATAAACTTCATCTCATCACCAAATACTTTTGGCACAGCCACACGCTTGCCATCCCGAATCGCCTGTTCCAGCATGGGGATGGTGCGGACTTCCTGATTATAGGGCAGGTAGCCGTAGATCGTTTTCGCGCTTTGATAAAGCGGATGGGCGCGAAACAGCTCCCCCAGCCGCCGGCTGGCGGATACGATCTGCTCTTCGGTCATAGCACGCTTTTTTTCACGAATCGTAGCGCGTAATACTTTCTTGTCCATAAATGCCTCCAATGCGACAAATATTCGACGTTATTTTAGCAGAATTTCGCCCATTATGCAAGGGGTATCCAAATACGCAATAAGGGCACACCCATGGGTGTGCCCTCAGTTTTACTCGAAAAGAGAAATGAACAACTCATCCAGCAAACCGTTATACTCACTTCCAACGCGGTAATATTCATGGTACATATAATAGCCCCACCATTCGTCATGATACTCTGCGGGTGCCCAATCAAATCCGTCATCAGACTTTCGCAAATGGCCGCACAGACGGTAAAAGGTATGGGACAACTCGTAAACACGAATATCAACGCTGGGGCGGCCGTCCGATTCAGGGAGAAGCTGCATAGCAGAAGAATCAGTTACAGCAGCAACTTCCTCATCATCCAGAGGAAACTCAACCGTAAAATCAAAGGAGGCATAATAGCAGTCATACTCGCTCTCATTTAAAAGCTGCGCATAGCGGTCAAATTCCGTTTCCAAAACATAATATTTAGACTCCAGCAGATCGTAGTCCGTCTGAAGATAGACCACTTCATAATCCGGGACATTTTTTACTTCATACAAGGATTCTCCAAAAAGAAGCTTACCCAGAAAACCAGCACCTTCCACCTGCGCCTCTTCAATAATTCGCTCCCCCTGAACCCCCTCGTACCCATGCATAGGAAGAGGTATGTACTTTTCGCCATAGAACGTCAGGCTGCTGTAATCACTGGCAATGACACAACGGTCCGATCCAATAACGCTATAATAAAGATCAGCAGCAACAGGAACCAACTGCACAAAAACCAAAATGACAAGGATCACAACAACAGCAACAGACAGGAATACAACTTTACGGCTGAGTTTTCGATTCTGCTGCCCCGCATAGCGGCATACTGTCTCAAGAGACCGGCGGTCATAAATGATTGGTTCCGTCTTACTGTCAATTTCCCCATCCAGCAATTCCTGAACCGAGATCCCCAGCACCACAGACAATTCCGGCAGGGTCTCAATATCCGGATAGCCGCGGCCTGTTTCCCATCGGGAGATCGCTTTATTGGTCACACCAAGCCGGTGGGCCAGATCGTTTTGGCTCATACCCTTTTCCTTGCGCAGCTTCGCAATCAATTCACCGGTTTTCTTTGCATCCATAATAAAAACTCCTTTGCGTTTGGTGGCACCATTGTAGCCTGAAAACAATGAAATAGTCAACCTATGATTCGTAGACCGGCCTGTTTTCTGTAAGCGCATAATAACCGCATACCTAGCAACCGCACTGGAGATATGAGATAATATCCCAAAACTCGAATAGCTGAGG
>CANBCW010000067.1 GCA_947367115.1 uncultured Clostridia bacterium | reverse complement strand
TTCTTGTGACTGAAGAGGAACGGCGAAATGTTTAGAAATCCTGGGAAGTTGATTGAAATGGTACGGATTTTAACGCTGCACCATTTTGCTTTTACTGCATTCTTTTTGTGAGATGTCGCCATTCCTCTTCCGACCCGGCGTGTAATTAAGGAATGATTGCCACCGGCAATCATTAGAATTCCAATTCGCTGCGCGACACACCGCCCTCGGGGGAAGGTATTGCGCCCATAGGGCGCTGTCGCCCCGCAGGGGCGACACATTCTCCGTTTCAAACAACAATTTATTTTACAAAAAAAGTGGCTGGGATATAGAAAATTTTCCGCAAAATTTGTTGACTTTTTCTAAAAAACGTTTATAATATCATTTTGTATGGACACTATGAATGATTGTATGATCCCGGAATGCGGGAATTTGGCAGAACTGGCCGGAAAACGGTTCGTTGTGGGGGCGAAACAGCTCCGAAAAGCACTCCAGTCCGGCAAGGCGGCTTTCGTTTATCTGGCGAAAAACGCCGATCCTGCCATCACTGCCCCCATCGTGGAGCAGTGCAAACTGAACAGTGTACCCTGTGCCTGGGTCCCAAGTATGCAGGATCTGGGCCGCGCCTGCGGTATTGAAGTGGGCGCCGCCGCGGCTGCCGCCGTGGAATAAACCCGGTTCTATCGGATATGATCCGTAGAATATAGAATTGAAGAAAGGAGAACAAAAATGCCTACTTTTAACCAGCTCGTTAAGAACGGCCGTAAGCAGGTCACCTACAAGTCCACCGCTCCTGCTCTGCAGAGAGGTCTGAACACCCTGGAGAACAAGGCTACCACCCTGCCTTCCCCCCAGAAGCGTGGCGTCTGCACCGCTGTCCGTACCACCACCCCCAAGAAGCCGAACTCCGCTCTGCGTAAGATCGCCCGTGTGCGTCTGACCAACGGTATGGAAGTTTCCGCTTACATTCCCGGTGTTGGCCACAACCTGCAGGAGCACTCCGTGGTTCTGATCCGCGGCGGTCGTGTCAAGGACCTGCCCGGTGTCCGTTACCACATCATCCGCGGCACTCTGGATACCCAGGGCGTGCAGAACCGGATGCAGTCCCGCTCCAAGTACGGTGCGAAGCGTCCCAAGGCCGGTAAGAAGAAGTAATTCTTTTCCGTCCAACCAAATTTGACTTTATTCCAAGCCCTTTCGCAAGGCTATGCCTTGCCATGATGGTTTTTTATATATAGTAAAAACCTCTGGCCAGGCACAACGAAAGTAACACTTTCGAGTACCGATGAAAATCATTATAATATGAAGGAGGGAAGCAAAGTGCCCAGAAGAGGTAATGTTCCCAAGAGAGAGGTCCTGCCGGATCCTCAGTATAACTCCGTTCTGGTTACCAAGCTCGTAAACAGCGTCATGCTGGACGGCAAGAAGGGTGTTGCCCAGAAGGTCGTTTATGGCGCTTTCGAAATCGTCGAGAACAAGACCGGCAAGAACGGCCTGGAAGTCTTCCAGCAGGCGATGGAAAACATCATGCCCGCCGTGGAGCTGAAGGCTCGCCGTGTCGGTGGTGCTACCTATCAGGTGCCCATTGAAGTTCGTGCTGACCGTCGTCAGACCCTGGGTCTGCGTTGGCTGACCACTTACAGCCGCACCCGCAGCGAGAACACCATGCGCGAGCGTCTGGCTGCTGAGATCATGGACGCTGCCAACAACACCGGCAACGCTGTGAAGAAGCGCGAGGACGTTCACAAGATGGCCGAGGCCAACAAGGCATTCGCCCATTTCCGCTGGTAATAAAGGAGATTCTTTATGCCTAGACAGTATTCTCTGGAAAATACCAGAAACTTTGGCATCATGGCTCACATCGATGCCGGTAAGACCACCACCACCGAGCGTATCCTGTTCTACACCGGTAAGAATTACAAGATCGGTGAGACCCATGACGGCTCCGCCACTATGGACTGGATGGCTCAGGAGCAGGAGCGTGGTATTACCATCACTTCCGCGGCTACCACCTGTTTCTGGAAGGGCTGCCGCCTGAACATCATCGACACTCCTGGCCACGTTGACTTCACCGTTGAGGTCGAGCGTTCCCTGCGTGTTCTGGACGGTGCTGTCACCGTTCTGTGCGCCAAGGGCGGTGTCGAGCCCCAGACCGAGACCGTTTGGCGTCAGGCCGACGAGTATCGTGTCCCCCGTATGATCTATGTCAACAAGATGGACATCCTGGGTGCGGACTTCTACCGCGTCCTGACCATGATCGACGAGCGTCTGAAGTGCAACGCTGTGCCGATCCAGCTGCCCATCGGCTCTGAGGCTTTCTTCAAGGGCAATATCGACCTGGTCACCATGAAGGCCAACATCTTCTATGATGATCTTGGTAAGGATGTCCGCGTTGAGGAGATCCCCGAGGATATGGTGGATCTGGCCAACGAGTACCATGAGAAGCTGATGGATGCTGTCTCCACCTTCGACGATGACATCGCTATGATGTATCTGGAAGGCGAGGAGGTCCCCATCGACATGATCAAGGCCACCATCCGTAAGGCGACCATCGCCAATGAGATGGTTCCTGTGGTCTGCGGTACCTCTTACAAGAACAAGGGCGTGCAGCAGGTCCTGGACGCTGTGGTCGATTATATGCCCAGCCCCCTGGATAAGAAGGGCATCAAGGGTGTCAACCCTGAGACCGAGGAGGAGGATTTCCGTCCTGCTTCCGACGAGGCTCCCTTCTCCGCTCTGGCTTTCAAGATCGCTACCGACCCCTACGTCGGCAAGCTGTGCTACTTCCGCGTGTACTCCGGTACGCTGGAGAAGGGCACCACTGTCCTGAACTGCACCAAGGGCGCTAAGGAGCGTATGGGCCGTATCCTGCAGATGCACTCCAACCACCGTGAGGATATCGACATGGTCTATGCTGGCGATATCGCCGCCGTCGTCGGTGTCAAGAACACCACCACCGGTGATACCTTCTGCGATGAGGATCATCCCATCATCCTGGAGTCCATGGTCTTCCCTGAGCCTGTTATTGAGGTCGCCATCGAGCCCAAGACCAAGGCTGGCCAGGAGAAGATGGGTATCGCTCTGGCCAAGCTGGCTGAAGAGGATCCCACTTTCCGCACCTACACCAACCAGGAGACCGGTCAGACCATCATCGCCGGTATGGGCGAGCTCCATCTGGAGATCATCGTTGACCGTCTGCTGCGTGAGTTTAAGGTCGAGGCCAATGTCGGCGCTCCCCAGGTTTCCTATAAGGAGACCATCCGCAAGAGCGTTGAGCAGGATACCAAGTATGCTCGTCAGTCCGGCGGTAAGGGTCAGTACGGTCACGTTAAGATCCGTGTTGAGCCCAACGAGCCCGGCAAGGGTTATGAGTTCATCAACGGCGTTGTCGGCGGCGCGATCCCCAAGGAGTATATCCCTGCGGTCGATGCCGGTATCCAGGGCGCTATGGCTGCTGGTGTTATGGCCGGTTACCCCGTTGTGGACGTGAAGGTCACCCTGTTCGACGGCTCCTACCACGAGGTCGACTCTTCCGAAATGGCATTTAAGATCGCCGGTTCTATGGCGTTCAAGGAAGCCTGCCGGAAAGCCAACCCCACCATTCTGGAGCCCATCATGAAGGTCTCCGTCACGGTACCTGATGAGTATATGGGTGTCGTTATCGGCGATATCACTGCTCGTCGCGGCAACATCCTGGGTCAGATCACCCGTACCGGTGCTGTTCAGGTGGATGCCAATGTGCCTCTGGCTGAGATGTTCGGCTACGCCACCGACCTGCGTTCCAAGACTCAGGGCCGCGGCAACTACTCCATGGAGCCCAGCCACAACTCTGAGCTGCCCAAGTCCAAGACTGAAGAGATCGTCAAGGCTCGCAGCAAGGGCTAATTTCACGTAAAATTATAAAAATTGTTCTTGTGTTTCTTGAAAGTTTGTAGTATCATGTATATGATGCTTGCAGAAGCACAAAAACGTCATTATTTTGAATGAAACATTCATTCATTAACTAGGAGGAGATTCCAATGGCTAAGCAAAGATTTGAAAGAACCAAGCCCCACGTCAACATTGGCACCATCGGCCACGTTGACCACGGCAAGACCACTCTGACCGCAGCTATCACCAAGTACCTGTCCATGAAGGGCTACGCTGATTTCGAGGACTACGCTTCCATCGATAAGGCTCCCGAGGAGAAGGCTCGTGGTATCACGATCAACACTGCTCACGTTGAGTATCAGACCGACGCTCGTCACTATGCTCACGTTGACTGCCCCGGCCACGCCGACTATATCAAGAACATGATCACCGGTGCTGCTCAGATGGACGGCGCTATCCTGGTTATCGCTGCTACCGACGGCCCCATGGCTCAGACCAAGGAGCACCTGCTGCTGGCTCGTCAGGTTGGCGTTCCCGCTATCGTTGTCTTCATGAACAAGGCTGACCTTGTCGACGACGAGGAGCTGCTGGAGTTGGTTGAGATGGAGATCCGTGAGACTCTGTCCTTCTACGAGTTCCCTGGCGACGACATCCCTGTTATCCAGGGTTCCGCTCTGAACGCTCTGATCTCCGAGTCCAACGATCCCAACGCTCCCGAGTTCGCTTGCATCAAGGCTCTGATGGACGCTGTCGACGAGTATATCCCCACTCCTGACCGTAAGGCTGACCAGCCCTTCCTGATGCCTGTTGAGGACGTCTTCACCATCTCCGGCCGTGGTACTGTTGCTACCGGTCGTGTTGAGCGTGGTATCATCAACAAGAACGATAAGGTCGAGATCGTTGGTCTGCGTGAGGACAAGCAGGACACCGTCGTTACCGACATCGAGATGTTCCACAAGCTGCTGGACTACGCTGAGGCTGGCGACAACATCGGCGCTCTGCTGCGTGGTATCGACAAGAAGAACATCGAGCGTGGCCAGGTTCTGTGCAAGCCCGGCTCCATCAAGCCTCTGACCAAGTTCGCTGGCCAGGTTTACGTCCTGTCCAAGGAAGAAGGCGGCCGTCATACTCCCTTCTTCAACAACTATCGTCCCCAGTTCTACTTCCGTACCACCGACGTTACCGGCATCATCTCTCTGCCCGAGGGCGTTGAGATGTGCATGCCCGGCGACAACGTTGTTATGAACGTTGAGCTGATCACCCCCATCGCTATCGAGAAGGGCCTGCGTTTCGCTATCCGTGAAGGCGGCCGTACCGTCGGTTCCGGTGTTGTTACCGAGATCTACGAGTAATTCTTGTAGCTGAAAAGCAAATCATCCCCCGAGCTTTGGCTCGGGGGATTTTTTGTTGCCATGGGTTTCATACTGTGCTACAATGAAAGAAAAGGAGGAAATAGCATGAAACGATATTTACTTTTGATAATTTGTGCCTTTCTTTGTATAGGCCTTTTGGGTTGTGCTACTGCAGAGGTGGCAGAGGTGCCTTCCTCAGTCGTGCCTTCGGGGAGTATACCTCCTGCAAGCGCACCTCCGGCAAGCGTACCGGTATATAAACCATATATTGTATATTCTCCGTATGCAATCAACCAGTATACGCTGAAAAATTTGGGTGACGAGTATTCGCTATATTGCAAACTTGTGGATTCTGTGCTTCAGTATAACCCCTCAGTCAGCGGATTCGAGAGCGAGCACCAGTTTCATAAATTGTGGTGTATTATGCGCGAGGAATTTCCTCCAGCACAGATGCTCTGCGCAAACTTTAAAAATACTGATACACCGTATGCCTATGCGGATGGTACAGTGAAGCTGCAGTTTCTGCATCAGAAAGATGGGCATATGAAGATTCTGAAGACATATGCACAGTGCATTCAAAATGACCTGTCCCTATTGACCGAGGAAGACACGGAAATGGAGAAAATCGCAAAAATATACAAGCGTGTCAGTGAAGTGATGCGATACGAAAAATCCTCCATGGAGCTGTACGACTGTATTGTAAAAAAGCAAGGTGTTTGCGATAAGTATGCACGATACATGATGATTCTTTTGAATCAGTTGAATGTGGAATGTTATTATGCCTATAGCGATGGTGAAGGCGTGGTAAATCACGCATGGGTTGTGGCCAAGATGAACGACCAGTTTTATCATTTTGACCCCACATGGGAACAGTCCTTTGAAAATTGGTTTTGGTTTGCGATTGATGATAAATTACGCAAGGATAGCCTTGTGACTGAGTGGCAAACCGTGTACGGAATGGGAGGAAATTTGGACGCGATCAATGGAGATCATGTTCAGATTGGAAGCCTTAACTTTATTTTAACCAGCCAGAAAATTCCCCTTCCGGTCTGCCCGGAAGCCTATAAGGGGACGGACAGAAAGTGCGGGATGGATCCGTGGTTATGGTAAGATCATATCCCCCGAGCTTTGGCTCGGGGGATTTTTTCTTTTTTTGCAATATTTCATCCCCCAGGGGGGCTTCAAATCCGATTTTCCTTGTTTTATAATGGGGAAAAACAAGCCCAAGGAGGCACGATTATGAAACTAACCTCTGTGAAGAAATTGGTATTTACCGCTGTTTGTGCAGCCCTGTGTCTGGTGCTGCCCATGGCATTCCATTCCGTTCCAAACGCCGGAACGATCTTTCTGCCCATGCACATTCCGGTGCTGCTGTGCGGTCTGATCTGCGGCTGGCCCTATGGCGGCGTTTGCGGCATTGTTGGTCCGCTGCTCTCCAGCTTGGTCACCGGTATGCCTCCTGCGGCCATGCTGCCCAGCATGATGGTGGAGTGTTGTGCCTACGGCTTTGTAACAGGCATGCTGATGCGCCATGTACATACAAGGCATGCGGTGGCTGATCTTTATATCAGCCTGGTGTCTGCCATGGTGGTGGGGCGTGTGGTTGCTGGCTTTGCCAAGGCCTGGATTTTCACTCCCGGTATTTCTCCCTTTGCATGGGTGACTACCTCTCTGGTTACAGGTATCCCCGGCATTGTGATCCAGCTGATCCTGATGCCCATGGTTGTCCTGGCATTGACGAAAGCCAAGCTGATCCCCAATCGTTATCCCAAGGAAGTGACCCATGAATAAACAGGATGTAATCGCATTCTTTGACCACCTTGCACCTGGATGGGATGCGGATATGATTCGCCATGACGACATTATTCACAAGATTCTGGATATTGCCGGCATTCAAGCCGGGGCAGATGTTCTGGATGTGGCCTGCGGTACGGGCGTGCTGTTCCCGGATTACCTTGACCGAAAGGTGGGCAGCCTCACCGGCATTGACATATCACCGGAAATGGCGAAGATCGCCCGTGAAAAATTTCCGCAGGTCGAGGTTATTTGCGGTGATGTGGAAGAAGTGGCATTTGACAGAAAATTCGACTGCGTCGTGGTTTACAATGCCTTTCCCCACTTTCCGGATCCGGAGCATCTGATCGAAGTGCTGAGCGGCCTTTTGAAACCCGGCGGTACGCTCACGGTAGCCCATGGCATGAGCCGGGCACAGATCGACCATCATCACGAAGGAGCAGCCAGCAAAGTATCCGTTGGGCTGATGCATGAGGATGCGTTGGCAGGGATCTTTGCAAGGCATCTGACAGTGACGGAAAAAATATCCGACCATCGGATGTATGCAGTCTGTGGTAAAAAATAAACCAATGGGAGGACGAAATCCTCCCGTTTTTTATGCAAGTTTTTTTCGGTCTTCTTGCGTTTTCTATTGCATTTGTCCATGAGCCGTGGTAAAATGTCCTTATTCTTTGAAAATTTACATTTTTGGGAGGTCAAACTTGTATGAATTATATTGATGAAGTATATGAAAGAGTGGTAAATCAAAACCCCGCACAGCCGGAATTTCACCAGGCTGTTAAGGAGGTTTTGGACTCTCTGCGCCCGGCTATCGAGCGCAATGAGGAGAAGTTCCGCCGGGATGCGCTGCTGGAGCGGCTGACGACACCTGATCGGATCATTCAGTTCCGGGTTGCCTGGGTGGATGACAACGGCCAGGTGCAGGTGAACAATGCCTACCGCGTCCAGTACAACAATGCGATTGGTCCTTACAAGGGCGGTATCCGTTTCCATCCCTCTGTGAATCAGAGCGTGATCAAGTTCCTGGGCTTCGAGCAGATCTTCAAGAACTCCCTCACCGGTCTGCCCATCGG
>CANBCW010000066.1 GCA_947367115.1 uncultured Clostridia bacterium | reverse complement strand
TCTTGTGCCAGCTTCCCCCCGGGGGAAGCTATTTTGCGCCGCATAGCGGCGCTCGGCGGCCGTAGGCCGCCGCCATTGGCAAAACCCCTAAACAACAATTTATCGCGCCTTCTGCACAAAAAATGTGGCGGCTTTGCAGCCGCCACAATGTGTTTTCTGTTATTTCGTGCCGAAGATCCGGTCGCCGGCATCGCCCAAACCGGGAACGATGTAGGCGTGGTCATTGAGCTTTTCATCCACTGCGGCCAGATACATCTCGACATCGGGATGTGCCTCCTGAACGGCCTTTACACCCTCGGGACAGCCGATGACGTTCATCATAATGATGTTTTTGCAGCCCCGTGCCTTCAGGAAGTCAATGGCAGCCACGGCGCTGCCGCCGGTGGCCAGCATAGGATCCACCACAAACACCTGGCGGCTTTCAATATCCTCCGGCAGCTTGCAGTAGTATTCCACCGGCATGTGGGTCTCAGGATCCCGGTACAGGCCAATGTGACCGATCTTGGCGGAGGGGATCAGATCGATCATGTTGTCCACCATGCCAAGACCCGCACGGAGAACCGGTACGATGGCCAGCTTCTTGCCGGAGAGCATCCGGCATTTTGCGGTGGCGACAGGAGTCTCTACTTCTACTTCCACGGTGGGCAGATTGCGGGTGGCTTCATAGCACATGAGCCCGGCGATTTCGCCTACCAGTTCCCGGAATTCCTTTACTCCGGTGTTCTTGTTTCGCAGGATTGCCAGCTTATGCTGAATCAGGGGATGCTCCAATACGTGTACGGCTGCCATATTATTTCTCTCCTTTATTTTCTCTTTCCAGGCGTTCGCGTTCAGCCTGGGATAATCTGAGGTAATTGGGGCTCAGGGCGGCACCGTCGCCGCGCTCGCCCCGGGCGATGGCGGCCTGCGCGGCAAGGCCAACGCCTACCGCCCGCTGGTGCTGCTTCCATTCCGGAGGCAGGATCAGGGGAAGCCCGGTCAGCGTGCGGTGGCACAAGGCGGCACCGTCGCCCACTAAGTAGATCGGGCCGGAGATGGTTTGGAGTTCCTCACCCAGTTCAGCCAGTGAGATGGCACGGTCGTCCCGGATGCGGGTCAATTCTCCGTTTTTTGCTTCAAAAACTGCGTTGTAAACCTGAGCGCGGCGGGCATCCATGGCGCAGACAATCGTTCCGTCCCAGATACCCAGTCCCAGAGCCATGGCCTCCAGTGTGGATACGCCGTAGCAGGGCAGCTCTTTACCCCAGGCGAAGCCCTTGGCGGCGGCAACGCCGATGCGCACACCGGTGAAGGAACCGGGACCCGCGGCGACAGCCGCATGGGTGATATCGGCAGGGGTATGACCGCACTGGTGAATCAGATCCTCTGCCATAACCATCAGGGTCTGGCTGTGGGTCAGGCCGGTGTTCTGATAGGTTTCGCCCAGCAGCTTATTTCCGTCAAACAGCGCCACAGACGCGGCCTTGGCAGAAGTTTCAAAGGCTAAGAGCAGCAATTTCTTCCCCTCCTTCGATGGTGATGCGCCGGGAGTCCTCACCGGTTTTTTCGATGGTGACCGTAATGGCATCTTCCATGGCATCCGCCACATTTTCGCTCCATTCTACGGCGCAGACACCGCCCCGATCCAGATAATCGTCCCAGCCGATGCCCCATAGGTCGTCGGCGGAGCGCAGGCGGTACATATCGAAATGGAACAGCGGGCAGCGGCCGCTGAGGTATTCGTTGACGATGGTGTACGTAGGGCTGGTGACGCTTTCCGTACAGCCCAGGCCTTTGGCCAGCCCCCGGGTGAAGGCGGTTTTGCCCGCACCCAGATCGCCCCGGTAGGCAACAATGGAGCCGGGGGATAGTATTTTACCCAACGCCGCACCGACAGCTTCGGTCTCGGCGGGGGAATGGGTGATGCATTGCATAGTGTAACCTCTTTCTGAGATAAGCCGGTAAATTGTTGTTTGCGGGCATGGCCCGCCGCAAATGCGTTACGAACGCTGGATGAAACTTTACCACCGTTGGGGGTCACTCGGTAACGAAGGGCTCAGATCTCGCAGATAAAACGATACCGAGCGGTACCCAATGGCGTAACGATACCTGATCAGCCAAACACGAATCGTCCGCCGGCACTGCCCGCAAACAACAATTTATCGTTTTACTGAAGTCTATGGTGGAAGGCAGTTATTGCGCGTTTTTCAGCTTCTCCGCCTGATCGGCGGTGGCGAGGGCATCGATGATCTCGTCCAGCGCACCGTCCATGACGGAGTCGATCTTGTACAGGGTCAAATTCACGCGATGGTCGGTGACCCGGCCCTGAGGAAAATTGTAGGTTCGGATGCGCTCGTTACGCATGCCGGTGCCTACCTGAGAACGGCGCATGCCGGTGTGCTCAGACTCAATACGCTCCTGCTCGATCTCATAGAGCTTGGAGGCAAGCATCCGCATGCATTTTTCACGGTTCTGCACCTGACTGCGTTCCTCCTGGCAGGCTACTACGATACCGCTGGGTTTGTGGATCAGGCGAACGGCGGAGGAGGTCTTATTAACGTGCTGGCCACCGGCACCGCTGGCGCGGTAGACCTGCATCTCAATGTCCGCGGGATTGATCTGCACATCCACCTCCTCCATTTCGGGAAGCACCGCTACCGTGGCGGTAGAGGTGTGGACGCGTCCGCCGGACTCGGTTTCGGGCACCCGCTGGACACGGTGGACACCGGACTCGTACTTTAGTCTGGAGTAAGCGCCCCGGCCGTTGACGATGAAATCCGCTTCCTTTACGCCGCCCAGCTCCGTGTCGTTGTAATTCAAAAGCTCGATGCTCCAGCCCATCTTCGCGGCATACATGGAGTACATCCGGAACAGGCTGTGGGCGAACAGGGCGCTTTCCTCACCGCCCACGCCGCCGCGGATCTCCACGATGACGCTTTTTTCGTCGTTGGGATCTTTCGGCAGCAGCAGGATCTGGAGCTGACGGTACAGCTCGTCTTTTTTTGCTTTGGACTCCAGAAAGGTTTCCTGACAAAGCTCCCGCATTTCCGGGTCGGACATCAGCTCCTGCGCGTCTTCCATATCCTGCACCGCGGAAGTATAGGCCTGATAGGTCTCCACAATGGGCTCCAGGTCGTTTTTTTCACGCAAAAGAGCGGCGGCTTTTTTAGGATCCGCGTAAAAATCCGGCTGCTCCGATTTTGCGCACAGCTCTTCATACCGGTCAGAAACAGCGCGTAATTTGTCAAGCATAGTTACTCCTCAATGATGCGGTAAATTGTTGTTTGCCGGCAGTGCCGGCGGACGATTCGTGTTCGGCTGGTCAGGTATCGTTACGCCATTGGATACCGCTCGGTATCGTTTTATCTGCGAGATCTGAGCGCTTGGTTACCGAGTGACCCCCAACGGTGGTAAAGTTTCATCCAGCGTTCGCAACGCATTTGCAGCGGGCCATGCCCGCAAACAACAATTTACCATTCTATTACTCCGTATTGTACCAATAAAATGGGGAAAAGTAAACCTATGAATGGGGGAAAAGTGATGATTTTGCGGCGGATATTGGCAGTTGCCCTGTGTTTGGGGCTGGTCTGCCCGGTCTATGGGGCGGAAGAATCGAAGTATGTGGCGCTCACGTTTGACGACGGCCCTTCGGGACGGTTTACCCGGGGACTGCTGGATGGGCTGGAGCGGCGGGGCGTGAAGGCTACGTTTTTGCTTTGCGGTTACCGCATCAAGGATTACCCGAAAGAAACCAAACGGATCTATGCGCAGGGGCATGAGATCGGGCTTCACGGCTACAGCCATAGCTGTATGGCAGACATGTGTCAGGAGGAGCTGGAGCGGGAGATTGCCGACACGCTGGCGCTGCTGCCGGAGGGCTGCCGTCCCGTATTTTTAAGACCGCCCGGCGGAAAATGCTCCGAGACGGTGAAGGAAGCAGCACGGCGGGCAGATCTTGGGATTCTGAGCTGGTCGGTGGATCCGAAGGACTGGGCCAGCCACGATTCCCGCGCCATTGAGGACGCGGTGATCGAAACCGTTCGGGATGGGGACGTGATCCTGCTGCACGATATGTCCGATTCCTCTGTGGAAGCGGCGCTGGCCATCGTGGATGAGCTAAGGGAGCAGGGGTTCACCTTTGTTACCGTGTCGGAACTTGCCCGGCTCAAAGGAAGAACCATCGAGCCGGGCAGGGTGTATACAAGATTTTGAGTTGGGATCAGCTGATCTGGTTTTCGCCTACGATGGTATCGCCATCCTGGTTGATGCCGAAGTAGGCATCCAGAACGGCTTTGGCAACATCGCCCATGGAGCGGCCGTGGCCGGCACGCTCGCCGTAGACCACCACGGCGATCTGGGGGTCATCGGCAGGGGCGTAGCAGACGAACGCACCGTTGTCGGAGTGGGAATTGTCGCCGGTCTGAGCGGTACCTGTCTTGGCGGCAACTTTGATGGGGTAGTCGGCAAAGATGCTCCGGGCCGTACCGCCGGACTCGTTCGCGACCTTCTCCATGCCGGTCATAACGGCATTCACAGCTTCGTCGGAGATCTCCATCTCGCTCATGATCTGGACGGTGTTCTCGTACACCACTTCCCGGTAATCAGAGGACACCACGCGGTTCAGGAAGGTAGCCTTGTAACGGGTGCCGTGATTGATGATGGTGGTGACGTAGGTACACAGCTGCATGGGAGTGAAGCGGTTTTCGTCCTGACCGATGGCGGCCAGAATCTGGTTGCCCATGTACCACCGGGCATCGTCGCCGGTGTGCAGCTGAGCCTTGGTTTCCGGGTTCGCCCGGTGACCCAGACGCTCGTAAAGCTCCACGCCGGTGGATTCGCCCAGACCCAGACCTTTGGCAGTGCGGTCAATGTCCTCAATGCCGTCGATCTTCATCCGGTCAGCCAACTCGTAGAAGAAATAGTTGCAGGAATACTTCAGAGCATCGGTGCAGTCAATATTGCCATGGCTGCCTCCGGAGCTGGAGTACTTCAAACAGGAGGCGGAAAAGCCCTTGTACTTGGTGAATTTACCAGCGTCATAGATCGTGGTATAGCGGGTGATGGTGCCGGAATCAATACCCGCAATGATCATGGACATTTTGTAGGTGGATCCGGGAGGGTATTCTGCCTGTAGCGCCCGGTTGAACATGGGCTGATACTCGGCATCCAGCAGGTCATTATAATTCTCAAAGACGGTGGAAAGGTCATAGGTGGGATAGCTGCCGCAGACCAGCACCTGACCTGTCTTGACATCCAGGGCGACAACGGCGGCACCGGCGGCATCCAGACCGTCATCTTCCTTGTTGATCTCAGGATTTCGCAGGTTTTCTATGGTGATCGCCATGGCATCCTCAGCGGCCATCTGAAGGTTCAGGTCAATGGAGATCTGAACGTTCTGGCCGGCCTGCGGTTCTGTCTCGTAATAGGATTCCACCAGGGTGCCATCCTTGGTAACGATGTCCACGCGAGTGCCGTCAGTACCATGGAGATATTCCTCGAAGGCTTCCTCCAGGCCGGTCTGTCCCACCAGCGCGTCCATAGAATAGCCGTCTACCGTTTTGTAGTATTCCCACTGGTCGGAGCTCATAGCACCGACGTAGCCCAGAATATGAGCGGCGTAGCTGGTGCTGTACTGGCGCACGGTGGAGGCTTCCACGTTCATGCCGGGAATATTCAGTTCCAGCACGGCCGCCAGCGTGTCGTTATCCACATCGGACAGAAATACATAGTTGCTCAGGTTGCCGATGGCATAGTTGCGCAGGCTCAGCTCATAGCGCAGACCCAGCACCTGCCGGGCATCCTCGTCGCTCCACTCCGCGGGGATGCCGTAGCTGTCCCGGAGCTTTTCCATCAGCAGCGGCGCGGAGATATCCGAGTCCAGGCCACCCCGATTCGCCAGGAAGGACTGAAAATACCCCTGCCAGGTGGAGTTATAGTCATTGAGGGTGTAAGTGAAGGGCTTCTCCTTGGTGATAGGCAGGTGGTCGGTGTATTCAATGCTCTGCGCCTGACACAGCTTGACCAGTTCGTACAGTGTCTGGTTCGGGGAGACCGAGCTGGTCAGAACATAGTGGTTGATGGCCAGGTCGTAGCTGGCCCGGTTGGTGACAAGAATGTTACCGTTCTTGTCGAGAATATTGCCCCGGGCTGCCTTGACGCGGGTGCGGGTCTCAAAAGTTGTAATGTTGCTGGTATTGCCGCCGGTATCAATGACCTGCATGGCATACAGCTTGAAGCTAAAGAAGCTGATGATCAGACAAAAGATCAGCAGAAGCACGCCCGCCCGGGCGCGGGTTATTCTTTCCATGTTTCTCCTCCGATTTTACCGATGGACAGAAGGATGGGATATAACAGCGGCACAAGTGCCAAAGTGATCAAAGCTGTAGTGGGGAAGATCCAGAAGCGGGACATGACGGTGCTGCCCAAAAACAGCCCGATGAAAAAAACGCCCAATTCGTAAAGAAGCAGGCCCGCTCCGGTGCAGATCACCAGTGTGGAGAAGCCTTTGCGCAGATAACCCTGACGGAAAATGGCACCCAAAACGGCAATGCCGGTGAGCAGAGGGATGGCGTAGGCACCCGGCGCGGAGCCGGAGAAAAAATAGATCACAGACGCGGTCAGGGCAAAAATGCAGCCGCTTTCCGCACCCTGCAGGATACAGATGGCCAGAATGCAGCCGGGAACCAGATCGGTGGTGGCACCGAGGATGGAGAACCGGCTCATAACCACGTCCTGCAGGATCAGTCCAGTCAGACATACGATGGAAAACAGCATCCACCGCAGTACGCTTTGGCGCTGCTTTTTTGTCAGCAGCAGCTTGCCCAGAATGTCCTGCCGGACGGTATCCGGGCGAAATTCATGTTTTCTTCCAGCCATGGCTTACTCCTGCTCGTAATCTGTCAGGATGAATACCTGCTCCAAGTTCTCGATGTCCGCGGCAGGCTCCAGAATGGCATACTTAGCAACGCCGGTGTCGCCCAGGCCGGCATCGACCACATAGCCTAAGATCAGGTTCCGGGGATAGACAGTGGAGCCTGCGGTGACTACCTGGTCGCGGTTGCGGATGGATGCGGAGCTGGGGATGTAATTCATCCGCAGCAGGTTTTTCTGACCGGCGGTGTAGCCGCCCTGTACCATGCCGGAATAACCGGAGGAGGCGATGGTGGCGCTGATTTCCAGGGAGGAATCCAGCACGGATTTGACGGTGCAGTAGTTGGTACCGGCTTCCGTCACCAGACCGACCACTTCGCCGTTGGCGGTGATGGCGACCATTCCCACATCGATACCGTCCCGGGTGCCCCGGTCTACGGTGAAGGCACTGGTCCAGTCGGTAGAGCTGCGGGAGATGATGTAGCCGTCCACCAGCTCGTAGTCGGGGTTGGCGGCCTGCAGCTCCAGAAGATCGCGCAGCCGGTCATTTTCGCGGGAGATGGAGTCTGCCAGACGGTTATCCTCCTGCATTTCCGCAATCTGAGCCTTCAGCGCTTCGTTCTCCGCCTGCAGTGCTTCGTAGCGGAACATATAGTTGTACATCTGCTCTGCCTGATTGGTCAGGGCGTTGGCACCGGCACGCAGGGGAGTCAGCACACTCTGAACCACCAGTGTGGGAATACTCTTTCCGGTCAGACTGCTGGCGACAGTCAGAACGCCCGCAATCAGCAGAG
The DNA here is from genome assembly GCA_947367115.1 of uncultured Clostridia bacterium. Taxonomy (GTDB): domain Bacteria; phylum Bacillota; class Clostridia; order Oscillospirales; family Oscillospiraceae; genus Faecousia. The sequence goes on along the minus strand of CANBCW010000066.1, from coordinate 740 downwards.
CAAGGATCAAAACCACCCGGACGCGGGTGCTGAAAAAGTGTCTCATACCATGTCTCCCATCAGTTCGGGGGCCAGCTCCCTAAGAATCTGTGTTAGACGGCACACGGGCAGGCCCATTACGTTATAGTAGTCGCCTTCCATCCGCTGACAGAACAGGGCAGCGCCACCCTGGATACCATAGGCTCCGGCCTTGTCCATCGGTTCCCCGCTGGCAACGTAAGCGTCGATCTCCTTGTCCGTCAGTTCCCGGAAGTGCAGATCTGTCACCTCTGTGACGACGGCGGCAGAGTCGCCCCGCAGAACAGTCATGCCGGTCATGACCTGGTGATCCCGGCCGGACAGCAGCCGAAGCATCTCTTTGGCTTCTTCGGCGCTGTGGGGCTTGCCCAGGACACGGCCTTCGCAGACCACAATGGTATCTGCGGCAACGACGACATCATCAGCTTCCCGGGGGATGGCCAGCGCCTTCAGGCGGCTGACCCGAGCCACCTCGGAATAGGGGGCGGAATGGGGGCTCATGGTTTCGTCGATATCCGCGACCCGGACGGTGAAGGGGATGCGGAACAGGCTTAACAGCTCCTTCCGCCGGGGGGATTGGGAGGCTAAAATAAGGTTCATAAAATGTCCTTTCAATATCAAAACTGGAACGGTAAATTGTTGTTTGCGGGCATGGCCCGCCGCAAATGCGTTACGAACGCTGGATGAAACTTTACCACCATTGGGGGTCACTCGGTAACGAA
>CANBCW010000065.1 GCA_947367115.1 uncultured Clostridia bacterium | reverse complement strand
TGCGAAATCTGAGCGCTTCGTTACCGAGTGACCCCCAACGGTGGTAAAGTTTCATCCAGCGTTCGTAACGCATTTGCAGCGGGCCATGCCCGCAAACAACAATTTATCTTTCCACAATCTATTGGTGTTTTATTGCAATTCCTCACAAATATGCTATAATAACAGCATATTGGACATTTGGAGGGACTGCTGTGAAGCGCGGAGATCAACTTTACCAGCAATACATCGCCATTTTGGAAGAGGAGCTGCGCCCCGCCATGGGCTGCACAGAGCCTATCGCTTTGGCATACGCTGCGGCAAAGGCGCGGGAGGTACTGGGCACCATCCCCAGCCGGGTAGAGGCTCGAGTCAGCGGCAACATCATTAAAAACGTTAAAAGTGTAGTCGTCCCCAACACCGGTGGGCTGCGGGGTATTGCCGCGGCTATTTGTGCCGGTATTGTAGCTGGTGACGCAAGCAAGGAGCTTCAGGTCATCAGCAGCGTAACCGATACACAGCGTGAAGCACTGGCCGAATATCTGTCCCGGGCAGAAGTAGCGATCTGTCCTTCCGATTCTGAGCTGGTGTTTGACATTGACCTGACCCTGTTCAGCGACAGGGGTGACCGGGTACGCCTGCGCATTATCAACCACCACACAAATATCGTCTTGATTCAAAAGAACGAAACCACGCTGCTGGAATTGCCTGTTACCGAGTCCTCCGAAGACAATCTAACGGATAAATCCTGCCTGTCTATCGAACGGATCGTGGAATTCGCCGACGCGCTGGATGTGCAGAATATCCGTGGCTGCGTAGGCCGCCAGATCGAATACAACATGGCCATTGCGGAAGCTGGACTTGCGGGCAATTGGGGTGCTAACATTGGGCGTGTCATTCTGCGGCAGCAGGGACAAACCCTGGAAAAGCGGGCGTGCGCCCACGCCGCCGCAGGGTCTGACGCCCGCATGAGCGGCTGTGAAAAGCCTGTCATTATTCTTTCCGGCAGCGGTAACCAGGGCATCACCGCCAGTGTCCCTGTGGTCATCGTAGCCAGAGAAATGGGTGCGTCCGAAGAAGATCTGCTGAAGGCGGTAGCCGTCAGCGATTTGGTAACGATCCATCAGAAGACCGGGATTGGACGCCTTTCCGCGTACTGTGGTGCCATCAGCGCCGGATGCGGTGCCGGTGCAGGCATTGCCTACCTGCGGGGTGGACGCTTCCACGCTGTTGCTCACACTGTGGTCAACGCCATTGCCATTCTCTCCGGTACCATCTGTGACGGTGCGAAACCCTCCTGCGCGGCTAAGATCGCGGCCGCGGTAGACGCGGGCATTCTGGGCTACGACATGTATCTGGAAAACCAGCAGTTTTACGGCGGCGACGGCATCATCACAAAGGGTGTGGACAAGACGGTCACAAATATTGGCCGCCTGGCTCGTGAAGGTATGCGTGAAACCGATAAGACCATTCTGGAGATCATGCTCAGCGACGGATGTTAATTCACTGCACAAAAGCCAGCTCCAAGCTGGCTTTTGCTTGTCCTCAGCGTTTCGCCTCACAAGGCTTGACAGCCTGTGTATGAGAAAATATAATACTTTCATTGAATGATCAGGAGGTTTCATCATGGGAATCATTGAACTGCTGCTTTTGGCAGTGGGACTCAGTATGGATGCTTGCGCAGTCTCCATCTGCAAGGGACTGGCTATGAAAAAAGCAACACTAAAAGAAGGTGCGATCTGCGGTATTTGGTTTGGCGGTTTTCAGGCGCTGATGCCTCTGATCGGCTTTTTTCTCGGCTCCCTGTTTGCCGATACAATCAAAGCCATCGACCACTGGATCGCCTTCGTTTTGCTTGCAATCATCGGCATCAACATGCTGCGGGAGGCCTTCAGTAAGTGCGAGGAATGCGAAAATCACGAAGCCGATCTGTCTGTGAAAACCATGTTTATCATGGCTGTTGCCACCAGCATTGATGCGCTGGCGGTGGGTATTTCTCTCGCTATGGCCGGTGACGTGAACATTTTTATGGCCATCGCCCTGATCGGTGTCATCACCTTCGTCATGTCCTGTGCCGGTGTGAAGATCGGTAACATCTTCGGCAGCCGCTTTGAGAAAAAGGCGCAGGCTGCCGGCGGCATTATCCTGATCCTGCTGGGACTGAAAATTTTGCTGGAGCATCTCGGAGTGATTGGCTGATGGTACGAACAAGAAACCGGCTGGTCATCTGCACCGTTTTGCTCATGATCATCCTGGCCTTTATCTGGGGTAACTCCGCCATGCCCGGCGAGACCTCCGGCGCGCTCAGTGGCTGGGTGGGTGAACTGCTCAGCAGATTCTTCCCCTTTCTGGCAACCGAAAACGGTCTGCATATTCTGCGAAAGCTGGCTCATTTCTCTGAATTTGCCGCTTTGGGTATGTGCCTTGGCTGGCTGTTTGGTATGGTCATGGAGCGAAAGATCCTGAAATACGCACTCCCCTTCGGGTGCGGTGTTGCCGCCGCCTGCATTGACGAAACAATCCAGATCTTCTCTCCCGGACGGTACTGCAGTTTCATAGATGTCGGAATCGACTCCGCAGGCGTGCTGACAGGTATCGTACTGCTGGTTTTTGGGTATGCTGTTTGTAAAAGCCTACGTAAAAAAACAGGAGGATCCGCAATGAAAAAGCTCTTATCCGTACTGCTGACTCTGATCCTATGCGCCGGGGTCATGACAGGCTGCCGCCGCACTGAACCGGAAGGAACCACCACAGCTCCTGCCTCCGCTTCAGCATTGGCCGGAAAATCCCTGTCTGAAATTATGGACATGGTCTACGAAAAACATCCTGTGGAGCTGCCGCTGATCACCATTGATTTAGCTCTGGAGGATGCCTACACGGTCAAAAGCTATCTGGGTCTGGACAGCAGTGAACTGGTACAGGAGGCCGTCGCTTCTGAGTCCGGCTTTGGCTCACAGGCTTATTCTCTGGTGCTGTGCCGGGTAAAGGACCCTGCCAACGCCCAGACTGTCGCCCGACAGATGTTTGACGGCATCGACCGGCGAAAATGGATCTGCGTGGAAGCCGATGATCTGATGGTATCAGTTTTTGGCGATCTGGTGCTGCTGGTGATGATCGACTCGGATTATGCCGAAATGGCCACTGCCCGGCAATTGACTGACGCGTTCGCATCCATCAATGGGGCTTCGGCTGAGCTGACACTGAAAGACTGATCCCACGGCGTGCCGTTCCCCGGCACGCCTGTTTTCCATCAAAAGGAGTGGATGTGATGCTGTTTTCCGGGATTCCCTTCCTGTTTTACTTTCTGCCGGCAGTGCTGATTTTATATTTTCTCGTACCAAGCAAATTGAAAAACTCTGTTCTGCTGCTCTGCAGTTTGGTGTTTTATGCCTGGGGCGAGCCGAACTATGTCCTATTGATGCTCGTTTCCATTCTTTTGTACTACAGTCTTGGGCTCGGTATCGGACGTACCCGGTTCCGGTGTACCTTTTTGACTCTGTCGGTCATCGTCGGTATCGGGATGCTGGCCATTTTCAAATACGCAGATTTCTTCATCAGCTCTGTCAACGAACTTACCGGAACCGCTCTGCCCCTGCTGAAGCTGGCGCTTCCCATCGGAATCAGCTTCTATACCTTTCAGTGCATGAGCTACACCATTGATGTGTACCGGGGTCACACTGCGCCCCAAAAGAACCTCATTGATTTCGGCACATATGTGGCGCTGTTCCCCCAGCTCATCGCCGGGCCTATCGTGCGGTATGTGGATGTAGCGCAGGAGCTGCGGCAGCGGGAGAACCGTTGGAGCAACATCGTAGAAGGGCTCCCCCGCTTTCTGGTTGGGCTGGGCAAGAAAGTGCTTCTGGCCAACCAGTTTGGACTTTTGACAGAGCTTTTCCGCAGCACCTCACAGCCCTCCGTGTTGTTTTATTGGATGTATGCCATCGCATTTACCCTGCATATCTACTTTGATTTTTCGGGCTACAGCGATATGGCAATCGGTTTAGGGCGGATTTTCGGATTTCATTTTCCCGAAAACTTCGACTATCCCTATCTCTCCGGCAGTATTACGGAGTTTTGGCGGCGTTGGCATATGACATTAGGCGGCTGGTTCCGGGACTATGTGTATATCCCTCTGGGCGGCAGCCGGGTAAGCCGTGGCCGCTGGGTCATCAATATTCTGATCGTGTGGATGCTGACGGGTCTGTGGCACGGAGCCGCGTGGAACTTTGTTCTGTGGGGACTCTTGTACGCAGCCATGCTGCTGCTCGAAAAATCGATCCCCGGACTGAAAAAGCTGCCAGGCATTCTGCGGCACGGCTACGTCCTGCTCGTTACCGTCCTCGGGTTTGTCCTGTTCAATGCCACTGATCTGACGCAGGCAGCAGATGACTTTGCCGGTCTGTTCGGTCTGTCCTCCCTGCCCGCTGTCACCGCCGAAACATGGTATTATCTGCGCAGCTACGCGCCTCTGTTCGTCATGGGCATAATCGGAGCGACCCCTGTGCTGAAGCTTTTGCGTCAGAAGCTCTATGCTTATCCGCTTGGACAGAAGTGTCTGGCAGTTGCGGAGCCTGCGGCCATGGCCGTGCTGCTGCTGATCTGCACGGCGTATCTGGTGGACGGATCATTTAATCCGTTCCTGTATTTCCGGTTCTAGGAGGACGCGAGATGGACAACAAGTGTATCCGAAGTATCTTGACCGTTTGCGTGGCACTTCTGTGGGCTGGACTGGCGTTCTTCGCGTGGATCAAAACGCCGGAGCCAAGCTCCGACGCGGAAAGACGGACGTTGGCGCAAATGCCGGCGTTTTCATCTGAAAACGTCCTGTCGGGCACTTTTATGACCCAATTTGAGGAATACACCACAGATCAATTTCCCTTTCGCCAGCGTTTCCGCCAGCTAAAGGCGGAATTTCACTACAATGTACTATCGCAGCGCGACAACAACGGCATCTATCTGGTCGACGGGATCGCTGCCAAGCTGGAGTATCCACTGAACGATGCCTCCGTGGAGCACGTTCTGTCGGTGATGAATGGGGTATATGACCGGTATCTGGCTGGCTCTGACTGCCAAGTCTACCAGGCCGTAATTCCGGATAAAGGTTACTATCTGGCATCAGAAAATGTTTACCCAGCCATGGACTACACCGCGCTGATGGCGCGGATGGAGCAGGGGCTCCCCTGGGCCGTCAGCATCGACCTGACGGACTGCCTGAGCGCGGAGGATTACTACCGCACCGACACCCACTGGCGGCAGGAGCGGCTTCTGAGCGCCGCTCAGCGGCTCTGCGCAGCCATGGAAGCAGTGGAACCCCTTCCGGATGATTACACCCCCACCGCGCTTGATGTTCCCTTCTACGGTGTCTACTACGGTCAGGCGGCCATCCCTATGGAGCCGGAGACTATCTATCTGATGCAGAGCGAGCTGCTGGCGGACTGTACAGTCTACAATTATGAGACCCAGCAGACCGCCAACGTCTACGATATGGCGAAGCGCAGCAGCAAGGATCTGTATGACGTTTATCTCTCCGGTGCATCGGCGCTGCTGCAGATTGACAATCCAAACGCTGCCACCGACCGGGAACTGGTAGTATTTCGGGACTCCTTCGCCAGTTCCATCACTCCATTGCTGGTTCAGGGATACAAAACTGTAACACTGGTGGATCTGCGATATATGACCAGCAGTATGCTGGAACAGTTTATCGTGTTTGATGATCAGGATGTTCTGCTCCTATACAGTACGTTAGTTCTCAACAACAGCAATTCCCTGAAGGGTTAAGAAAACGGTGCTGCAGCCTCTGTACAGGGGCCGCAGCACCGTTTTGCTTTTTATTCCTCAGCTTCCTTTTGCTCAGGCTCTTTCACAAGGCCTGCCACATCGGAAACCGGCAAGGAGAAGGCAATACCCTGAGCCTTTTTGCCCATGCCCATCTGCTTATAGATGGCGTTGAGGATATCATCTCGAATACCCTTTTCTACCACAATCATCACGATCTCCTTTTCCGCATGGAGCGTGATGCCGAAGAAAGCCGCAGCTTCCTCACGAGCAAGGCCTCTTGCGCTGAGGATCGTACCGCCCCGGGCGCCATTCTCACGGGCCACATCCATCACTTCCTCGGCAAAGCCGGAATTTACGATGGCAAAAATCACTTCATGGTTATTCGTTGTCATTGCTGCTCCCCCCTCTTGAGACGGTTGTTACTTAAGAACTGATACAGATTTACGCCGATCACACTGCTCAGCGGTACAGCAAAGGCCACACCCTTGCCGTTTTTGATGGTCACGAATTTCTCCTCCAGCTTATTCATGATGGTATCCACCTTATCCTCTCGAACAACGCTGATCAGAACCGCCTTGTGCAAGTTCAGACCCAGCATATCGATGAAATCGGAATTTGCGGTACCAAGGCCATTGACTACCATCTGGCAATTTACTTCATACTGGCTGATGAAATCCAGGTAGAACTCCGCTTTCGGGCGGTCTACCACAGTAAAGAGGAGCTTCAGCTTTTTAATCGCGGATTCATTGATCGTATTCGCCATATCTTGCTCCTCCAGTTTACATAAAGTTGATGATCTGCTGATCATCCGCATCCAGAATCTTCTGCATCGCCTTGCGCTCCTTGACACGGTTGGACACGATGGCCTTGAAGCCCAACAGCTGAATGGTGATCAACGGTGTCATGGCGACCAGCGCAACCACACCGAAAGCATCCCGCAGCACCGCATCCGCGCCTTGCAGACTCACGCAAGCGCCGATTGCCAGCGGCAGGATAAACCCGGATGTCATAGGGCCGCTGGCCACACCGCCGGAGTCGAAGGCGATGGCCGTATAGACCGGCGGCACGAACAGACTAAGCGCAAGTGAGATAAAATAGCCGGGAATAATATAATAAACCAATGAGAAGTCGAACACAATCCGAACCATGCTCAGAGCAATGGACGCGCCAACGCCAATACACAGCCCTGTGATCATAGCCTTTCTTGTCACAAATCCACCGGTCACATCCTCTACCTGCTTATTCAGCACATGGATCGCAGGCTCCGCCAGCACAACCAGCACGCCGGTGACCAGGCCGAAGCCGATCAGGAACCACTTGCTTCCCTGCGCCAGCTGGAAGCCCAGCTTATAGCCCACAGGCATAAATCCAACGTTGACACCGGTCAGGAAAAGCACCAGCCCCACATAGGTAAAGATGACACCAATGGCGATTTTCTTCAGACGCTTTTTCGGCAGCTTCAGGAACGCGAACTGGCAAATCAGGAAGAATACCACAATCAGCCCCAACGCAATGGCAACCTCCTGCGCCGTATGACCGGCAGTATGAAGGAAGCTCCCCAGAATATCATTGCTGACGGTATAATCCGGAACCTGATAAGTCAAGTCATTCCGGGAGAAGATCCCCAGCACAAGCACCGCCAAAACCGGGCCTACGGAGCACAGCGCTACAAGACCAAAGCTGTTTTCCTGCGAACGCTTATCGCCCAAAACGCTGGAAATACCAACGCCCAGCGCCATGATGAACGGCACCGTAATGGGGCCGGTGGTCACACCACCGGAATCGAACGCCATAGGCAGCAGATTCAGATTATCATTCACAGCCAGCATCAATGCCAGCGCAAACAGGAACATGTAAAACAGCATCAAAATGTTGGACAGTGTCTTGCGGAACACGATACGCAAAATGGCCACCAGCAAGAATGCACCAACACCGGCACCGACAGCATAGATCAGCAGCGTACCGTTCATAACGGCACTGACCTGCTTGGCCAGCACCTGCAGATCCGGCTCCGCAATGGTAATGAGCATTCCCAGCACAAAACATACCGCCAGAAGCAGCCCTAATTTCCGCTGACGGGACAACCCCGCGCCCACATGGGTGCCCATGGGTGTCATAGCCAGATCCGCACCCAGATTGAACAGGCCGATACCCAGCACCAGCAGGACTGCACCGATGCAGAACGTAATCAGCTCCGTTTTGTTCAGGTCAAACATTGGTGTCAGCGCCAGAACATAAACGATGGCTGTGATGGGCAGCGCCGAGATCAGTGCTTCCCATATCTTCGAACGCAATTCTTTCAAGCTTTATCCCCCTTTATTTATTTTCGCTGTAAGAAAAGACCTGATATCCCCGGATAAATTTACCGTAAATGTACTTATTGCAGGCGGACTCACACAAGACAAACACACGTCCATCCTTGTAAACCAGCTCCTCTGACATAGGCGGCAGCGTCACCGTATCCGTCAGTGTAGCGCTGTCCAGGTAGAAAAGCGGAACTTCCGTATCGCAAACGGTGATCGTACCACTGCAGGTTGTATCGATCCTGTGGTAATACAAATGGGAGGACGCCACGGAATAGGAGGTAGACAGCACAACCTCCTCATCAGAGGTGAAGCAAATGCCTTGCACTTTTTCGGGTGTAGAGATCGCGGCCACCGGAGTCGGATCAATGCCGAATTCCGCTGTTTCATCCGCCTTGTAAATGGTGATCAGCGCCGTATTGGAATCCCCGGCAGGGGTCGTGACGCGGTGCTCCACCGGGGTCTCATAGGTTTCGGGATAATAGAAATTACCTGCCAGCAAATACCCATTATAGAACGAACAGTAAGCCATATCATGTCCGGTGACGAGCTTGCCAAGCTTCTTGGCATCCCGGCCCTCCAAAACATCCGTCAAGGAGAAAACATCCACACCATCATCACCAGCAATGTACAGATAGTCCCCATTGTGGCAAAGACCCCCGGCATGCTTGAGATAAGGTGATCCATCGGCATACAACAGGCTGACAAAATGCGTGTTCCCATCCCCATTACGGACATACACTCTGGATGCGGTATCATCGCTCATGTACCCACACATTAGATATGTCCCCCGCTCTTCCATATAATCAAAACCCTGGGGCGCCCAGGCGGAGCTGAGACCGGGAATCATAAATTCACTTTGGGAATGATTGAAATAATCAAAATAAAAAACCGTAACGCCCAGCCGCAGCACCAGCAGCAAAAGCACAACTGTTACAAGTATATACAGCAGCACTTTTCCGGTAATCTTTAACGCTTTCATATCCCTTTGTATCCTTTCACCACTGATTATAACTGCGGTGTTGCGCAGTCTGACAACAATCTCACAACAACGACAGGTTCTCTTCACGGATCCATATTGCCCACGATTAATACAACAACTTTATCATAACATGAAAATATTAAAAAATCTACCTAAGAAATAAATAAAACCCCGGCCGAAGCCGGGGTTTTTGAAAGAACCAAGAATTACTCGTAGATCTCAGTGACGACACCGGAACC
>CANBCW010000064.1 GCA_947367115.1 uncultured Clostridia bacterium | reverse complement strand
AAGGCGCTTTTTGCCCATTGTTGGTGCATATTTGCAACATTTTACCGCAGGGCCGATGTGGTCATCGGCCCCTACGAGCGCGTTTGTTTATTAAACCCGTAAACAACAATTTTTCTTCCAACGCGATACGCAAAAAAGAGCCGCCCGGTGGGCGGCTCTTTCAGGTACAGAGATATTACTGCTTGCGGGCAGCCAGCTCCTCGTTCATCTGAGCCAGTTTCTTCTTGTCCAGGTTGTAGATCAGGCCAAGGCCGATGAACATCATAACAGCGGACAGCAGATACAGAGCGGCAACCAGAGTACGCAGGTTGACAGCAACTTCCCAGCTCAGCAGGGTGACATCGATCATCGCGCTGCCGGTCTCGGGATCGACCGCATTATTTACATAGCCCAGACCAGCCATGATGACCAGAGCAACAGCGGGGCCAACGCCCTGCGCCAGCTTACGGAAGAAGGAGTGCAGGGAGTAGACAACGCCTTCCTCGCGGCTGCCGGTCTTCCATTCGTTGTAGTCGATGGCATCGCCCATCATAGCCCAGGAAACGGTGGAGTAGATGCCCATGCCGAGGTTGAAGATCAACTGGCTGACGACATACAGAATCAGATCCAGTGTGGTGTTGTTGGGGGTGATGATGAACATGCACAGGCCGCCGATGATGGAGCAGATCGCACCGACCACAGACAGCTCCTTCTTGCCGTACTTCACGACCATCTTGCGAGCCAGAGGCGTAAAGACAAGAATGGGGATCATGGCAAACATGGAAACGAGGCCGGAAATGGCGGTGTTCTTGAAGTAGATCTGGAAGGTAACGGACACAGCAGTAGCAGCACCCTGCATACCGATGAACATGCCCATAGCAGCGACGGTAGCGCCCATGGCGGGACGGTTCTTGACAAAGTTGCCCATCGCCTTGAACACGTTGAACTTGGGAGCTTCTTCCTCGTTGCACTTGACATCCTGGTCAGCGCGGATAACGGTGTTCTTAATCATGAACTGGAAGCACAGGAAGCCCAAACCACCCATGATCAGGGCAGCCAGGAACACCTTGTAGCCGTTCAGAGAGCCGTCAGCATTGTACATGATGAAAGGCAAGATGACCATGGGCAGCATATTACCGACCATGGAGCCGACAGAGCGCCATGCGGACAGGGAAGCACGGTCAGCGGGCTCCTTGGAGATCAGGGACAGCAGAGAGCCATAGGGAACGTTGGCGATGGTATAAAAAGCATCCCACAAAACGTAACCGGCAATAAAGATGATGAACTTCGCCCAAGTGGGAGCACCGGGGAAGGGCAGGAAGCAGCAGGCACCGCCAACGATCAGGCCGATGGAGCCGACCCAGATGTACTGCAGGAACTTGTTTCTCTTGTATTGATGCTTGTCGGCATCGACGATGGTGCCGATCAGGGGGTCATTGATCGCGTCCCAGACCTGTACGATCATCAGCAGCAGAGAGTACCACAGACCCATGCCCATGATCTGGGTCCAGAACAGAGACATATAGCCCTTCAGGGCGAAGCTCATGTTGCAGCCAAGGTCACCAGCGGCATAGGCGACAGAGTCCCGGATGCCAAATTTACGGTAACCGTTAGCATCCAGAGTGACCGGTTTTTTAGCCATTTTTTCTTCCTCCTTAATTTAGCAGACTTCACAAAAATTGAATAGTCTTGCGTATGAATATTATAAATCATGAACAAACTATTACATAGGGGCAAAAAACGTTTTCTGTGACACCCCCCACTGATATTTCATCCGCAATATTTAGCAATATTACACAAAACAGTTGATTTTTTTGGTAAATCTGGTATACTAAATGCATCAAACTTAAGGAGGGTGCCCATGTATAAGCTTTGCAAAACAGAACAGTCTGCCAGCCGCCAGCACGAACTGGAAGCCGGATTGCTCGCCGCCATGGGCACCACACGCTACGAAGACATCTCTGTCAGCGATTTATGCGACCATCTTGGTGTTCCCCGGAAGTCTTTTTACCGCTACTTCTCCAGCAAGGACGGCGCTTTGCAGGCACTTCTGGATCACACATTGATGGAATACGAAGCCTCCCCCCTCCTGACTGCCCCCGGCGAAAAACGGACAGTGCAGAAGGAGCTGGAGCGCTTTTTCCTGTTTTGGATCCATGAGAAGCCCCTGCTGGATGTGCTGGAGCGCAGCGACCTCAGTGGTCTGCTCATCGAGCGTTCGATTGCCTACGCCCTGTCCGGTGTTCCCCTGCCCAAGCGGTTTTTTGAGCAGGAGACCAAGGAGGTTCAGGAGCAGGTGACCATGTTCACCGTATGCGGCCTCATGTCCATGGTTCTCAACTGGCACCACGCAGGCTACCCCCACCCGGCACACCATATGGCCAAGCTGGCAGTCCGGCTGGTCAGTCAGCCGCTGTTCTCCAATATCAGCGAGATTCTGTGACCAACGCCCTGCCTTCGCCGTTTTGTACAAAGGCCGTCTGTTTCATTTTGTCCAAGGGTGTCACAGTTGTCCCATTTTGCCACTTGCGTATTTTTTGCGCCGCATTATATAATAATGGTATCAAGAGGCATCCCTCTGCTACATCAATCATTACGAAGGAGCATGATTCCCATGGCTGAATTTATCAAGCTGAACCCCTCTGACCTGACCGTTTTACGCCAAGTCGACGAGCGTCTGGTTTCCTACAATGTCGAGATGACTGAGGTCACCGGCGGCACCTTCTGGAAGGCCTACACGGACGCGCAGGTGGACGGCACAGAAGAATTCCCTCTGATCAGGGATTGGCTGCGGGAAATGGGCAAGCTGCAGCAGTGGTACGCCCCCATCGAAACAAAACACCCCCGGCTCATCAAGCTGGCAAAGAATCTGGGGCCTGCATGGGTTCGTGTCTCCGGCACCTGGGCCAACAAGACTTACTACGATTTCGACGGCCGCTGTAAGGGCGTTGTGCCCAAAGGCTTCCAGAATCTTCTGACCAAGAAGCAGTGGCTGAATCTGCTGGACTTCGTCAAGGCCATTGACGGCAAGCTGTTGGTCTCCATTGCCAACTGCCCCGGCATTCACAGTGCGGACGAGCCTATCCCCTTTGAACAGGCCGATCTGCTGTTCCGCACCTCCAAGGAGTACGGCGTGCCGATCGCTGCCGCCGAGTTCACCAACGAGCCCAATATGCTGGAGATCTCCGGTCTTCCCCACGGCTACACCGCCGCCGATCACGCCCGCGACCATGACCGGTTCGGCGCGTGGCTAAAAGAGAATTACCCCGAGTGTCTGTTTGTCGGCCCCTGTACCGTTGGCGACATCAATATCAATATGGGCGGCGGCGATAATGTAGGTGCTGGCATCGGCTCCTTTACCGAGCTTGTCACCACGGCTCAGCTCCTGGGTGATTACAACAGCAAGCTGGACGTGTTCAGCTATCACTATTACAACGGCATCTCCGAGCGCGGTGCCGGTATGGGCGGCCATTGGCCTGTTGAAAAGTGCCTGACGGAAGAATATCTGCAGGTGGCAGGCGACTGCGCCCGGCAGTATGTGCCCATCAAAGAGCAGTTCGTTCCCGGCGGCCAGATGTGGGTCACCGAGTCCGGCGATGCGGGCTGCGGCGGCAACACCTGGGCTCCTACCTATCTGGATGTTCCCAGAACCCTGAATGAGCTTGGCGAATTCGCCACCATCACCGACGGTGTGATCTTCCATAACACCCTGGCATCCTCTGCCTATGGCTTCCTGGAGCACGGCAGCTTCCTGCCCCGCCCCAATTACTTCGCCGTTCTGCTGTGGAACCGGCTCATGGGCACGACCGTCTACGACACCCATGAAGAAATTCGGGAAGGCGCTCACGTCTACTGCCACTCCCGCAAGGACGGCAAGGATGGTTATGTTTATCTGATCATCAACAACTCTAAGGAGACCACGCTGGTGGATCTCCCCGCCGAGGCTGTCCGCTACACCCTGAGCGGCAGCGGCAAGCTGCGCAGCCGCACCATGCTGCTCAACGGCCGTGAGCTGAAGCTGGGGCCAGATGATATGCTGCCCGAGATGCCCGGTGCCTACGAGTCCGCCGGCACCGTCAAGCTGGCTCCCGGCAGCTGTACGTTCTTTGTCATTTAAGTGCATACGACATTCTGCCGATCCCCTGCCGAACCACCGGCAGGGGATCTTTCCATCTATGGCCGTTCCCGCAGCCGGCATATTGAATAATCCCGCCCCCGGATCGACACACACTTTTTTGTTGCAAAACGCCGCGAAATTGGGTATGATATAAGCACGACAGCAGTCGTTATCAATACATTCCAATTTGCCTCGCTCGCACCGCCGAAGCACCAAAGGAGGGGTAGTGTGAACAGAACTGAAGCATTTGACGAATATGCCCGCGCCCTTCGCGCAGGGCAGCGTGAATATAAAGAACTGATCAGCGCAGGTAAGGAGCCTTATCCTGCCGTGCTGGATGATATTTTAACTGACATTTCTACCGAAGCCACCCAGAACGTCGGTCTGGTGGAGATCCCCACGGATCAAATCATTGGCACCAAATCCGCAGGCCGAATCTCGGCATTTACCGCAAGCTTCCTGCCGCTGCTGGACGCGGACAGTGAGTTTGCGAACAAGTGGGTGGCTCTGTGCCTGGCCAATCTTTCCGACGAAGGCATCCGGGAGCCCATCGTGTGCTATGAATATCTGGGCAATTTCTACGTTCAGGAAGGCAACAAGCGGGTCAGTGTGCTGAAGCATTTCGGTGCCGCCCGCATCCCGGGCAACGTGACCCGTGTTCTGCCCAAACAGGACGGCAGCCCCCGGGTCAAGGCCTACAACGAATTTCTTGATTTTTACAAAGCCTCCGGCATCTACACCGTTCAATTCCAGCGTCCCGGCGATTACGGCAAGCTCCTGTCCGCGCTGGGCAAGGAACCCGGCGAAGGCTGGACGGAGCGGGAACGGCTGACGTTCACCGCTTACTTCCAGTATTTCCGGGATGCCTTTGCCGCCCTGAACGGCAACCTGCTGGACATGCGCCCGGAGGATGCCCTGCTGCTGTGGCTGAAGGTGTACCCCTACCGGGATCTGGGCAAGCTCTCCCGCGACGAACTGAAGAAAACCCTGACCGCCATCTGGGAGGATCTGACTGCCCTGTCCCAGCCTGAACCTGTGAAGGTCGAAACCTCCACCCCCAAGGCAAAGGGCGGCATTCTGGGTCGGATCATCACCGCAGGCCCTGAACACCTGAATGTGGCCTTCATCCACCAGCTTGACACCGAGCGCAGCGGCTGGAGCAAGGCGCACGACGAGGGACGCCAGTATCTTGAGGAAGTCATGGGTGACGCTGTGACGGCTCGCAGCTACTTTGGTGCCGATACGCAGGAGCAGGCCGAAGATGCTCTGGAGACCGCCGTCAGCGACGGCGCTCAGGTGGTATTCTCCACCACGCCCCAGATGAGCCGGGCAACCTTGAAGGCAGCCGTCAAGTATCCCAAAGTGCGCTTTTTAAACTGTGCTGTGGACATTCCCTACTCCAGCATCCGCACCTATTACGGCCGGCTGTATGAGGGAAAGTTCATCACCGGTGCCATTGCGGGCGCTATGGCCAGCAATGACCGCATCGGCTACATTGCTTCCTATCCCATTTACGGCGAGCCCGCCTCCATCAACGCCTTTGCTCTGGGTGCCCAAATCACCAACCCCCGCGCCAGGATCGCGCTGCGCTGGTCTTGTCAGGCCGGTTCCCCGGTGGCAGATTTTATTAAAGAAGGCATCCGCGTCATTTCCAACCGGGAAATTCCCAGTCAGGAGCAGATGTATCTGGATTTCTGCAATTACGGCACCTATCAGGTGGGCGGGGATGGGATTCTGACCCCTCTGGGCTCCCCCTGCTGGATGTGGGGAAAATTCTACGAGAAAGTGATCCGCTCCATCATGTCCGGCGCGTGGGAATCCGGTAAGGATCCCCGAGCCGTAAACTATTGGTGGGGCATGGACACCGGCGTGATTGACGTAAAATTGTCCGACAAACTGCCGGAAGGCATCAAAACGCTGGCAGAAGTCCTGCGCAGCGGCCTGCGCGGCGGCACCATTGATCCCTTCCTGCGGCAGATCCGCGCGCAGGACGGTACCATCAAAAACGATGGCACCCGCTCCTTTACCCCCGATGAGATTTTGCACATGGACTGGCTCTGCGAAAATGTGGAGGGCAGTATTCCCGGCTTTGACGAGATCCTGCCCATCTCCCGCGCCATGGTTCGCGCGCTGGGCGTATATAGAGATGAAATTCCTGCTGAAAAGGAGGCCCCGTTGTGAAGATCCTTGCCGTATCCGACGAAGAATGCACCGCCCTGTGGGACTACTATGTCCCCGGACGGCTCAGTGAGTATGACCTAATCATTTCCTGTGGCGATCTGAAGGCAGATTATCTGTCCTTCCTCGTCACCATGGGCAGAGCCCCGGTGCTCTACGTCCACGGCAATCACGACACCTCCTACGACAATTACCCGCCGGAGGGCTGCGACTGCATCGACGACCAGATCGTCGTGTATAACGGAGTCCGTATTCTCGGTCTGGGCGGCTGCCTGCGCTACCATCCCGGCGAGTATCAATATACAGAAAAACAGATGTCCCGGCGAATCGCCAAGCTCCACTGGAAGATCCGCCGTCTGGGCGGTATCGACGTGGTTGTGACCCACGCTCCCCCCTACGGCATTGGCGATGATGTTGACCCCGCCCATCACGGCTTTGAGTCCTTCGTGGAGCTGATGGATCTGTACAAGCCAAAATACCTGATCCACGGCCATGTCCATCTGCGCTATAACCCCCACACTGGCAGCAAGCCTGTCCGGGAGCATCAGTATGAGGGCACGCAGGTGATCAACGTGTCCGAGCGCTACACGCTGGACATCCCTGATGTGCCGTTCCCCGAAAAACACCGGGGTGCGCTCATCTGGAAAACCAAACATAAAGATCGATCGTAAGATAAATTGTTGCAGCAAAGAAAGGAGGCCGTTCTCCATGTTTAACGGTTTCACCCCGGAGACCATCGACTTTCTCTGGGGCATCCGCATGAACAACAACCGGGAGTGGTTCCTGGCGCATAAAAAACAATACGTGGACACCTTGTACGAGCCCATGAAGGCGCTTGGCAAGGAGTTGTTCCAGCCCTTTCTGGACAAGTCCGGCACCATTTTAAAGGTCAGCCGCATTTACCGGGATGCCCGGCTCCACCACCCCCTGCCCTATAAGGAGAGCCTGTGGATCTGCATCCGGCAGGATGTCCAGTGGTGGGCTGAAAATCCCTGCCTGTACTTTGAGATCAACCCCGACCGGGTGCATTACGGTTTCTTCTACTGGCAGCCCGGCACCGCCCGGCTGGAGGAATTCCGCAAACGGATCGCAGCCCGCCCCGATGAGTTCCTGAAGCTCATCGCGGATACCGAAGCAGCCGTGGGTCAGCCTGTCACCGCGGAGCTTTACAAGCGCCCCAAGCCGGCGGACGATCCCCGGCTGGCTCCCTTCTACGCGTGGAAAGGCCAGATCGGCTGCGTCCGGGAAGAGGAGATCAGCCCCGCTCTCTTTGGCCCAGAGCTGGGTCAGCGGGCGAGGGAGTTCATTGAAAAGCTGATTCCCCTGTACGATTATTTCACCCAATTTTAAACGCCCTCAACAAACAAAGGAGGAATGAACACCTTGAAAAACACCATTTTTAAAGGTATGGCTACCGCCATCGTCACCCCCATGGCAAAAGACGGCATCGACTACGATGCCCTGGGCCGTTTTATTGAGTTCCAGATCGACAATGGCATCAATGCCATCGTGGTCATGGGCACCACCGGCGAAAACGCCACCATTGAGCCCGAAGACCAGAAGGAAGTGATCCGCTTCACCGTGGAAAAGGTCGCCAAGCGTGTGCCTGTCATCGCCGGCACCGGCACCAATAACACGGAACATGTTCTGCACCAGACCCGAAACGCCTGTGAAGTCGGTGCGGACGCGGTTCTGGTGGTCACCCCCTACTACAATAAAGCCACCCAGAACGGTCTGATCAAGCATTTTACCACCGTGGCTGACGTGTCCACCGTGCCTGTGATCCTGTACAACGTTCCCGGCCGCACCGGCTGCAACCTGCTGCCCAAAACTGTGGCAGTCCTTGCCGAGCATCCCAATATCGTCGGCATCAAGGAGGCCACCGGCAACATGGCGCAGATGGTGGAGATCATGGCGCTGTGCGGCGATAAGATCGACGTATACTCCGGCGAGGATGCCCTGTCCGTTGCCATGATGGCCATGGGCGGTGCCGGAACCATCAGCGTGCTGAGCAACGTCGCCCCCCGGGAAGCTGTCGCCATGACCGATGCCTGCCAAGCAGGTGACTATGCCGCCGCGGCAGCCCTGCAATGCAAGCTGCTGCCCCTGATCAACGCCCTGTTTAGCGAAGTCAACCCCATCCCCGCTAAGGCGGCTGTGTCAGCCATGGGCTTCGGTGAGGAAAATCTGCGTATGCCCCTGACTCCTATGGAGGATAGCACACGCGCAAAGCTGTATGAAGAAATGAGAAAGATAGGTATTAACGTATGAAAGTAGTTCTGTGCGGCGCCAACGGTGCCATGGGTAAGCTGATCGACGGGATCCTGGGCGCGGAATGCGTAGGCCGTGTCAGCATTGACGGTGAAAACGGTGTCCCCAAGACCTTTGCCGAACTGGGCAAGGTCGATGCCGATGTCGTGATCGATTTCTCTCACCACACCGCCATCGCGGATGTGCTGGAATACACCAAGTCCATCGGTGCCGCCGTTGTGGTGGGCACCACCGGCCACACGCCTGAGGAAAAAGCCCTCATCGATGCCGCTTCCAAGGAGATCCCTGTATTTTTTACCGGCAATGTGAGCATGGGAATCGCCGTGCTGTGCAGACTTGCCAAGGAAGCCGCTTCCTACTTCCCCGATGCGGACATTGAGATCGTTGAGATCCACCACACCCGGAAGGTAGATGCCCCCAGCGGCACTGCCCATATGCTCTTCAATGCCATCAAAGAAGTCCGGCCCAACGCATACGAAAACTGCGGCCGCTCCGGTGAAGGCAAGCGCACCAAGGACGAGATCGGCATGCACGCCCTGCGTCTGGGTAATGTGGTCGGTATCCACGAGGTTCATATCCATACCGGCAACCAGAGCCTGACGCTGAAGCATGAATCCGGCTCCCGCGCCATGCTGGCTGACGGCGCTGTGGCCGCCGCCCGGTTCATGGAGGGGAAACCCGCCGGCCTTTATAATATGGAGGATATCTTAGGAAGATAAATTGTTGTTTGCGGGCATGGCCCGCCGCAAATGCGTTACGAACGCTGGATGAAACTTTACCACCGTTGGG
>CANBCW010000063.1 GCA_947367115.1 uncultured Clostridia bacterium | reverse complement strand
CAAAAATCAGGGCACCCCTCTGGGGTGCCCTGATTTTTGGTATTCGGTGTGGGACTCGAAAGGGCGGCACCAGTGCGCACACTGGTGCAAAAAGTGTCCGGTGGACACTTTTTAGCCCGTGGGAGAGTCCCATGAATATCAGGGCGCAGTCCGTAAGACTGTGAACGGATATTCATATATCGATAAAGATGGCGGCACCCCTCTGGGGTGCCCTGATTTTTGGTATTCGGTGTGGGACTCGAAATGCCGATTCCGCACGACGGCTTTTTGCTGCGATTAGAAGAATACTTCTTCCCCGATCATTTCGTACAGCGTTCTACGCGTGTCGTTGGAAAGAAAAGAATGTCCTTCTTCGCCAAACAGAACCCAGTGCCCTGCATCTGCTTCGTACGCGATGGCATCGTGGTTTTGAATCCACCGCATACGGCGAATCAGACGGTCACCTTTGTAGATCTCGATCCATTTGTCGTATTCCGTGCGGGCGCAGCAATAATCGCTGTGAGTTCCTGCCAAGGTTTCGCGGGCAAATTGTTGGATGAAGTCGGTATCCGTGGTGATGTACTCCGCGGCTCCGATCTTGATGACGAGTTTGTCAGCATGCATCATATCCCATTTATCGAAGGAAACCGAAATGCATCCACCCGCATCCTTGATTCCACTGGCAATGCCAACGTTCGGAATCAGAATTATGGCCAAAATTAAAGCCAAAAGCAACAGCGCCAACACTACAAAAAGCTCAGTCTTTTGCGCTTTCGTAAGCTTCATGTCAGTACCCCCTTTTTTCTTTATTGTATGAAAGGCGGGGGCGCGCGTCAAGCCGCACAACCACTTCTTAGGATTACCTTAAGAAAATATTAAATGGTTGATACTGTCAAAATAGTGTGGTATAATGCGCTTTGCGAAATGTACGGAGAGAAAAGAGGAAATAATATGGAACTCTGGACTGCAGAACATGTAAAAACGCTCCTCCCCGCATTGGCTGTTATGTTTGTGACTGCATGGACACTTCGTGCTGTGATCGGGAACAAATCACTGAAGATCCGCATGATTCCAATTCAGATCATTGCTGTCTTGCTGGTACTGCTGGAGATCGGCAAGCAGGTGCTGTCCTTGCGGCAGGGGTACGACCTTTACCACCTGCCCTTCCACTTTTGCTCATTGTTTATTTTTGCTCTTCCGATCATGGCATTTTACCGGGGAAAACATCGGCAGATGGTGTATGGCGTGACGGCAGCTCTGTGCGCGGCACTGTTCCTGCTGATGCTGATTTATCCAAACCTGATCTACAGCGCGGCGAATATTCGGGAGTTTTTTGTGGATTTCTTCTCCTTTCATACGGTGGCGTTTCATAATCTTGTGATGCTGGCCTTTGTGCTGATCGCAGCTCTGGAACTTCATACACCTGCGCCAAAGGGAGAATGGAAGGCAGTTGTACTGTTTACGGTAGGCTTCTGCGTGGTATCTTCCGCAATGGCGCAGATTCTGCAAACGAATTACGCCAATTTTTACTCCTGCAATATTCCACCGCTGGAGGCAGTGCGGGTCAGCCTGCAAGGGGGTTCTCGGATATGGCTTTACGCAGCTTTTGTATATTCTGATCGTTTCCGCACTGAACATTCTGTTCGTACTGGGGGCGTACTGGGTCTATCGGTTTGCGCGCCGGCTCGTCTGCAAGGAAGCAGTAAGACAATAAAATGATCGGCTGCGGCAGACATTTGTACTGCCGCGGCTGCTTTTTTGGGATAATTTCTTTATTTTTAACATTTGAGATAGATTTATTCGTTTGGATATGATATAATGTACTTTAAGACTGGATTTTTCGAGGTCGAAAAATGTGCCGGTGCAGGCGAAAAGGAGGAAACCGTACCATGAGTCAAGCGAGTTTGAGGGGATTTGTGGATATTCATACCCATATTCTGCCTGGTGTAGATGACGGTGCGGTGAATATGGACGGAGCGCTGAAGCTGCTGCGCATGGCCTATGAGGATGGTACGTCTGAGATCGTTTTGACACCGCATTATCGGGGCAGATACCGCCGCAATACCCCTGAGGAGCTGCGGTCGTGTTTTGAGAAGCTTCAGACGGAAGCCCGGAGCCAGTGGCCGGATCTGCGCCTTTATTTGGGAAATGAGGCCGGTTGGGAGCGGGAACTGGGCGAGAAGATCGCCGAAGGCAGGGTGCTGACGCTGCACGATACTCCCTTTGTGCTGCTGGAATTTGAGTTCGGCTGCCTGCGCTCGCATGTGCTGGATGGTGTTATGGAGGTTGTCAACTGCGGTTATACACCGATCATTGCGCATGCGGAGCGGTATGATATTTTCCGCAAGGACAAATCTCTGGCTGGTGAGGTGATGGCTATGGGCGCACTGGTTCAGCTGAACGCTGATAGTGTGCTCGGTAAGCGGGGATTTGGGCTGAAAGTCTGCTGCCGCCGTCTGCTTAAGCGGGGACAGGTTCATTTTATTGCCTCCGATACACACGATCCGGAGCATCGCCCGCCCCTGTTGCGGGAATGCTTTGAATATGTGAGTAAGCGTTACGGCGAGGATTACGCCTGGGCGCTGCTGCGCGATCATGCCCGGGCGATGCTGTCCGGCGAATGGAATTAAGAGGATCACCCATGTCTCAAAAGAAATCCCTGAAACTGAATTTTATCATGAATGCGATACTCACCATGTCGTCATTCCTTTTTCCTTTGATCAGCTTTCCCTATGTGTCCCGTATTCTGGGGCCGGATGGCACCGGCAGAGTGGATTTTGCCACATCGCTGATCGCCTATTTTCTCATGTTTGCCCAGCTTGGCATCCCTACCTACGGTGTCCGAGCCTGTGCCAAGGTTCGCGACAACAAGCACCTGCTGACCAAAACGGCCCATGAGCTGCTGATCATCAACCTGGTTATGAGTGCCGTTTCTTATGCGGTGCTGTTCTTGGCGGTGCTTTTTGTACCCCGGCTCCGGCAGGATAGGGTACTGTATATTCTGGTCAGTTTGACCATTCTATTCAATACCATCGGTATGGAGTGGCTGTATAAGGCGCTGGAGCAATATACCTATATCACCATCCGCTCCATACTTTTCAAGATCGTTTCGCTGGCCGCCATGTTCCTGCTGGTGCGGGAAAAGGATGACTATGTGGTCTACGGCGGTATTACGATTTTGGCTTCTTCTGCATCGTATTTGATGAACTTCGTCCATGCGCGGAAGTACATTTCCATGCGTCCGGTGGGCGGATATGAATTTGCGCCCCACCTGAAGGCGGTGGCGGTGTTTTTCGCCATGGCATGCGCGTCTACCATCTATACCAATCTGGATAAGGTCATGCTGGGCATCATGGCAACCAACACGGATGTGGGCTACTACGGTGCGGCGGTGCGAATCAAGAGCATCCTGGTCAGCATTGTTACGTCCCTGGGCACGGTATTGCTGCCCCGGGCCTCCTACTATGTAGAGCACGGTATGATGGATGAGTTTCGCAAAATCAGCCGTAAGGCGCTGAATTTCGTGGTCGTTGCCGCGGTGCCGCTGATGCTGTATTTTATCTATTTTGCGCGGCAAGGGATTTTCCTGTTATCCGGCGAAGATTATGCCGGAGCGATCCTGCCCATGCAGATCATCATGCCTACGCTGCTTTTTATCGGCCTGACCAATATTCTGGGCATTCAGATTCTGGTGCCTATGGGTCGGGAAAAGACCGTGCTGTGGTCCATGATCGCCGGAGCGGCAGTGGATCTGGTGTGCAACCTGCTCCTGATTCCGCGGTTTGCTGCAGCAGGTGCGGCGCTCAGCAATATGCTGGCTGAGGCCGTGGTACTGCTGGTGCAGATCATTGCGCTGCGCCGGGAGGTGCTGGCCTCTTTCCGGTCTATTCAGTACTGGAAAGTGGTGTTCGCTCTGCTGGCAGGTACTGCCGCATCCGTCTGGGTGGCAGGACTGGGGCTGGGGAGCTTCTGGGCGCTGGCGCTGTCTGCATGCCTGTTCTTTGCCGCCTATGGTCTGGTGCTTCTTGTGCTGAAGGAGCGTCTGGTCTGCGAGGTTATGGGACAATTGTTTGGGTAAATTGTTACATTTTGGGAAGAAATAATGCGCGGAAGCGGCGGGTTTCTCTATTTGACCCGGCGAGCGGTATGTGCTATTATATATGAAAAAAGGAGATCACTCGTATGAAATACGATTATCTGGTCGTTGGTGCGGGTTTGTTCGGCGCGGTGTTTGCGCAGCAGGCAAAAGCCGCGGGCAAGTCTGTACTGGTCATCGACAAGCGGCCGAATATCGCCGGCAATGTTTATACCGAGGAAGTGGAGGGCATCAATGTCCACGTTTACGGTGCCCATATTTTCCACACCAACAATAAGAAGGTCTGGGATTACATCACACGGTTCGCAGAGTTCAACCGCTTTACCAACTCTCCGGTGGCGAATTACAAAGGAGAGCTGTACAGCCTGCCCTTCAATATGTACACCTTTAATAAGATGTGGGGCGTTGTGACTCCGGAGCAGGCTGCCGCGAAGATCGCCGAGCAGCGTGCTGCCGCGGGTATCACCGAGCCTAAGAATCTGGAGGAACAGGCAATTTCTCTGGTCGGTACGGATATTTACGAGAAGCTGGTCAAGGGCTATACCGAAAAGCAGTGGGGCAGAGACTGCAAGGAGCTTCCCGCCTTTATCATCAAACGTCTGCCTGTGCGGCTGACCTTTGATAACAACTATTTCAATGCCACCTATCAGGGCATTCCCATGGGTGGCTATACCAAGATGGTCGCGAACATGCTCGATGGCATCGAGGTTCGCCTGAATGTAGATTATCTGGCGAACAAAGCCGAACTGGACGCGCTGGCTGACAAGGTGGTGTATACCGGCGCGATCGATGCCTACTTCGGCTATCAGTTAGGCACATTGGAGTATCGCTCCGTGCGCTTTGAAACTGAGGTGCTGGATATGCCCAATTTCCAGGGTAACGCGGCGGTGAACTACACCGATCGGGAGACTCCTTGGACACGGATTATTGAGCACAAGTGGTTCGAGTTCGGCACCCAGCCTAAGACCGTCATCAGCCGGGAGTATTCCTCCGAGTGGAAGAAGGGGGATGAGCCCTACTATCCCGTCAATGATGCGCGCAACGGCGCGCTCTATCAGCAGTATAAGGCACTGGCGGAGCAGGAGAAGAAGGTCATCTTCGGCGGCCGCCTGGGCGAATACAAGTATTACGATATGGACGCAGTGATTGCTTCTGCATTGGAGCTGTGCGAGGCAGAAATAAATTAACAGGAGAGTAATGATGAATACAGCATTGGTCATCATGGCGGCAGGCATCGGTTCTCGTTTCGGCGGCGGCATCAAGCAGCTGGAGCCGGTGGGGCCCAACGGCGAGATCATTATGGATTATTCCATTTATGACGCGATTGAAGCAGGCTTTAACAGAATTGTTTTTATCATTCGTAAGGATATCGAGGATGATTTTCGGGAGGTCATCGGTGACCGCATTGAGGCAGTATGCGCAAAATGCGGGGTCAGCGTTGGCTATGCGTTCCAAAGCCTTCAGGCGGTGCCGGAGGGCGCGGTGGTTCCCGAGGAACGCACAAAGCCTTGGGGCACCGGTCAGGCGGTTCTGGCCGCCAGAGATCAGGTGGACTGCCCCTTTGCGGTGATCAATGCGGATGATTATTACGGAAAAGAGGCTTTTGTGAAGCTCCACGATTTCCTGTGCGGCAGTCAGGAACCGGGCAGCTATTGCATGGCCGGTTTCATCCTGAAAAATACGCTGTCTGAAAACGGCGGTGTTACCCGCGGCATTTGCCAGGTGGATGGCAACGGCTATCTGACTGACGTGGTGGAGACCCGGGATATTATCAAAACCGGCGATGGAGCGCAGGTAAATGGGGTGCCGGTGGATCCCGACTCCTATGTGTCCATGAATATGTGGGGACTGGGGCCGGAGTTCATGGATGTTCTGCAGACAGGTTTTGAAGAGTTTTTCCAGACTGCGGCAAAAGACAATCCGCTGAAAGCGGAGTATCTGCTGCCGATCTACATTGGGCAGCTGCTGCGGGAAGGCAAGGTCTCTGTGAAGGTGCTGGAAACCAAAGACAAGTGGTTTGGTGTTACCTATCGGGAGGATAAGCCTGCGGTGGTGGAAAGCTTCCGAAAGCTGATTGAGGCCGGAGTTTACCGTCCGGAGCTCTTTGGCTCGATTTAAGTCACGGTTAAGATATATACCGCATGTAGAAGAAATATGGAATAATTTGACCTTTTTTCCTCTGGTATTTGCGATCAATCTATTGCAAGATTGTTTTTGGTGTGATACAATGCCTCTGTTAAAATGGGGAAGGATGGTGCAAAGGAGATAATATGGAACATCGTGATGAAATCGAATTTGACCTGATGCAAATGCTGCGCTTTCTGATGAAGAGAGCTTGGATCGTCGTGTTAGCGGCAGTGGTCTGCGCTGTGGGCGGTTTTGCGGTGAGTAAGCTGCTCTCCACGCCGGAATATACCACCAGCTGCCGGATTTATGTGTATGAAGAAGGCAAGGAGATGACCTATAATGACTTGGTGATCGCGACGCAGATGACCAACGACTGCGAGATCATCATCACCGGTCATAATGTAACCAAAAAGGTCGTCGAGAATCTGGGCCTGAATATGAGCGCTGAGAGCCTCAGCAAGCGGCTTAAGGTGTCTTCCGAGGCAAGTACTCGAATCCTTGATCTGGAATATACGGATACCAATCCGGAGCGTGCGGCGGCGATTCTGAACGAGGTATGCGCGGTAGCCTCCGTACAGATCAAGGAGATCACCAGTGTGGACGCGGTAAAAACTGTTTTTGAGGCAGAGGTTCCGACGACACCGTCCAGTGCTGGCCCCACCCGCAGCGCAATGCTGGCTGCGATTTTGGGCGCGGTGCTTGCAATCGGTGTGCTGGTCGTGATTTTCCTGATGGATGATACCATCCGAAGTGAGGATGATGTGGAGCGCTATCTGGGGCTGAGCACGCTGGGCGCGATCCCTATTTCTGAGGAACTGGGCGTAGCCAAGAAGTTGGCTGAGATGGCAAAGAACAAGGGCGCTGCCCGCTTTGCGAAGAAATAAGGGGTGACAGGCGTGGAAAAAATCGCGGTAAATCGTATGATCCCCAAGGAATTCAGAGCCAGTGAGGCTATGAAGACCCTGCGGACCAATCTTATATTCAGCGGCCCCTCTGTGCGGGCAATCGGCGTTACCAGTTTCGGCGCGGCCGAAGGCAAGTCTACGATCTCTCTGCAGGTGGCACTGTCTTTTGCCCAGATGGGAAAGCGTGTGCTTCTGGTGGATGCGGATCTGCGCAAGAGCGTGCTGCCCAGCCGTCTGCGGCTGAAGAATAAGGTGGATGGCCTGAGCCACTACCTGTCCGGTCTTGCTAACGTCAGCGAGCTGCTGTGTGAGACGGATGTTCCCGGTATGTACATTATGTTTGCCGGTACCCGGGTTCCCAATTCTGCGGAGCTGTTGGGCAGTGATAATTTTGCTAAGCTGATTCCGGCACTGAAGGATGTATTTGATTACATCATCGTGGATACGGCTCCTTTGGGACAGGTGATTGACTGCGCGGTCATTGCGCAATATCTGGACGGCGTGGTCATGGTGGTGGATACCACCAAGAACAGCTACAAGCTGGAACGCCGGGTCAAGAACCAGATTCAGAAGGCTGGCGGCAAGGTGCTGGGCGTGGTACTTAATCAGGTGGACTACAATGACCGGGCTGGGTACTATGGTTACGGCAGCCGTTACGGCGGTTATTACTACACCAGCGAAGATTAAACGTGGATACGCGGCGCGCAGGGAGGATGCTCTGCGCGCCGCTTATTCTGAGCCTTGTATTTTGTACCGGGCTGGACTATAATGCATGTAAGTTTTACGTACTGTGAGGGGGAAATGCATGAAACCGTGGCAGCATTTTAAGACCATCACGACCCATCGCATTCTGGTGATGCGGGGCTGCTTTCAGATGGGGCTGTATTGGCAGGGGCTGACCCATGATTTGTCCAAGTATTCTTCCGTGGAGTTCTGGACGGGGGCGCGGTATTATCAGGGGGTGCGCAGTCCCAACGCCGCGGAGCGTGAAGATAAGGGCTACAGCGAGGCATGGATGCACCACAAGGGTCGAAATAGACACCATTATGAGTATTGGACGGATATGAACCCCAAGACCCGTGTGTATGAGTCGGTGCCCATGCCGCGGCGGTATCTGGCGGAAATGGTCGCGGATCGGCTGGCCGCCTGCAAGGTCTATGAGGGCGAAACATTCACAAATGAGTCCCCCTTGCGTTATCTGATGCGCAGCCGGGAAAAGGATCTGATGCATCCGCAGACCCGGAAGGAACTGGAGTATTTGCTGACCATGCTGCGGGATCGGGGCGAGAAGGAGACTTTTCGTTATATCAAAAAGGAAGTTTTGAAGGGGAAGCCGTTCCCTTGGGAGGAAGAAGCTTGAAAAGGAATGCTCCGGTGTTACCTTTTTGCCACAGGATTTACTGTTTTGTCACACATTTTTCGGTGTTTTTCGTTACAATACGGCATGTAATGAATTGATGGATTGACGATATGCTGATTTTATGATAAAATTAACAAAACATTACAGCATTTGATTCGAAACATCAACGCATCATGTTGAGAGGTTGTGTTTTTATGGAGACATATAGCGCAGTCGATAATAAAGAAAAGGAACGTGAGCTGGTGGTTCTAAACCGGAAGGAACAGCTTAGAACCAAGAGAGGCTACTGGGTGCTGCGGCGTGGGCAGGATATTTTGTTTTCCTTGCTGGCACTGTTGGTACTGTGGCCGGTCATGCTGATCGTTGCCTTGGTCGTATTTATCGATGATCCCCATGGCAGTCCCATTTTTTCGCAGGAACGCTGCGGCAGAGATGGCAGGCTGTTTAAAATGTATAAGTTCCGCAGCATGTATGTGGATGCCGAAGATCGGCTGAAGGAGCTGCTGAAGGATAATGAAATGGATGGCCCAGCCTTTAAGATGAAGGACGATCCCAGAATTACTCGGGTCGGCAGGGTGATCCGGAAAGTCAGTTTGGATGAGCTGCCGCAGCTGTTCAATATCCTGAAGGGGGATATGAGCATTGTAGGCCCCCGTCCTGCGCTGCCGCGTGAGGTGGAGCTGTACACCGAATTGCAGAAGCAGCGCATGTACGTTACCCCCGGCCTGACTTGCTATTGGCAGATCCAGCCTAAGCGCAATGAGGTCACATTTGACGAGTGGATGGAGCTTGATCTGAAATATATTCAGGAGCGCAGCTTCTGGGTGGATTGGATGATCATTTTCAAAACGTTCGGCGCGGTTCTAGGCGGCGAAGGAGAATAAACGGAACGATCCCGGGGCATGCTATGGATGCCCCGGGAAAAAAGTTTTGGAACATGGAAAAAAGTTCTTGACTTTTTTTGAAAGATGCGTATAATAATCTTGCGCATGAGATAGAGGATTTGTGTAACGGTAGCACACCGGACTCTGACTCCGTTTGCGGGGGTTCGAATCCCTCATCCTCTG
>CANBCW010000062.1 GCA_947367115.1 uncultured Clostridia bacterium | reverse complement strand
TCCGAAGAGCCATTTCTTGTGCCAGCTTCCCCCCGGGGGAAGCTATTTTGCGCCGCATAGCGGCGCTCGGCAGCCGTAGGCCGCCGCCATTATCAAACCCTGTAAACAACAATTTATCGTTCCATCAGATCAATTCCCCGAACACCGGCAGGCTGCGGATGATCATGTCGTGGCTGACGCAATAGCACACCCGGAAATAACCGGGGCAGCCAAAGCCGTCACCGGGAACGACCAACAGATCATTCTGCTTTGCCTTTTCCGAAAAAGCGTTGGCATCCCCGCCGGGAGCTTTTACAAACAGGTAGAACGCACCGTCAGGCTTCGCGACCTCGTAGCCAAGAGCCGTCAGGCCATCATACAGCGCCCGGCGGTTGCGGTCATAGCTTTCAAGGTCAGGCCGCAGCTTGGCACACCGGGCAATGACCTTCTGCCACAGGCTGGGGGCGCAGACATGTCCTGCCGCCCGAGCCGCTCCGGCGATGGCAGCATACAGCCTATCATGCTCCGCTGCCTGTTGGGGGACATACACATATCCGATCCGCTCTCCGGGCAGAGACAGCGACTTGGAATAGGAATAACAAACCACCGTGTTGGGGTAAATATTGGGGATAAACGGCACCTCCACGCCGCCGTAGACCAGTTCCCGGTAAGGCTCGTCCGCCACGATAAAGATCGGATGGTCAAATTCTTCAGACTTGCGCTGCAGCAGCGCCGCCAATTTTTCCAGCGTCTGCCGGGTGTACACGGTACCGGCAGGATTGTTGGGCGAATTGAGGATGACCGCCACTGTATTGGGGGTCAGCATGGCCTCCACCGCCTCCAACCGTATCTGGAAGCCCGGAACATCCGGCGGAACCACCTTTAGGGCTGCCCCGGCGCACTCCACGAAAGGTTTGTACTCCGGGAAATAGGGTGCCACCGCCAGAATCTCCGCCCCCGGCACCGCCAACGCCCGGAACGCTGCCACCAGCTCCGGTGCCGCGCCGCAGCCAATAAACAGATCCTCCGCCCGAACACCTGCGGCATACCGCTCATTGAGATCCTCCGCGATGGCCTGCCGTGCGGCAAGGTCACCCACTGCGGAAGTATAGCCATGAACCGCCATCGGATCCATGTCCGTCAGAATATCCCGAATAGCCTGCTCCACCTGAGGCGGCGCGGGAATAGAGGGATTGCCAAGGCTGTAGTCAAAAACATTTTCCGGCCCCACAATGGCAGCTCTGCTCCGGCCGTACTCAAATAACTCCCGAATGCAGGAGCGGTTTGAACCTAATTCATAACAAGTTTGATTGAACATAAGCTTCCTCACATCTCATACAGCGGCTTCGCCGCATCATACTGCTGGGGTTTATAGGTCACAGAACCAATGGGCTTTCCGTCGATGCCGTATTGTGCCAGATAGCCGAACAGGTTGACATAATTCAGAAGATCGTCTTTTTCCGCCACCATAGCCTCCATGACCGCCACCGTTGCCAGAACATCGTCAATAGCCCGGTGGGAATTGACCACCCTGCCGCTGAGTCCATATGTATCAATGGCGCTGCACAGCTTGTGGGGATAGCTGTGGCGATCCCGGTAGACCGTCAGCAGATCCAGCTTATCCTTACCCTTCAGGATCATCGGGTCACCGTCCCGCAGCAGCATATAGTACAAAAAGCTCAGATCAAAATGAGCGTTATAAGCAAGCAGCAGCGTATTCCCTGCCATCATTTCGGCGATATCCCGGCAGACCCGGGTCTTCGGCAGTCCCCGCTCCCGCAGATCCATGTCCGTGATGCCGGTGAGCTGCTGGATCTTGGGCGGTACAAACCCGCCGGGACTCAGGGTGATCAGCTCATCATACTCCCGAGCCACCCCTTCCCGCTCCAGAACCACAGTGGAAAATTCGATGATCTCATCCCGGCTGTATTGCAGGCCGGTGGTCTCCGTGTCAAAAAGCACCAGCCGGTCGTATTTTTCAAAAAAGCGATCCAAACCTGCCATATCATTCTCCCCTTGCCAGAGCCAACGCTCTGCGGAATTTACTCTTTTTCTGCGCCTGCAGTCCAAAACGCTCCGCCAAAGCAGTGCCGAAGGCAACCGCCGCATTCATGTCGCCGGATTTCAGCTCCACCTCAACCTCGCAGAGCTCATTCTCTCTGCTTCCACCCATGAGGGTGCCCCGATCCAGCGCCAGTTCCAGCTGCGCGCCATCATAGGATATATCGCCTGCGCGGCGGGTGAATTTCGCTCCGCACACCGGATGAACGCCTTCTCCTGTCAGGAAAAGGATCTCCCGGGGAGCCCCCAGCTCACACAGCTTGAGAATTCCTGTTTCAATATCGTCACAGCGGCACTCCCATTCTCCCCGGCCAAAGCCGGAGACCGGTGTTTTTACAGTGCATACCGACGCTCCATTTTCCATTCGCCGCCGCAGGGTAATATGCCTGTCCGACAGCATAAACCCCTGTGTGTCGAAATAGGTCGTCTCCATTTTTATAGTACGGTAAACCACCGGATACGCCGCCGCGATTTGTTCCAGCTGTTCCGGCGCGGCAGAAAATTTCAACTCAAACTCAATGCCCATTTCCATCCTCCTTGTTAGATAAATTGTTGTTTGCGGGCATGGCCCGCCGCAAATGCGTTACGAACGCTGGATGAAACTTTACCACCGTTGGGGGTCACTCGGTAACGAAGCACTCAGATCTCGCAGATAAAACAATACCGAGCGGTACCCAATGGCGTAACGATACCTGACCAGCCCAACACGAATCGTCAGCCGGCACTGCCGGCAAACAACAATTTACATTACCACACACATCATTATACACCCTCACGCCCCATCATGCAAGAAACTTTCGCATCAGTCGTAATCCGACAGAATAATTTCCCGTTTCGTGATAGGATTTCTGTATGACATATTTAGAAAGGCGTGGTACATATGATGATGTCCATCGGAAGCTATGTCCGCCAGGGACAGCGGTTTTTGCGCAGGTGGACCTCCGATCCCAAACTGCGGGCAGCCGCCAAAGGGATCGGCTATCTGCTGTGCGGCTTGCTCCTCAGCGCCGCCAGTCTGGGAAACTCCCCTCAGCCCCTGCCCCTGGGGCTGCTTTGCGCCGGACTTGCCGGGTGGCCCTCGCTGCTGGTCGCTGCCGGAAGCTGCCTGGGCTATTATCTGTTCTGGAGTGCCGCAGGCACTCAGGGAATCATATGGACAGGGGCAGGACTGGTGATCTGTCTGGCCTTAGGCGGACGAAAACTCAGCAAGCACATGCCCCTGCTGATGCCTGCTTTGGCCGGACTGTCTGTGGCAGCCGCCGGACTGATGTTTCAATTGCTGCAAGCAGAATCCCCGGATCTTCCGATGTATCTTCTCCGCACCGGATTAGCGTTTGGCTCTGCCCGGGTATTCGCCATTGTGCTGGAGCGGCGGGATCCGGTGGTGGATTGGCTTGCCTGTGGACTTGCGGTGCTGGCTCTGGCTCAGGCAATTCCCATTCCGGCTATCAATCTTGGCTACATTGCCGCAGGCGCGCTGGGAGCCGCCGCTCCCTTCCCCGCAGCCGCTCTGGCAGGATTGGCGCTGGATCTGTCCCGGATCTCCACCGCCCCCATGACCGCGGTTCTGTGCTTGGCTTTTCTGGTCAGGCTGATGCCCGGGCTGCCTAAATGGACATCTCATGCAGCACCGGCGCTGATGTATGCACTGACCTCCATGCTGTGCGGTGTCACAGACTGGACGCCTGCCATCGCTCTGGCAGCCGGCGGCGCTCTGGGCATTTTCCTGCCCGCCCAAACTACCATTGCACACCGCCGGGGAGAGACCGGTATCGCTCAGGTTCGTCTGGAACTGTCCGCCAACGTACTGGCGCAAACGGAACAGCTGCTGCTGGAAACACCGGAATACCCCATCGATGAAGCCGCTCTGATCGTGAAAGCCGCGGATCGAGCCTGCAGTTCCTGCCCCTGCCGGGACGGCTGCCGGGAGCAAACGGCGGTAACCCGGCTGCCTACCGCTCTGCTCCACCGTCCCTTGGTAACGGTGGAGGATCTCCCGGTCAACTGCCGCAAGCGTGGACGGCTGCTGCTGGAGCTGCGCCGGAGCCAGGATCAGTACCGCTCCATCCGAGCCGATCGGGATCGTCAGCGGGAATACCGCAATGCCCTCATCCAGCAATACCGCTTTCTGTCCGAATATCTGCAGGATCTGGCGGACAATCTGCCCAAGCGCGGTGATGTCCTGCGCCAGCGCTATGACCCGGAGGTCGCGGTCTGTTCCGCCGGACTGGAGGGCATCAACGGCGACCGATGCCTGTGGTTCGCAGGTACGGAGTGCCGGTACTATGTGGTGCTTTGCGACGGCATGGGCACCGGGTTCGGTGCCGCCGAGGAAGGCCGAGCCGCAGCCGGGATCCTCCGGCAGATGTTAATGTCCGGTTTCCCATCCGAGTATGCGCTGCGCAGCCTGAACAGCCTGTGTACCCTCCGGGGTCGCGCCGGGGCAGTGACGGTAGACCTGGCCGAGATCGATCTGCAGAACGGAAAAGTCTGCCTGTATAAATGGGGAGCGGCTCCTTCCTACCTGCTTTCTCCGGCCGGCCCCGAAAAAATTGGGACAGCCGGAGCACCGCCCGGTCTGTCCGTGACAGGCACCCGGGAGACGGTGGACAAGCTGTCCCTGCGTCGGGGGGAGACGCTAATTTTGCTGAGCGACGGCGTAGACGGAGAGGCAGCCATGCGCCGCGCCTGGGATCTGACCGATGAGATGCCTGGAGAGATGGCGTCCCGGGTCCTGCAATACGGCAGGGGGAATGGGGCAGATGACGCAACCGCCGCTGTCATCCGCCTGACGCCCACGGCCTTGTCTACATAATACCATTCGTAAACGGAGAAATCTGTCGAAACACTAGATGTAGGATGAAATAATGTAGAAAAGCTACCATATTTAGTCTTTAGAGAAGAATATGCCCTGATTTTGGTGATTCTGAGCATAATCAGCTGCCCCCGCACCGCATTGCCGCGGTGCGGGGGCGATCTTTTCTAAATTGCGCGGGCGCTTTCCTTCCACTGGATTTGGGCAGGGATGATCTCATGGACACATACGTTCTTTCCTTCGATATTGTCCCGCAGCAGCTCCACACTCCGCTGCGCAAGCGTCTCTACGCTCTGGCTGACTGTAGCCAGTCTGGGAACAATAAATTCTCCAATCGGCAGACCATCAAAGCCAACCACTGACACATCGTCCGGTACACGCAGACCACTGTCGGTCAAAGCACGAATGGCTCCCATCGCCATCACGTCAGCCATGCAGAAAATGGCTGTATACTTCCGCTGCCGCGTCAGTAATTCCTTTGCCGCCCGATAACCCTCCGCATAAGAGAAGCGGGCGCTCACATAATCCCGCTCCGGCACGAAGGGGATATCATTCTCCTGAAAGGCAGCCAGACAGCCTTCAAAGCGGCGGCCTGAGGTATCGGATCGTTCCAGATAACCGCCAATGATTGCGATATCCCGGTGACCCAGGTCAATCAGATGCTCGATTGTCTGCTTCACCGCCAGATCTTCATCACAGCAGACACTGGACAGATTGCGGAAGGGAAAATCCGTGGCATCACTGGTCACCAGTACACAGGGCACATCGATCCGTTCAAAATCCGCCAAAAAATGCTTCCGGTTACCGCCCAGGAACAGCAGTCCCAAAGGTTTCTTCTCCCGGCAGAGCTGAACGGCACGGAGAACCTCATTATAATATTCGTCCATGTAGTCCACCACCAGATGATAGGGGGTTGCCGCTACACGAGACTGAATTGCCTCAACCAGCGCTCCAAAAAGCTGGTTGGATGAGCCCTTCACGATGACCAGAATATTGTTGGAACGCTGCTGCTTGAGCTGCTGCGCATTGGTATTTAACTGGAACCCGCAGGCAGCAGCCGCCTCCTGAATCGTCCTGCGGGCTTTTTCACTGACATTGGGTTGATTGTTCAGTACCCGTGAAACCGTTCCCACGGAGTAGCCGGTTTGTGCGGACAGATCCTTAATGGTCATGGTGGGTACCTCCTTATTGAAAATTAGGCCAACAGGGCAGGAGTGACACTCCTGCCCTGCTTTGCAAAGTTATCCCTTGACCGCGCCTGCAGCCACACCCTTGATGATGTGCTTCTGGCAGAACAAGTAAACAATGATGATGGGAAGGATCGCCATCATAATAATCGCCATGGTAGCGCCAAGATCCACCGTGCCGTAGCTGCCTTTCAGATACTGCACATGAATCGGAATCGTGCGGTACTCGGTGATATCCAGCACCAGATACGGCAGCAGATAGTCATTCCATACCCACATCAGCTCCAGAATACCGACGGAGATCATGGTGGGCTTCAGCATAGGCAGAATCACCTGGAAGAATGTCTGAATCGGGCCGCAGCCGTCAATGACTGCTGCTTCTTCAATTTCCAGCGGCAAACCTTTGACAAATCCAACGAACATGAAGATCGCCAGACCAGCGCCAAAGCCCAGATAAACGATCGGGATGGTCCAGGGCGTATTCAAGCTCAGATCCTTTGCCGTAGAGGTCAGGGTGAACATGACCATCTGGAAAGGCACGATCATGCTGAACAGGCACAGGTAGTAGAAGACCTTGGATGCCGTGCTCTGAACGCGGGCAATATACCACGCGGCCATCGAGCAGCACAGCAGGATCAGAACCACGGAGACCACGGTAATGAACAGGCTGTAGCCCACAGATTTCAGGAACGGATAGTTACCAAAGGTCAGACCCTTGACATAGTTGGCAAAGCCAACAAAGGTCTCGGAATTGGGCAGAGCGAAGGGCTCCAGCTTGACATAGTCATTTGACTTGAGAGAGTTGATGATAACCTCCCAGATTGGGAACACCCAAACCAGGCTCAGCAATACGAAGAAGCAGCTCAGAATCTTGCTGCTGAGAGAATACTTTTTCATTACTGCTGCACCTCCTTTCTACCGGTGAGGGTCTGCTGCGCGATAGCGAGAACTGCAACCAACAGGAAGAAGATGACCGCCTTCGCCTGTGCGACACCATGGTAGGTCCATTTAATGTTGTAGGTGGAGTAGATGTTCAGCGCCAGCAATTCCGTAGCGTTGACCTTGGTGCCGTTTTCAATGATGCTGGGCAAGCCGCCGGTCAGAGCCAGGTTCTGGTCGAACAGTTTGAAGGAATTCGTGAGGGTTAGGAAGGTGCAGATCGTGATAGAGGGCATCACATTGGGGATGATGACCTTGAACAGAGTCTGTGCGCCGCTGGCACCATCGATCTTTGCGGCCTCCAGCATATCTTCGGAAACAGACTGCAATCCGGCAATGTAAATGATCATCATATAACCGATCTGCTGCCAGGCGACCAGAATGACCAGTCCCCAGAAGCCGTAGCTAGCGTTAGCAGTCAGGTAAGTAGAATAGTTCGCAAGGATGCCATCGAAGATCAGGCTCCAGATGTAACCCAGCACCACGCCGCCAATCAGGTTCGGCATGAAGAACACGGTGCGGAACAGATTGGAGCCACGCATTTTCTGAGTCAGCGCATAGGCGATCATAAACGCCACCACATTGATCAGAATAATGGACACAACAGCAAACAGCGCCGTATTCTTAAACGCGTTCATAAAGCCGACATCGGAAAATACCTTTACATAGTTTCCAAGGCCGATGAATTCTGCGTCAGAAGCCACATGGAATTCGCAAAAGGACAGGTAGATACCCTGCACAAACGGCCAGATGAAACCGATGATGAACGCCGCGAAGGTGGGCAGCAGGAAAAGCCATCCCCACTTCTGCATAGGCTTGCGGACCAGCCTGCTGTTCAGGCCGGCACCGTCATTTTTTTTGCTCAAAAAAATCCCTCACTTTCTGGGTTGTTCGTTGCAGGGCGGGGGCTTACTCCCACACATCCGTCAGGGGGCACGCCCCTGCCCTGCACAGGTGGGTAGGGAAAAGGGGGCGGGCTTGTGCCCGCCCCCGCTGGATCAATTATAAATCTTCGTTTACAAGATTAGCCGTTAACAGCCTTGTACTCGATTTCCCAGCCCTCAACAAAGGCGTTCTCAACCTCGGACCACTCAGCGGTACCAGCGGAGTAAGCCTTCAGAGCGGTAACAACGGTAGCTCTCCAGGAGTCAACGTTGGGAGTGTAGTTGAAAGCCCAGCTGATAGAGGTCTTGCCAGCAGCCAGCATAGCGTTGCCGTCAGCAACGAACTTGTTGGTGGAAGTGGGGCAGTTCTTGAAGGGCACAGCGCCCAGCTGCTCAACGTAAACAGCGGAAGCTTCCTTGTCGGAAACCAGCCATACCAGGAAGTCGATGGAAGCCTTCTGATCAGCCTTGGAGGCCTTAGCATTGACAGCCCAGCAGTTCTCAGTGCCGGAGCACAGAGCAGCGTTCTGCTCGCCCTCAGCGCCGCAGTAGATGGGGATCATGGCCAGCTGGTCATCGGTCATGCCAGCTTTCTTCAGGCCAGCGTACTCCCAAGTGCCGTTCTGATAGAACACAGCCTTGCCAGCCTTGAACTCGGCAGCGGCATCGGACTCGTTGGACAGAGTAGCGGGGTCAGCAGCAGCGTTGTTGATGTACAGATCCCAAATGTTCTTGTACAGATCCAGCTTATCGCCGGTGATGGTAGCGACGGAAGACTTAACGCCCTCGTAGTGCAGGGGCAGGGTAGCCAGGTGGCCGGAGAATCTCCAGGAAGAGGAGTCGCACAGGCCGGAGGTAGTGAAGGCATCAAAGCCCAACTCAGCAGCGCGGCCGTGAATGTCTTCTACGACAGTCTTCAGGGAAGCATAGTCCTTGATCTCGGACAGGCTGTGACCGGCCTGCTCCAGCAGCTTGGTGTTGACGATGATACCGAAGGACTCGTAGCAGTTGCCGATAGCCTTCAGCTCGCCCTTCTCGTTGTACAGGTTGAAGTCATTGGTGGCCAGCTCCTTAGCGATATCGGAGTCGGTCAGATCCAGAGCGTAGCTATCCCAGTCAGCCAGGCCGGCAGCGTTGCCGATGTTGAAGATGGTGACATCCTCGATGTTGGCGGTCAGGGTGTTGGAGTAGTCGCCGGAAGCGGCGGTAACAACCTTAACCTCGATACCGGTCTTCTCCTTGTACTTGGCAGCCAGCTCCTGCAGAGCATCGTTGAACTCAGGCTTGAAGTTCAGGTAGTATACGCTACCGGTCTCGTCCTTGCCAGCCTCATTGCAGCCGGTGAACATGGCAGACATACTCAGAACCATGACAACAGCCAGAAGCAGTGCGATAAACTTTTTCATGTGTTTTCCTCCTGATATAATTTTTTACTGGAAACGATCCAGCTTTATAGTCAGATTATACTACTACAGCGGCAATTTTTCAATTGTTTTATGTGCCAAATGGTAATTTTCAACATTTCGTCCAATTATGGTAGGTTGTCTTTGGTGGATTTAACAATTTGTTAATAGCTTGACCGACCGTTGTCTACCCTTCCGCCCATGACATAGATAAATTGTTGTTTGCGGGCATGGCCCGCTGCAAATGCGTTACGAACGCTGGATGAAACTTTACCACCGTTGGGG
>CANBCW010000061.1 GCA_947367115.1 uncultured Clostridia bacterium | reverse complement strand
ATACCGAGCGGTACCCAATGGCGTAACGATACCTGACCAGCCGAACACGAATTGTCCGCCGGCACTGCCGGCAAACACCAATTTATCCTTTCCTAACCCATAAACTGCAATACGCCCTCTTTATACGCAGTACGAATCTTAGACGGCTTCTTATTATTTTTTAACAATAGTACCGCCAACGGCCCCTCCACCTCATCCTGTACCAGACGGCGCAGATTTCTGGCGCCTTCCTTCTGGGTGCAGCGGCTGGCAAGGCTTTCCGCCAGCTCCTCCGGAAAGCGAAGCTGTACGCCCATATTTTCCAGCCGCTTCTCCACATCCCGCAGATACTTTCCGGCAATGGCTCCCATCGCCTGATGCCCCAGCGGTTCAAAACAAATGGTCTGATCCAGCCGCCCCAGAAACTCCGGCGAAAAGGCCTGACGCATAGCAGCATCCGTTTCTCCTGCCCTGCCCGCCGGGCGGAAACCCAAGCCATCGCCCCGCAGCTCTCCGCCGATATTGGAGGTCATGACCACCACAGCGTTTTTGAAGCTGACCCGCCTGCCGGTAGAATCCGTCAACACACCCTCCTCCATGATCTGAAGCAGAATGCCCGCCACATCCCGGTGAGCCTTTTCCAGTTCGTCAAACAGTACCAGGCAGTAAGGCCGCCGGCGTACCGCCTCTGTCAGCTTACCGCCCTCCTCATAACCCACATACCCGGGAGGCGCACCGATCAGCCGGGATACCGATTGTTTTTCCATATATTCCGTCATATCCAGCCGGATCATGGCATCCCGGCTGCCGTACAGTTCTTCCGCCAGCACCCGGCACAGTTCCGTTTTGCCCACACCTGTAGGGCCGGTGAACATCAGCGAAGCGATGGGGCGGTTCTCATCCCGAATGCCGCTGTAGCCCCGACGCACCGCCTCCGCCACCGCGGACACCGCTTTTCCCTGTCCTACCACTCTTTCCGACAGCACGCTTTCCAGATTAAGCAGCCGTTCCCGTTCATTGGCGGTCAGTCTGCCAACCGGAATACCGGTTCTCGCCGACACCGCCCATGCCACATCCGCCGCCGTCACCGCCCGGGGACGTTTGCTTTCGGCAGGCCGTGATACGATCTTCTGCATTTTATCCCGCAGTTCCGCGGCTCGCTCATATCGGCTTTCACGCACCGCCTCATGGAGTTCCTGCTCCAAATCCTGACGATAGGCACCTTTGCTGTGCTGCATTTCTTCCATCCGCGCCCGGGCCGCACCCTCGTCCAGCAGATCGATGGCCTTATCCGGCAGATAAAGATCCGGCAAATAGCGCACCGACAGCCGCACCGCCTCCTTCATTGCTTCCTCCGTGATGCGCATATGATGGTGGCGCTCCAGTCCCGGCTTCAGTCCCTTCAAAATCGCCATAGCCGCATCCTTGCTTGGCTCCTCTACCATTACCGGACGGAACCGCCGATCCAAGGCCGGATCCTTTTCAATGAATTTGCGGTATTCCGTCAGCGTTGTGGCACCGAGCATCTGCAGTTCTCCCCGCCCCAACGCGGGCTTAAAAATGTTTGCCGCATCAATGGCTCCCTCTGCCGCTCCGGCGCCTACAATGGTATGCATCTCATCCACAAAGAGAATCACATCGCCGTTGCGCCGGATCTCTGCCAAAACATCCCGAAGCCGCTCCTCAAACTCCCCCCGGTATTTCGTTCCCGCCACAAGATTTGCCATATTCAAACTGATCAGCCGTTTTTCCTTCAGCTGGGGCGGCACATTCCCCATGGCCATCCGCTGTGCAAGCCCCTCCGCGATTGCTGTTTTTCCCACTCCCGGTTCCCCAATCAGGGCAGGGTTGTTTTTATTCTTCCGGCTCAAAATGCCGATAACCATGTCGATCTCCCGCTCCCGGCCGATGACTGGTTCCATGGACTGAGCCTTTGTGATCAGATCCACACTGAATTGCTCCAACAATTTCGTAGCAGTCCCCTCCTTTTTCCGTTTTGTCTCGTCCGCATTCTGATGGGATAAGTATTCCACCACCTCAGTAAACAACGCGTCGGGATCCACCTGACACAGCGTCAGCAGTTCCTGCGTTGCTGCCCCACCCTGCCGAAGAAGCGCAAGCAGTACGTGGCACGTTTTCACCGCCCGGGCATTCAACGTCCGTGCCTCCCGCCCTGCTCCCTGCAGAACACGCGTTGCATCAGGCGTCAGCCCCTGGGGCAGCGGCAGGTCAGGTGTACCAACACCATACAGCACCGAGATCAGCTGTCTTAGCAGCTCCGGCTCCAGTCCGTTCTGCCGCAGCAGCATCCCCAGCTTCCCCGGTTCCTCCGAAAGTGCCAGAAGCAAATGGATGCTGCCAACATAGCTGTGACCGAAGCCGCGGGCGCATCGTCCGGCCGCCAGGATCAAATTCGTGGTCTGCGGCTCATATCGCATGCCTCACCCCTCCTCACTTCGGAAGATTTTCCCCATCTCTTGTAAAAAATAAACGAAGGAATTTTAAAAAAGGAATTGCTTTTTCAAAAATCCATGCTAGAATAAAGGTACGCCAGATGCTTCTGGCGTGCCAAAAACATACATGGAGGGAAAATCATGGCTTACAATATCACTGACGCTTGCGTCAAGTGCGGCTCCTGCGCCGACAACTGCCCCGTCGAGGCTATCTCCGAAGGCGAGGACAAGTACGTCATCGATGCCGATGTCTGCGTCAGCTGCGGCTCCTGCGCCGACAACTGCCCCGTTGAAGCAATCGAGGAAGGCTGATTCTTCTGAATCCGCAAGTGGCCTGCGCACTGGTTTACCGGCTGCGCAGGCCCTATTTTTATAAAGGAAGATCTTTATGGAACAACTCCGCAACGGCTTCACGTTGGAACTTCCAGAGGGCGTTTTCCCCCTCAGCACCGATTCCATGCTTTTGTCGGACTTCGTCCGGCTCGGCGCAGGCGCGAATGTACTGGACTTAGGCTCCGGCTGCGGCACATTGGGTGTACTGCTTTGCGCGAAGGATGCGCAATGCACCGTCACCGGCATTGAATTGGACGAAATCGCCCATGCCGCAGCAGTGGAAAATATCCGCCGCAACGGTCTTGACCCTCGTATGCACAGTATATGCGCCGATCTGCGGACAGTGAACCGTCTGCTTTCCCCCGGCTCCTTTGGCTGCTGCGTGTCCAATCCCCCTTATTTTTCCGGCGGTCCCGCCAGTTCCGCTGTTCCTCTGGCTCGGCGGGATGACTGCTGCACTCCTGCGGAGCTGTTTACAGCTGCGAGCTGGGCACTTAAGTACGGCGGTGACTTTTTTCTGGTACACAAGCCGGAGCGGCTGGGTCAGCTCTGCGGCTGCGCCGCTGCCGTTGGCCTGGAGCCAAAGCGCCTGCGCCTGATCCGTCATCACGAAGGCGGCCCTGTCAGCCTGATCCTGCTGGCCTGCCGCAAGGGCGGCAAGCCGGGTCTTGTCTGGGAAGAGCTTGCCCTGCATCACGCAGACGGCTCCCCCACCGCTTATTACAAGGAACTGTATCATTTCACATGAAATAACAATTTCAGCTTTCAATTTTCAATTTGAACGGAGGTCTACTATGGCCGGAATGCTATACCTCGTCCCCACCCCCATTGGCAACCTGAGGGACATCTCCATCCGTTGCCGGGAAACACTTGAGCAGGCAGATTTTATCGCTGCCGAGGACACCCGGGTAACTCTGAAGCTTTTAAATCATCTTGGAATCAAAAAAAGCCTTGTCAGCTACTATGAGCATAACAAGGCTTCCAAGGGTAATATGATTTTGGATCGGATTTTGGCTGGCGAAACCTGCGCGCTGGTCTCCGACGCAGGCAGCCCCGCCATTTCTGACCCTGGCGAGGATCTGGTGAAGCAGTGTGCCGAAGCAGGTGTCACCGTCTGCGCCATTCCCGGCCCCTGTGCGGTGATCACCGCTCTGAGCATCTCCGGTCAGAGCACCGGCAGGTTTTGCTTCGAGGGCTTTCTGTCCACCGCCAAAAAAAGCCGCCGGGAACATCTGGAGTCCTTGATCGGCGAGACCAGAACCATGGTCTTTTACGAAGCCCCTCATAAGCTGCTGTCCACCCTTGAAGACATGGCAGCCGCTTTTGGGTCTGACCGCTCCATCAGTCTGTGCCGGGAGCTGACCAAACTCCACGAGGAAGTCGTCCGTACCACACTGGGGGAAGCCATTGAGAAATACACTGCTCAGCCCCCAAAGGGCGAGTTTGTTCTGGTGTTAGCCGGCGCCCCGGAACGCCCCATTGAAACCGCCACCGCCGATGATGCCGCAGCCCATGTCCGGGCTCTGATGGACAGCGGAATCAGCCGAAAGGATGCCATCAAGCAAACCGCTAAAGAACTGGATCTTCCCAAAAATGTCGTCTACGACGCTGCACTCCAAATGGACAAAGAATAAAAAATGAACCGCGGCAGCTTCTACAGCTGTCGCGGTAGCTTTTTTCGCGCAGATCAAACTTTGCTCATATTACGGACGCACTCGCGGCAAACATTCTTGCCACGGTAGGAAACAAGCCCATATGAGGAAGCGCAAAATACGCAGGAAGGCTCAAACTTCTGGAGTACGATCCGATCATTATCCATGTAGATCTCCAGTTCATCACGTTCCGCAATATCCAAGGTACGTCTCAATTCGATCGGAAGCACAATTCTGCCCAACTCATCCACTTTGCGAATGATACCCGTTGACTTCATATAGCAGCCCCTCCTTTCCTCGCTCATTTTGTCAACCAGACGTGTCCATCAGTGGAATACGTAACGTCTGATTTTTTATATCATTATTATAAACTGTCTTTGCTACCGTGTCAAATGTTTTTTATCCATTTTTGACGGAATTTGTTTTATTTTTACGTGATATTCAAGTGATTGGGAACATATGGTACAAGCGAAGGGGTGTTTCACATGGTTATGAGTTGGATTTGGATATTGATCATCCTAATTTCCGTTGTTTTCTCGTCCATCACCGGTACAATCAGTAACGTGGCTGCTGCCACTGCCCAAGGCGCACAGGCCGGAATCACGCTGGCTGTCAGCATGGCTGGATCTCTGTGCCTATGGTCGGGTGTTGGGCATCTGATGGACAAGGCTGGAATGACCGGATCACTGTCCAAATGGCTGCGGCCTGTGTTAAACCGGATATTCCCCGGCACAAAGACAGACGCTCAATTAAGCAATGACCTCAGTGCCAACATCTGTGCCAATATTTTAGGGCTCGGCAACGCCGCTACGCCCATGGGAATCCGGGCTGTCAAGCGCATGGTTGATCCGAACCGCCCCGGTATCGCCACCGATGAAATGTGCCGTTTGATCGTGCTGAACACGGCTTCTATCCAGCTGATCCCAGCCAACGTTGCAGCCGTACGTTCTTCCCTGGGGTGCAGCACGCCTTTCGACATTCTCCCCGCAGTGTGGGTCACCAGTATCTGCTCCGCAGGCCTGGGGCTCGCCGCCGCATGGCTCTTTGGAAAGCTGTGGCGCCATGACTGATTACATTGTCCCGCTCCTGCTGCTCCTCAGTGCCGCTATCGCGCTGCGCAAAAAGGAAAGCCCATATGACCTGATGCTCACCGGTGCCGCCG
Source organism: uncultured Clostridia bacterium (assembly GCA_947367115.1). GTDB lineage: Bacteria > Bacillota > Clostridia > Oscillospirales > Oscillospiraceae > Faecousia. Next base: position 4,015 of record CANBCW010000061.1, on the reverse strand, counting down.
ATGGTTTGAAGCTTCTTGTTTCGATTGTTCCGGCGCTGGTGTTGCTGCTAACCGCAGTGATGATGCTCCGCGCATCCGGAGCCATTGACATGCTCAGTCAATTCTGCGCACCTGTGTTTTCCTTCTTTGGCATCCCGGCAGAAACCGCCATGCTGGTTCTAATTCGACCGATCAGTGGAAGTGCCGCTTTGGCCGTCGGTGCAGAGCTCATGGCTGAGTATGGCCCGGATTCACTAATTGGGCGAACGGTGGCCGTCATGCTGGGTTCCACGGAGACAACCTTTTATACCATCAGTGTCTACTTTGGTGCAGCGGGTATCAAGAAGACGCGCTACACCGTTGCGGCGGCATTGCTTGCGGATCTGACCGGTTTCGTCATGGCATCTCTCACCGTACGGCTTTTCTTTGGCTCATAAGCAAACAGCCGTACAGTAACACTGCACGGCTGTATCACATTATTCTTCGTCCTCGTCGTCGAAAGTAAACTCCAGAACTTCACCGCAGCTGTCACAAACGATGGAGCCTTCCTCCAGAGTGTTCTCATCGAAGTTGATGACATTGCCGCAGGCGCACTTCACCTCATAAATGATGCTGTCCTCGTCGCCAAAGTCGAAACCTTCTTCATCAAAGTCTTCGTCATCTTCCTCGTAGTCATCTTCATCGGCAAAATCGTAGTCATCATCGTCCTCATCCATGATGAAGTCCTCGATGGCATCCAGATCTTCTTCGATCTCGTCCAACTCGTCGGAAATGGCAATGGTGGTCTCCTCCACATCGGTCAGGCGCTTGGTCACATCGCCCAGCAGCTCTACGATGGCGGAGATCATCTTGCCCTCAGCCTTCTCAGTATCCAGGTTCAGGCCATCCATCAGGCCCTTCAGATAGGCAGCCTTTTCAGAAATGGTCATAAGCGTTCTCCTTAAACTTAAGCCTTGGAGCGGCCCAGGTACTCACCGGTACGAGTGTCGATCTGGATCTTGTCGCCCTCGTTGATGAAGAGGGGCACCTTCACCTCAGCGCCGGTCTCAACAGTAGCGGGCTTGGTGACGTTGGTAGCGGTGTTGCCAGCGAAGCCAGGCTCGGTCTCCGTGACCACCAGGTCAACAAAGTTCGGAACTTCAACGCCGAAGACCTTGCCCTTGTAGCTCATGATGGTGCAGATATCGTTCTCCTTGACGAACTTGAAGGAATCGTCCAGCGCGCTGCCGTCGATGGGCTCCAGCTCATAGGTCTCCTGATCCATGAAGTAGTACAGCTCACCATCGTTGTAGGAGTACTCCATCTTCTTTCTTTCAATGAAAGCGGTGGGGAACTTGGCAGAGGGGTTCAGAGAAGTTTCGGTCACGCCGCCAGTGATGACGTTCTTCATCTTAACGCGAACGAACGCAGCGCCCTTACCGGGCTTCACATGCTGGAATTCCACGACCTGCATGACCTTGCCATCCAGCTCAAAAGTAATGCCGTTTCTGATATCACCTGCAGAAATCATTTTCTTATCCTCCTAAATTTGCTCTCCCTTTCGGGGGCGAAGTGTTTATAATTCTTAGCTGATATATTCTAACCGAAAACCTGTGATTTTTCAAGGGGAAATGGAAAAGTTTTTAGATAATTATCAAATTTTTGGGGCTGTGTGTAAGATTTTCACAGCCATCCGCCTTAAAAATCACCACGTCCTCAATCCGGACGCCAAATTTTCCGGGCAGATAAATGCCAGGTTCGGCGCTGCAGACCATATTTTCTTCCATCACCGTCTCTCCTGAGGGGCTGCAGGGAGGCATCTCATGGCACTCCATGCCGATGCTGTGACCGTAGCTGTGGCCGAAATAGGGGCCGTAGCCCGCTCCCTCGATGATCTGCCGGGCAGCAGCATCCACTTCCTTACCCTTGATTCCCGCATGGGTAGCCGCAATACCTGCCATCTGAGCCTTTAGTACGGTGTCGTAGACCTTACGCATCTCTTCCGTGGCATAGCCCAGCGCCACAGTCCGGGTCATGTCTGAGCAATAGCCCTGATACGTCACGCCGAAGTCCATGGTGATGAAATCTCCATCCTTCAGCCGCCGCTCCCCGGGTACGCCATGGGGCAGACTGGTATTGGGTCCGGAAACCACGATAGGCTCAAAGGACAACCCCTCGCCGCCGTTTTTCAGCAGGCAATAGATCAGCTCGGCAGCCAGTTCTTTTTCCGTCATGCCAGCATGGATCCGGGTCAGCACTTCTGTAAACGCCGCGTCAGTGATCTGCTGAGCCTTGCGCATCCGCTCCAGCTCGTAATCTTCCTTGACCTGGCGCAAGCCATTGATCTTGCCGCCTACGGGAACGAGTCTGGCGTTCAGCTTCTTCTCGTAGCCCATAAATTCAGCCACGGTCAGATAATCCTCCTCATATCCCAGTGTAACCACACCGAAATCCGCAATGGCATCATTGATCCGCTTTGCGTACGGATTCTCGCGGTTGATCTCCAGAACCTCAAAGCCCTTGATGCCATTCTGCGCGGACTCAATGTAGCGGCTGTCGGTAAAGTAGCGGCAGCCTGCCTTGGTAACGATGGCAACACCCTCAGCAATGTCAAATTCCGCGCCGTAGTGTCGGCTGTAGCGGGAGGTCAGCAGCAGGCCGTCGATCTCGCCGTCCAGCAGCGATAAAAATTTATCTATGTTTCTCATTTTGATATCCTCCTTTTTCTCGCAAGAAAGATAAATGGCATTTCCGCCACATGGCGCAGCTTCAGCCATATATTGTGATTATCGATGGCCTTAACCAGAATGGACTGTACGCCGCAGCAATTTGCCCCCAGCGTATCCGTAAAAATCTGATCCCCTGCCAATGCACATTCTGCCGGAGCGCAGTGAAACTTCTCCATGCACTGACGAATCCCCCTGCTAAACGGCTTTTTCGCGTGGGTAATGCAGTTCAGCCCATACTTCTTGCAGAAAATCTTCACCCGGTCACGTCTGGAGTTGGAAACAACGCATACATATATGCCGCAGTCCTTCACCCAAGCCAGCCAAGCCGCCATCAAAGGAGTCGGCGCATCTGTGGTATAGGGCACGATCGTATTGTCAAAATCCAGCATCAGCAGCTTCACTCCCCGCTCCAGCAGCAATTCCGGGGTGATATCTGTCAATGCATCAGCCATCAGCTTTGGCAGCAGGGAAAAAGACATATCGTCAGGCTCTCTTTCATAAAATACTGTTAGAATTATACCACGCAAGGAGGCATTTGTCCATGGCAATTCCCTTGATTCTGGCCATGACCGGAGCCGAAATCAGTAAAAAAACGGTGCTTCCACCATTCATATCATGGATGGCCTGCCATTTTTCGCCCTATGGGACAGGTCTTACCAATCTTCCGGATTCCATACCGCCCGGCTCTATGGTCATCGTCAATGACCGCACACCGGTCTGCGGTCATGACCCGGAGCTGATCCTTCATCAGCTTTCCGCTCTGATTGAGGAAACACAATGCAGCAGTATCCTGCTGGACTTCCAGCGTCCTGATGAACCCCAGACCGCCGCAATCACCGACGCTATCGTCAACGGCCTTCCCTGCCCAGTGGGTGTATCAGAACCGTATGCCCGCGGACATTCCTGCCCAGTATTCCTGCCCCCAGTTCCGCCGCACATTCCCCTTGCCGAATATGCCGCTCCATGGGAAGGGCGGGAAGTTTGGCTTGAGGCTGCTCTGGACGCTTCCAGGATCACTGTTACCCCGGACGGAAGCACCATCGTCCCCCTGTCCGGCACCGTTCAGTCGGATACCTGTCACCACGACAGTGAGTTGTGCTGTCATTACCATATGGATGTGCAAACAGACCGCATCCAATTCCACCTTTACCGTACCCGGGAGGATCTGAAGGATCTTCTTGCCGCCGCAGAAAAGACCGTGATCACAAAGGCCATCGGCCTATATCAAGAATTAAAGTAACGAGCCCGCCGGATTGAAGTGACCCCAAAAAGTTAGACAAATATTTCTAACAAAAATTGTTCAAGCAGCCAAGAGGGCTTGCAGTCTG
>CANBCW010000060.1 GCA_947367115.1 uncultured Clostridia bacterium | reverse complement strand
CGTCTTTGGCGCGCGGGAGCGCGACATTCAGCGCCTCTTAAGTCGGCTTCTTTTCGTCCTTTTCGTGCCGAAACAAGAAAAGGACATCATACATCTAAACACCAATTTATCGGTATATTACCGCGTGCGGCCGGGCGGCGCTGTTTCGGGTGCTGGTCGGAAAATAACAGTTGCAACTTTAAAAAAATTGGGGTAAAATATAGCTAACGTTAAAAAAGGAGGTGTATCCGGTGGCGAATATTCCGGAAAAGGAGATCATGGAGCAGATTGCGGAGCTTTTCAAGGCCTTTGGCGATCCGACCCGGGTGCATATCCTGTCGCTGCTTGTGGAACAGGAGCTGTGCGTGGGGGATATCGCCCAGGGAGTCGAGCTGAGCCAGAGCGCCATTTCCCATCAGCTTCGCATTTTGAAGCAGATGCATCTAATCAAGTTCCGCAGAGAGGGGAAGAACATCCTGTACTCTCTGGCAGATGACCATGTTCGTACCATTTTGCAAATGGGCCTGGAGCATGTTTTGGAATAATAATCGCGCACGCCGATGCGGTTCGTTTGAACGCATCGGCGTGTGTTTTTTTATTTTTCGTATTTTCCCTTATGGATAAAAGAACTTTTTGACAGTACGATCAGGCCAACAAAAACGGCAGCGCACAGCACGGAGATCAGAAGACCTGTGGTAAAGGCGGTGTTTTTGTAGGTAAAGGTGATGGTATGGGTACCCTGAGTGAGAGACAGGCCGATCATACAGTCGCCAATCAAAGTAATCTCGGCGGGTTCACCGTCTACAGTGGCGACCCAGTTTCCATCATAAGGAATGGAGGTATACAGCAGGCCGTCACGGTTACAGGCAATGGTGCCATGAATGCGGGTGGTGGAGAAGTCAGTCAGATCCAGGGTGGAAGCGGCCAATACATCGTAGCCCCGACGGAAGACTTCTTCGTTCAATATTCCTGCCCGGATATTAACGGTTCCACTTTTGTCCTTTGAGCAGATGATCTCCACCATGATCGTATCACCCACGGCCACATCGCTAACGGCAAGCATTTGGGGGAGGCTCAGCGATTCACTGTACAGCTCTTTACCGTTTTTATAGACACGGAAACTGTTTCGGGCGCTCATGGACATATCCAGACACAGGAACCCCTCCTGATCAATTTGATAGGAGTAGCGCAGGAAACCGCTGGCATTGGCGGTATAACTGGTGAAGCCACTGGCGGTCTGGGTACCCAGGGTGATGCCGGTGGAGCTGACACTGAGCCGCTTGGAGGCCAGAATATTCCACACAGATTCTTCAATGCCGGTGGCCAGCGTAAACAAGTTGTTCTGAAAATAGAAATTGTTGCCGCCCTGCTCAATATCCATTTCGGACAGCGAGCTTTCTGCCAGAAAGCCCAGCGGGAGATAGGCGTTGTTTTCCAGAAGGTAAACCTCTCCGAAGTTGTGAATGGTATCGAAATAGCTGTTCTCTTCCACATCTCCGTCCCGCTCGATCATATACTTAAGGTTCAGGAAGAGATTCGCCACAGGGGAGGACTCTTCAAAGCTGTAGCGGTTATAGGTGTCTTTGGCGCTATAGCCCAGAGACTGCATGAACTTGGTGACCCGGACATTGGCTGAGCTGGTAAATGTCGTGATTCCGTTATAGCCGTTGAGCGCGCCGTCATTCAGGGTCTGGTTGTGCGTAACCTCCGCGCGGTAGAAGTCCGAATACTTCTCACGCTCCTGCATATAGCGAATGGCGGAAGCGGCATCCTCGGTGCCTTTGGGGTAATTGGTTACGGAAGTACAGGGGAAGCGCGTTCCAAAATTGGCGATGTTCAGCACCAGCTCCAGCGACATAATCAACATCAGGACAACGGTTGCCTGCTTGTTTCGCTGCGTGTTCCGCTTGGCAACGGTCTCGGGCGGAAGCTGATCAATTTCCGGTCTGTCCATTCTCCGTTCGATAATCGCGTAGATGAAAACGCCGATGAACAGCAAGAGGAACGCAAGATTGTAGGAAAGGTATACGAAGGAACTTTTCTCATCGGAACACATCAGAATGCCGATGGTCAGAACTCCAGCGACAAGGAACTGCCATAGCTTAAAGCTGTCACGCAGCAGCCATGCCCGGTAAGCCATATACAGCAGGACAAAGCTGAATAGGAAGCTGAAGCGGTAGGGGATCATGTTAGTGAAATGGAAGCCATGCCAGATATAGTCCAGCTGCCGGATTATGAAGCTGAGCATGAAAAACACCAGCAGCACCGCACTGCAGATCTTATCCCTGAGTTTTACTTCTTTCGCTGTGAGGAACAGGAAGGCCAGTGCAATGGTGCCGACACCGCAGTACAGATTGGGGAGTCCTTCTTTGAAGGTGGGCTCCAGGCCGCCGCCCATATTGCCGGCCACCTGACGCATGCCTTCCATGATCGGAGCAATGGACAATTTCAGTGCCCCGAAGTACAGATCCAGCAGTTCCAGAGCGCCGGCACCGGCTTCCTTGGTGGATTTGTACAGAGCCCAGGCTTCCCTGGCAGGGGTGCAGAGTTCGTAGTCAACAATGTTCAGGCTGAAGGTATCGGGGAAGGTATTGACACTGGACTGCGTGTTTTGCAATGCCGCGAGGGCGGGCAGTTCCAGCACTGCGGTCATGCCGATGGCAAGGATGGAAAACAGGGCGATCCGTCCCAGATCCATGATAAATCGCTTGATTCCGGGAAAACGACAGATTTCGTAGCAAAGGAACAGAAGCAATACAAAGATGCAGGTAAAAAAGCCGATATAATAATTGGCGAAGACGGAGAGAAACAGGGTGATGGTGTACAGGATAAATTTTCGATCCCGAAGCAGCCAAACGGTGCCAAGCGCTACCAGCGGGAGCAGAGCGAAGGTATCCAGCCACATGACATTCCACTGATATCCCAGCGCCCAAGCGCACAGACCGTAAAAACTGCCGAAAATGGAAATAGACAGATCGTTTTTACCAAAGAGATTTTTGAGAAAAATGGCGAAAAACAGGCTTGCAAGTCCCAGCTTAATAGGGGTCAGCAGGGAAAAATACTCCAGTGTCAGGCTTTCCGGCAGCAGGACACTCAGAAGGTTCAGCGGAGAGGCCAGATAATAGGAGATGAGCCCCAGATAATCAAGACCCATACCCACATCCCAGCTGTACAGCAGGGACTCTCCGCTGAGCAACGCCTTGCGGAAAGCAAGGAAGAATGGATAATACTGATGGTATTGGTCGGAGTACAGCATGGCGTAGTTGTTGCCGAAGGGTTCGTAGGAACCCAGGAGCATGACGATCAGCATACCGACGCAGGGGATCGTGAAGGCCCAGAGCAGGTAGTTTTGTGTTAGGTTTTTGAACGGTAAATTCGGAAGCAGCTTCCTGTTGGGTGCGTTCATGGGATTTCCTCCGGAAAAGTGATCTAATCATTAGTTTACCACGTTTTATTCGGAAGGTAAAGTTAAATAAATGTAAAGATGTAAAAAACCGGGTGCGCTCCATACGCGCACCCGGTGAAATGGATGATCAGTTGTTTTCGTCGTCCGGATCCAATTCGTCTTCGTTTTCGTCGTATCCGTTGGTCATGATTTCACCGACACGGACACGGCGCTTCAGCTTCATCTGTTCCACCTGCTCGTGGATAAGCTCCTTGACTTGCATAGGCGCCTTGATATTTTTCAACACCAGGTTGGGCAGAGTTTTGTCGGAGGACATCACGGTTACGGAACCCACACCGAAGATGCGCTGCCACAGGCTGCGGTTGGTGGTGATATCCCGAACCCGGTAAAGAAGAATTTCTTCATCCTTGATATTCAGAAAACCGATAGACATGAACAGCCGATCGTTGCTCATGGCGTAGCGGGTAAAACTCAGGGGCATGCCCATGAAACGCTTCCGATCTGTCCAAATATAGTCACTTTTTTTGAAACCCATGGTGAAATCCTCCTGCATTTTTCTTTCATTGTACCGCCTGAAAGAACAAATGTCAAGCAGCGGCGAATGGATCTCTGTTACAAAATCAGACAGATTAAGCCGCTGGCTCCCTCGTTGACGATTCTTGTCAGGCTGCCCCGGAATTTGGAACGGACATCCTCCGGGGTGCGAACCAACTTGGCGGTCAGACCTTCTTGAATCAGTTCATAAACGGATTTTCCGAAAATATTGCTCTGCCACAGCTTTTCCGGGGCTTCATTGGAAAGACGGTCGATGAGATCCAGAGATTGCTTTTCATCGCCCACCATTGGGTTGATCTCGGTGTCGATATCCACGCGGATCATGTGGATAGAAGGGGCACCGGCCTTCAGCTTTACACCAAAGGATCCGCCTTTACGCAGAATCTCCGGGTTTTCCAGCTTCATTTCCTCGGCGGTCGGCATGACCACACCGTAGCCGGTGGCCTTGACAGAGGACAGCGCGTCCGAAATCTTATCGTACTCCTGCTTGACTTTGGACAGGTCGGCCAGCAGAGAGATAAGCTGAGCGTCATTTTCAATCTGCATTCCGGCCTTGGCGCTGAGAATCTCATAGAAGAGGGACTCGGGAAATCCCAGGGCACAGGATACTGTCCCGGTGGCAAGATCGACACCGCGGATGGAAAAATCCAGTACCTGCTCCAGATCCCGCAGGGCGGAGAGTGTGGGCTCTGCCTGACCTAAGGTGGAAATCTCATCGGCACGCCGGAGAAGCGCTTCATACAGGGCAGCCTTCACTGGATGTTCCGGCTCCAGCGCGTCCATCCAGCGGGGCAGATATACCCGAAGCTCCTTCATGGGGAAGGCATAGAGCAGATCCCGCAGCAGCTCGGTGATTCTGGCGGTGTCCAGCGCCTGACAGTCCGCAATGGCAGCATCTACACCAAATTCAGCCTTCAGGTGGTTTTTGACGGCAGAGGCCGTATCGCCGCCGGGATTACGGGAATTGATGATGACGAGAAATGGTTTGCCGGTGGCTTTCATATCCCGGATGGCCCGCGCTTCGGCGGTGATATAATCAGAACGCGGGATATCAGTGACGGTGCCGTCGGTGGTGACCACAATACCAATGGAACAATGTTCCTCCATGACTTTTTTTGTGCCAATCTCTGCCGCCTCCGTCATAGGAATCTCGTAATCAAACCAGGGGGTAGTGACCATGCGGGGGACGCCGTCCTCATCGGCACCCACCGCGCCGTTTACCATGTAGCCCACGGAGTCAATCATGCGAACCCGCAGAGTGGCGGTGCCGTCGGGGGTAATCTCCACCGCTTCCTCCGGCACAAATTTGGGCTCTGAGGTCATAATGGTCTTGCCGGAGCCGCTTTGGGGCAGCTCATCACGAGCTCGCTCCCGGCGGTAGGGGTCGTCGATGCCGGGGATGACCAATTCCTCCATGATCCGCTTGATCAGGGTGGATTTGCCGGTGCGCACTGGGCCTACCACGCCGATATAAATGTTGCCGCCGGTCCGGGCGGCGATATCCTGATAAATGTTTTCCATAGCCAGCCTCCTCATCCGGCAGGAGAGGATGCTCCTGCCATGGTTTAGTCAATGGTATGTCCGGGTATTAAAAAATAGAACTGACAGGCACAAGATGCTGTGATTCTTCACGTATAAAAAGGTAAGATTTTGTGAAAATAATGTTTGACAAATGGGATGAAAGCCTATATAATATGTAGGCACGACTGTGAAAAGGAGGGGTACTATGCTCTTAGGACTATCCAAAATCATGGACTGTCCCGGCGCGACCGTCCCTTTTTCCACCAGTGTTGACCTGAGTGATCTTCAATACGGCAACAGCTTTCCTGTGACCGAGCCGGTAACGGCTCAGGGGCAGGTGCGCAACACCGCCGGTGTGCTGGTGATGACCGGTTCCGTCCGGACAACCATCCACGGCGTTTGCGACCGCTGTGCCACCGAATTCGACCGGGAAATCGAATTTCCCATCGATGTGGTTCTGGTAACGGAGCTGGCGAATGAAGAAAACGAAGATGAATGGGTATTCCCTCTGGAGGGAGACAGCGCCGATCTGGATGACATTGTGCGGACGGTTTTCGTCCTGAATCTGGATAGCAAGCTGCTGTGCAAGGAGGATTGTCAGGGTCTTTGCTGCCGCTGCGGTAAAAATCTGAACGATGGTCCATGCAGTTGCCAGAAGGAGCTCGATCCCCGATTTGCTGCTTTGAAGCAGCTTCTTGAGAAGTAAAAAACCAAAACAAAAGCTGTTAAAAGCAGTATGACCAAGGAGGTGTCACCATGGCTGTCCCTAAGTGTAAAGTGTCCAAGGCCCGCCGCGATAAGCGCCGTGGCTCCAACTGGAAGCTGTCCGCTCCCAGCGTGGCTGTTTGCCCCAAGTGCGGTGAGCCCGTCATGCCCCACAGAGCTTGCAAGGCTTGCGGTTCCTACAATGGCCGTCAGGTCCTGGCCGCCAAGGCTGACTAAGGCAGGAAAAGCGGAAACGCAGAGGAAGGCGATAGCCTTCCTCTTTTTCCTTATGCAGAGGAACACTTCGCCGTTGCTTTTGCCGCGGTTTTGTGTAATAATATATTGGTAAGTTTTTCATGTGGAAGGAGTGATTGACATGGCAAAACCTTTGGTGGCTATTGTGGGCCGCCCAAATGTAGGTAAGTCCATGCTGTTTAATAAGCTGACCGGACACCGCACCTCCATCGTGGAGGATACGCCCGGGGTCACCCGCGACCGGATCTACGGTGACTGCGAGTGGTGCAACCGGCATTTCAGTCTGGTGGATACCGGCGGTATTGAGCCGGGTACGGAAAATGATATGCTGAAATTCATGCGCCGTCAGGCGGAGATCGGTATTGAGCTGGCGGATGCCATCATAATGGTGGTGGATGTGCGCTCCGGCGTGACCGCCGCGGATATGGACGTTGCGACCATGCTGCGTAAATCCCGGAAGCCTGTGGCTCTGGCGGTCAACAAGTGCGATTCCATCGGCCTTGTGAACCCGGATGTGTTCGAGTTTTACAGCCTGGGCATCGGTGATCTGTTTGAGACTTCTGCAGTTCACGGTCACGGTACCGGTGACCTGCTGGACTGGGTGCTGGAGAATATCCCGGCGGAGGAAGAGAACGAGAGCGAAAACGAGATCGTCAATGTTGCTATCGTTGGCAAGCCCAATGTGGGAAAATCCAGTCTCTTGAACCAGATTTTAGGTGAGGAGCGGGTCATCGTTTCCAATGTGGCCGGTACGACCCGGGATGCCATCGACTCTTATTACGAAAATGAGACAGGAAAGTACTGCCTGATCGACACCGCCGGTATGCGCCGCAAGAGCAAGGTGGACGACATAATTGAGAAATACTCCAATATGCGTACCATCAGTGCGATCGAGCGGGCAGATGTATGCCTGATTCTCATTGATGCCAATGAAGGCGTGACGGAGCAGGATACCAAGATCGCGGGTCTCGTGCATGAGGCCGGTAAGGCGGCGATCATCGTGGTCAACAAGTGGGATGCGGTGGAGAACAAGGAAACCAACACCATGCGGGACATGGAAAACAATGTCCGCGACGGTCTGAGCTACATGACCTATGCGCCTGTGGTGTTCCTGTCCGCGCTGACCGGTTCCCGCGTTGATAAGCTGTTTCCCATGATTCAGGAGGTCTACAAGCAGAACACCAGCCGCATTACCACCGGCGCGCTGAACAGTATTCTGGCAGAGGCCACTGCACGGGTTCAGCCTCCCAGCGACAAGGGCCGCCGCCTGAAAATCTATTATATGACGCAGGCCGGTACAAAGCCCCCGCATTTTGTTATTTTCTGCAACGACGCACGGCTTTTCCACTTTTCCTATCAGCGGTATCTGGAAAACCAGATTCGGGATGTCTTTGGCTTGAAAGGTACGCCTGTGCGCATCACCATCCGCCAGAAGGGCGATAAGGAGGAGTAAAAGCATGTGGTTTTATATTGTGTTCACGGTGCTGATCGGATATCTGCTGGGCAATCTGAACGGCGCTGTTTGTATGTCCAATCTGGTCGCCCATGAGGACGTCCGGGATCAGGGCAGCGGCAATGCTGGTCTGACCAATTTTATCCGCAATTATGGAGCGGCCAGCTCCTTCTCCGTCATTCTTATTGACGGCGGCAAGGCAGCGCTGGCGTGTCTGGCGGGCGAAGCGATGCTGGCGCCGTACGGCATGCCCCTGGAGGGTATGGCCATTGGCGGCGCGGCGGTGATGTTCGGTCACGACTTCCCGGCGCTGCTGGGCTTTAAAGGCGGCAAGGGTATCCTGAGCGGCTGCATTATCGCTTTTACAATCGACTGGCGGATCGGCGCGCTGATTCTCGGGGTGTTCCTGCTGGCCTACCTGCTGACGCAGTATGTTTCGCTGGGCTCTGTGCTGGCTTCTGTGGCGTTCGGCGTGGGCTTTATTGTGTTCCACCATGACAATCTGGTGGTGATGCTGTGCGGCATTTTTATGAGCGCGCTGGCTGTCTATATGCACCGGGGCAATATTGTCCGGCTGGTGAAGGGCAATGAACGCAAGACCAATCTCTTCGGAAAAGGAGAAAAGCGATGAAAATAGCAGTCGTAGGCAGCGGTGCCTGGGGTACGGCCCTGGCGATCCGCCTGTGTAAGAATGGTCACGATGTGACCATGTGGACGTTTGAAACCGAACTGATCTCTGAGATGGAGTCCACCCGGCGTAATCCGCGGCTCCCGGGGGCAGTGCTGCCGGAAGGCTTGAAAATCTCTCCGGACTATGCCTGCGTCAAGGGATGCCCGCTGGTAGTGGTCGCGGCTCCCTCGTTCCCAATTCGCAGTGTCAGCCGGGGAATCGCGCCTTATCTGGATGAAGATGCCGTGCTGGTCTCAGTGACGAAAGGCATCGAAAAGGGAACCCTGCTGCGTATGAGCGAGGTCGTGGCGCAGGAAACGAACCGCCGGGTGGTGGTTTTGACAGGCCCCAGCCATGCCGAGGAGGTGGCACTGGATGTGCCGACCGGCTGCCTGTCCGCCTGCGCGGATAAGGAACTGGCGGAATTTGTTCAGGATGCGTTCATGTCCGATACGTTCCGTATTTACACCAGTCCTGATGCGGTGGGCGCGGAGTTGGGCGCTGCGCTGAAGAATGTCATTGCCCTGTGCGCCGGTGTTACCGATGGCCTGGGCTGCGGCGACAATACCAAGGCCATGCTCATGACCCGCGGACTGACAGAAATGGCACGCCTGGGCATTTCCATGGGAGCCAGTAAGGACACCTTTACGGGGCTGGCAGGCGTGGGTGACCTGATCGTCACCTGTACATCCATGCACTCCCGAAACCGCCGGGCCGGCATTTTGATTGGTCAGGGTAAGGGAGTACAGGAGGCGATGCAGGAAGTGGGCGCTGTGGTGGAAGGCTACTATGCGGCTGCAGCCGCCTATGAGCTGTGTCAGCGTCAAGGCGTGGATATGCCGATTATTACCGCTGCCTATCAGGTGCTGTATCAGGGAATGAACGCCGCGGAAGCAGTTCGTTCGCTGCTGATGCGCCGGAAAAAATCCGAGCAGGAAGATGCCGGATGGCTGTAATGGAATAAGACATGAGCCCGCCGATCTGAACTGCACCCCATTTGTTAGACAAGTATGATATAATACTTGTACTAAGAAATGGGGTGTTTTTCTATGCCAA
>CANBCW010000059.1 GCA_947367115.1 uncultured Clostridia bacterium | reverse complement strand
GCAATCATTATGATTTTGATTCGCTGCGCTCTGCCACACGCCGGGCCACCTTCCCCTCGGGGGAAGGTATTGCGCCCGTAGGGCGCTGTCGCCCCATCGGGGCGACACATTTACCATACTAAACAACAATTTACCTCACAATCACCAAACAAAGGAGGAGCCCCTTATGCGGCTGCCATTGGATGTTTACCAATGCATCGAAGCCCTGGAAGGGGCTTCTTTTCCTACTTATGCGGTAGGCGGCTGTGTGCGCGACGACCTGCTTGGCCTTGCGCCCCACGACTTTGACCTGTGCACCGCTGCCCTGCCTGACGAAATTCAGGCCGTATTTCACGACCGTCAGCTTGTTCTGGCTGGTGTGAAGCACGGCACGGTAGGCGTTGTGTGTCCCGACGGTGTGGTGGAGATTACCACCTTCCGCACCGAGGGGGAATATACCGACTGCCGCCACCCGGGATGGGTCAGATTTGTGCCTGCCATCGAGGAGGATCTGGCTCGGCGTGATTTCACCGTCAACGCTATGGCCTGGTCACCCACCCGGGGACTCGCCGATCCCTTCGGCGGGCGGGATGATCTGAAAAACCGCGTTCTCCGCGCTGTCGGTAACCCCCGCAAACGGTTTCAGGAGGATGCCCTGCGGATTTTGCGGGGCGCGCGCTTTGCGGTAAAATACCGGCTTTCTCCCGACACGGAAACCGAAGCCGCCATGTTCACTCAGGTGTCCTTGATGGACAGTTTGGCTCAGGAGCGGGTTTTTGATGAGTTATGTAAACTTCTCCCCTTGGCGAGCGCAGCGGATCTGATTCACTTCGCCCCCATCATCACGCAGGTGATCCCGGAGTTGAAGCAGGCCGTGGGCTTTGACCAGCGTTCCCCGCATCACGCTTACGACCTTTACACCCATATCGCGCATGTGACGGCAGCGGCTCCCGCGTCGCTGCCCCTGCGCTGGGCAGCTCTGCTGCACGATGTAGGCAAGCCTGCCGCCTTTACGCTGGATGAAAACGGCCGGGGGCATTTCTATGGCCACGCCAAAGAGAGCGCGACGCTCGCGCGCGGCATTCTGCTCCGTCTGAAAGCCCCCACCGCGCTGCGTGAACAGGCCGTGCGCCTCATTGAGCTGCACATGACCCCGATCGTACCGGAGCGTAAAGTTGTGCGCCGCTGGCTCAGCCGTCTGGGCAGCGATACGCTGGAAAATCTGCTGCAGCTTCAGGAAGCGGATATGGGCAGCAAAGGCACTGGGATGCCTTCCGCAGCGAATCAATTTACCCAGATTCGGGCGCTGGCTGCCGAAATTCAGGTGGCAAATGCCTGCCTTTCCATCAAAGATCTGGCTGTGAATGGCCGGGATCTGATGGCCTTAGGCTTTGCGCCCGGCAAAAAGCTTGGGAACTGCCTGCAAAACCTTTTTGAATGGGTACTCGATGAGCGTCTGCCCAACGAACGCGCCGCCCTGCTGGCGTGCGCCGAAGCATATTTATCTCAGGAGGTAAAGCCATGACCATTGCCATCGTTACCGGTGCCAGTTCCGGCATGGGCCGGGAATTTGTGCGCCAGCTCGGCGGATATGTGACCGTAGATGAAGTTTGGGCCATCGCCCGGCGGGAGGACGCTCTGCGTGAATTGTCCGGCGAATGTCCGTTCCCTGTGCGTCCCATCCCTCTGGATCTGTGCGAGGATGCCAGCTTTGACCGCTTCGCCGCCCTGCTTGCAGCCGAGAAGCCAGACGTCAAGCTGCTGGTCAACGCCGCGGGTTTCGGAAAATTCGGCAGTTTTGAGAAAATTCAAACCATAGATGAATGCAAAATGATCGACCTGAACTGCAAGGCGCTGCTGAAAATGACCCGGCTGACCCTGCCGTACATGCATAGTGGCAGTCATATTCTGCAGCTGGACAGTCTGTCCGCCTTCCAGCCTGTGCCCTATATCACCACATACGGTGCCACGAAAGCCTTCGTGCTCAGCTATGCTCGGGCTATGAATCAGGAGCTGAAGCCCCGCGGCATCCGCTGCATGGCCATGAACCCCGGCTGGGTCAAGACAGAATTCTTTGACCACGCTTTTGAAACAAACAGCGCCGAAGTGCAATACTTTGACCGGCTCTACGAGGCAAAGGACGTGGTCGCCACCGGCCTGCGCCATCTGTACCGTACACGCAAAGATGTATCCATCCACGGTCTGCCTGTCCGGCTGCAGGTTGGCATGGTAAAGCTGGTTCCCCACCGTATCGTAATGAAGATCTGGCTGAACCAGCAGAAAAAGCCCAAAAACAACAAAGGACTGACCACGAAATGAGCATTTTAAAGCGAATCGCGGCTGTACTGATGCTGCTCAGCCTGCTGTCCGGCTGCACGCTCCCCGCCGAGCCCACACAGTCAGCGTCCTCCACCGGAGATGGATTGACCGTCCACTTTATCGATGTGGGGCAGGCCGACTGTGCCCTGCTTAAGTGCGGCAGTGAATATGTTTTGATCGACGGCGGCAACGTGGAGGATAGCTCCCTCGTCGTCAGCTATCTGCAAAAGCAGGGCGTGGAGGAATTAGCGGCAGTGATCTGCACCCACGCCCATGAGGATCATGTAGGTGGCTTGCCCGGCGTACTGGCGGTGTTTCCCACGGAGGCCGTCTATGCCCCCACCCGCACCTATTCTTCCAACTGCTTTGATGACTTTGTCTACTACACCGACCAGCAGGGGCTTTCCGTCACCATCCCCGAAGTGGGAGACACCTTCACCTTCGGCGGAGCCACCGCGGAAGTCCTTGGCCCGGTGAAGCAATACGCCGATACCAACAATACCTCCATCGTCCTCATGGTCACCTATGGGGAGAACCGTTTTCTGTTCACCGGCGATATGGAAACCTCCGCCGAGACTGACCTGATCGAGTCCGGTGCAAATCTGAAAGCAGACGTTCTGAAGGTTGGCCATCACGGAAGCGATACTTCCACCGGCTACCGCTTTTTGTATGAAGCAGCTCCCACTTACGCAGTCATCAGCGTGGGTGAAGGCAATTCTTACGGTCATCCCCATGAGGTTCCCCTGTCCCGGCTGGAGGACGCAGGGTGTGTCATCTACCGTACGGACGAGCTGGGTACCATCACCGCTTTCTCTGACGGAAGTGAGATCACCTTCACTTGGGAGGATACAGCCGCCGCCCCGGAAGCCGGCGAAACCACCTCCGTCACCTACATTGGGAATACCCATTCCCTGAAATTTCACACACCGGACTGTTCCAGTCTGCCCAGTGAAAAGAACCGCATCGAGTTTTCCACATACGCGGAGGCCATCAACGCAGGGTATTCCCCCTGTTCACGCTGCATAGAATAAAATGATATCATCCGCTTTGGGGATTCAACAGAAGGCGTTTTCACTCCCCTATTGACATTTGGTTCTGGTTGTTTTATAATCCGCGCAAACTATCAAACAGGTTGCTTTTCGATCCGGATCCCCACCGGAGATCACAAAGCACCACCACCCATGTAAACTGGAGGTTTTCCTATGAGCAAGATCTACACTTCCGCCGACCAGCTGATCGGCAGGACTCCCCTGCTGGAGCTGGTACGCATTGAGCAGCTTGAAGGACTTGAGGCCAAGATCCTCGCCAAGCTCGAATACTTCAACCCCGCCGGCTCTGTCAAGGACCGCGTTGCCAAAGCCATGATCGACGATGCGGAAGCCAAGGGTACGCTGACCCCCGGCTCTGTCATCATTGAGCCCACATCCGGCAACACCGGCATTGGTCTGGCCTCCGTGGCGGCTGCCCGGGGATACCGGATCATCATCGTTATGCCTGAGACCATGAGTGTGGAGCGCCGCCAGCTGATGAAGGCCTATGGAGCAGAGCTGGTTCTGACCGAGGGCTCCAAAGGAATGGCAGGAGCCATCGCCAAGGCGCAGGAGCTTGCTCAGGAGATTCCCAACAGCTTTCTCCCCGGCCAGTTCGTAAACCCCGCCAATCCCGCTGTCCACCGTGCCACAACCGGCCCTGAGATCTGGGAGGATACCGACGGTCAGGTCGATATCTTTGTAGCCGGTGTGGGTACAGGCGGCACGATCACCGGCGTTGGCGAGTACCTGAAAAACCAGAATCCCAGTGTAAAAGTTGTGGCGGTGGAGCCTGCCGGTTCCCCCATTCTGAGCAAGGGCAGCTCCGGCGCGCACCAGATTCAGGGCATTGGTGCCGGCTTTGTTCCGGATGTGCTGAACACCGGTGTCTATGACGAGATCATCGCCGTGGAGAACGAGGCTGCCTTTGCCACCGGCAAAAAAATCGGTCAGGCCGAAGGTGTTCTGGTCGGCATCTCCTCGGGTGCCGCGGTCTGGGCAGCCATCGCGCTGGCCAAGCGGCCGGAAAACAAGGGGAAGACCATTGTCGCCCTGCTGCCGGACACCGGTGACCGTTACCTCTCCACTGCGCTGTTCGCGGACTGACATCAATCAGAGATCCCCTTCCGCGGCGAGACCCCGCCGCAAAAGGCAGCGGCGACTGTACCGCAATTTCATGAAAAATCCGTCTTTATCTATCGACGAACCCCCTTTTCCGTGCTATAATGCTTTATTATGCATGGAAAGGGGGCTTTTTACGTGAGCGAGCAGCGGTCGAAACATCAAATCAGCGCCGGTCTGCTGGCCCATGTGGACGCAGGCAAAACGACCTTGTCCGAGGCTCTGCTGTACTGCTCGGGAGCCCGGCGCACATTGGGCCGGGTGGATCACGGCGATGCATACCTGGACACGCACACGCTGGAGCGGGCGCGGGGCATTACCATCTTCTCCAAGCAGGCACGGCTCCAAACATCCCGGCTGGACATTACACTGGTGGATACG
Source organism: uncultured Clostridia bacterium (assembly GCA_947367115.1). Lineage (GTDB taxonomy): Bacteria > Bacillota > Clostridia > Oscillospirales > Oscillospiraceae > Faecousia. Next base: position 4,922 of record CANBCW010000059.1, on the reverse strand, counting down.
CCGGGTCATGTGGACTTTGCCGCGGAGGCCGAGCGAACCATGCCCATTCTGGACTGCGCGATTTTGGTCATCAGCGGTACTGACGGCATTCAGGCTCACACCGTCACACTTTGGCGGCTGCTGGAACAATATCAGGTGCCCACCTTCCTGTTCATCAACAAAATGGATCTGCCGGGGCTGGAAAAGGCCGCCCTTCTGGCTCAATTGCAGCGGCAGTTCTCTCCGAATTGTCTGGATTTCACCCTTTCCCCTGACGAGATTGCGGAAAGCGCCGCCCTGTGCGACGAGGCGCTGCTGGAAAGCTATCTGTCCGGCGGCGCAGTCACGCCTGCCCATATCCAGGGGCTCATTGCAGGGCGGAAGCTCTTCCCCTGCTGCTTTGGCTCCGGTCTGAAGCTGACCGGTGTCGAGGAATTTCTCAGCATACTGGACACCTATGCCCCGGTGCCGGAATACCCCGCCGAATTTGGCGCAAAGGCATATAAAATTTCCCGGGATCCTCAGGGCAGCCGCATGACCTGGCTGAAAATCACCGGCGGCTCCTTAAAAGTGCGTTCCATGCTGAATGAAGAAAAAATACAGCAAATCCGCCTATACTCCGGCGATAAATTCACCGTTGCCGACGAGGTCAGTGCCGGAACGCTCTGCGCCGTTACCGGCCTGAACACCTCCTGCATCGGTCAGGGCTTTGGCAGAGAGCCTATGGGGTCGGAGCCCACGCTGCAAAGTGTCATGACCTATCGCGTCTGTACCGCTGCCGATCCTACCACGCTGCTGCCCAAGCTGCGGCTGCTGGAGGAAGAAGATCCCCAGCTTCATATTCTGTGGGACGACAGGCTGAAGCAGATCCACGTACAACTCATGGGGCGGGTGCAGCTGGAAGTGTTCCGCAGCCTTGCCATGCAGCGTTTCGGAGTAGAGGTCACGCTGACAGACCCCCGGATTTTCTACAAAGAGACCATTGCAAACACTGTTGAAGGTGTGGGTCATTTTGAGCCTCTGCGCCATTACGCCGAAGCCCATATCCTTTTGGAGCCGTTGCCCCAGGGCACCGGGCTGCAATTCGGCACCGTATGCTCCACAGATGTACTGGATATCGGCTACCAGAACCTGATTCTGACCCATATGGCAGAAAAAGTCCACAAGGGTGTGCGCATCGGCGCGCCCATCACGGATATCAAAATGACCCTGCTCATCGGTAAGGCACACCTGAAGCACACAGAAGGCGGCGATTTCCGTCAGGCTACCTACCGAGCCATCCGTCAGGGACTGATGCAGGCAGAGTCTGTGATCTTGGAGCCTTGGTATGATTTTACGCTGACCGTTCCAACCGAAGCCATTGGCCGTGCCATCACGGATATCCGCGCCATGGGCGGCAGGTTCGATGCTCCGGAAGCCGACGGCGCTTTCTCCACCCTCTCCGGTTCTCTTCCCGCCGCGGAACTGGGCGATTACGCCGACACGCTGGCGGCATACACCCAAGGCCGCGGGCGGCTGCAGATCGCGCTTCGGGGATACGAGCCCTGCCACAATCCGGATCAGGTCATTGCCGAAGCGGGCTATGAGCCGGAAGCGGATATTGAGAACACGCCCGACTCCGTCTTCTGCGCTCACGGTGCCGGTTTCAATGTAAAATGGAACGAAGTCAAGGAGCATATGCATCTGGAAAGCGGCATTCAGGAAGAAAAAGCGCCCCAGATCATCACCCGGAACCTCCAGCTTGACGATAAAGAGCTGGAGGCCATCATGCGGCGGCAGTTTGGCGCTGTGGAAACAAAGCTGTACCGCCCGCCGGAAAACCGTCCCGCGGCAGAACAGCTGACGATCCGTCCTCCCCGGCAGCAATACCTGATCGTGGATGGCTACAACATCATCTTCGCCTGGGAGGAGCTTGCCGCCCTTGCCAATGACGATCTGGACGCTGCCCGGCGGCGGCTGTGCGATGTTTTAAGCAGCTACGCCGGCTACAAAAAATGCAATCTCGTGCTGGTATTCGACGGTTATAAGCAAAAAGGAAGCCCCGGCTCCCGCGCCGTCTGGAACAACATCCGCATTGTTTACACCAAAGAGGGAGAGACCGGCGATGCCTATATCGAGTCGCTGGTATCCGAGATTGGCAGTAACTACACTGTCCGGGTTGCCACCTCTGACGGTCTGGTGCAGCTAAGCAGTCTGCGCTCCGGTGTCCTTCGGGTCTCCGCCCGGGAACTGCACGAGGAAATACGCATCGCTGAAAAGGAAATGAAGTTGCATTATTCCAAATAGGTGATACAATAAGACTGTCGTATTTTAGAAAACACTCAGGAGGAATACTATGAAGAAACTGACCGCGCTTCTGCTGGCGCTGGTGATGGTTTTGTCTCTTGCCGCATGCAGCAAAGAGGAGCAATCGCCTGCCGGCACTACCGACCCCATCGAAACGACCAAGGATCTGACCGGTCTGGACGAGCTGTACTGGCGTGATTCCTACACCGTCAACGCCGAGGAAGCCCTTGCCGCCCGCAGCATACCTGTCGCCGCGATCGGCAGTGCCGAGCTGACCAACGGTCTGCTCCAGATTTACTATTGGATGGAAGTTTACAGCTTTTTAAATACCTACGGCAACTACCTTGCACTGTACGGCCTGGACTATACCAAGCCTCTGGACGAACAGACCCGCAGTAATTCCGACGGCACCTGGCAGCACTACTTTCTGAATTCCGCTTTAGCCAACTGGCACAGTTGTCAGGCTCTGGCTTTGGCGGCAGACGAAGCAGGCACCCAGTTGGATCCCGCCTTGCAGGAAGCACTGGATCAGCTTTATGATGATCTGCAGACATCTGCCGAAGAAGGCGGTTTCGACAGCATTGATGCCATGATTCAGGAAGATGCCGGCCCGGGCTGCACCGCCGAGGATTACTACACCTACACCGAGATTTCTTATAAGAGCTACAACTACTTCAACCAAATGGTCAATGCCATCGATGTCACGGATGCGCAGATTGAAGAATACTTCACCGCGAACGCGGACACGCTGAAAGAAAGCGGCATCACCAAGGACAGCGGCGAGGTATGCAGCGTCCGGCACATTCTCATTGAGGTCGCTGAAGACAAGACCGATGACAATTGGGAGAACTGCCGTATCGAAGCCCAGAAGCTGCTGGACGAATGGCTCGCCGGCGAGCACACCGAGGAAACGTTTGCCGAATACGCCAAGGAGCATTCCGCCGATGGCGGCTCCAGCTCCAACGGCGGCCTGTACACCGGCCTGAATGACGAAACCAGCTTCGTGCAGGAATTCAAGGACTGGTATCTGGCCGAGGGTCGTCAGGCCGGAGATTACGGTCTGGTCAAAACCACCTACGGCTACCATATCATGTACTTCTCCGGAACGGAGCCGGAGTGGATCAGCTACTGCCGGGATGCCATCACCAATGACCTGACGTCCAAGATCGTCACCGACGCGGTCGAAAAATACGAACTGGTCGTAGACTATGAAAGCATCGCGCTGGGCGAGACAAGCCTGGTTCAAGACTAAAAGAACATGCCCCTGAACACAATCGTTCAGGGGCATTGCTTACGCCTTTTTTCGATACTTCGCCAGAAGCTGTGGTGCGTAGACCGCCAGCAGATAGACCGCCACCACAGGGATCACCATATACATGTACCAGTATTCGTAGGGGATCAGGGCATAAAACAGCGCCAGCAGCGGGTTGCTGGGCTGCACGGAGAACATGTAGTTCGCCACCGTTTCGGATCCAATCGCGGCATAGTGGCTGTTCAGCGCTACATTCACAAAATGGATCAGGGTGTACGACACCATGGTAATGACGATGGTCGACCCGATGCAGCGCGCATCCTTCTCCACAAGCCCCAGCTTAAACAGCAGAATCGGAATGCCGAACTCCAGCACATGAGGGAAATAATAGAAGCAGAACGGCGCGTCAAACAGTTTGGCCTCTGCCATATCATAGTTCAGGATCAGCGCCACCAGCGCACCCAGGCTCCACAGCAGCAGTAAATTCCCCATGGTCTTGTTCCGGGTGAAAACAACCACCGGCAGCAGCAGGGCATTCAGAGAGCAAAGGTGCAGCGGAAGATACTCCAGCGGCACACCCCAAGTGACCAGGTTGTAAATGATCGCCGCGATGCCGGAGAAGGACAGCACCCCCAGCACCGCAAGCTGAACCTTTTGCGAAGCGTTTTTCAGGACGAAATACAGCGCAGCCACCAATGCCGCAGCCGCCACCAGCGAGAGAATATGCGTCAGTGTAAAATTTCCCCAGATCATAAGCGTGTTCCCCTTCATTTTTTCTTTCCGGGGCGAATATAACAATTATTTCAGCTAAAGTCAAGCTTCATTTCAGGTTCCTGAGAATTTTTCCAAAATAGTGTGATTTTATCTTCCATTTTTGTGAAAAATGTTGTATCATAGGATATCATACGATGAGGAGGTTCCCCATTATGCACAAAAAAGTGGAAGCCGTCATGCACCGTATCCTTCATGTGATGGAGTTTGTCATCGCCATGCTGACGCTGGTGGTTCTGATCGGCATGCTGGGGCTGGAAATTTATAAAATGTTCACGGTGGCAGACTATTTCTCCACCCTCGATAATTTCCTGCACAATATCCTGACCATCGTGGTCGGTCTGGAGTTCGTGCGGATGCTGGTGGATCTGACCCCCGCCAATACGCTGGAGGTGCTGATCGTTGCCATGGCGCGGCATGTTATTTTGAGCCACGACGACCCCCTGAGCAATGTCGCCAGTATCCTGTGCATCGCCGGTCTGTTCGCTACCCGCCGGTTCCTGATTCCCAAGAAGGCCATGAAAGTGGAGCTGTCCGAGGTGGAATGACGCAAGAATGATAAATTGTTGTTTAGCGGGCATGGCCCGCCGCAAATGCGTTACGAACGCTGGATGAAACTTTACCACCATTGGGG
>CANBCW010000058.1 GCA_947367115.1 uncultured Clostridia bacterium | reverse complement strand
CCCAATGGTGGTAAAGTTTCATCCAGCGTTCGTAACGCATTTGCGGCGGGCCATGCCCGCTAAACAACAATTTACCGTTCCGCTGGTGTGGAGAAAAAGAGCTGCCGCGGTGTGCGGCAGCTCCGGAAATCAGTTCAGTGTATAGGTTTCGCCGGCACTTTCAATGGCGGCGGCGTAGAAGGCGGCCATAGCATTTTCCAGATGAATGACGTCCTGCACACCGGCAGTCTCATAGCAGGAGTGCATAGCCAGTTGGGCAAGGCCGATATCCACCGAGGGGATGGATACATGGTTCAGAGAAATGTAGCCCAAGGTGGCACCGCCCTTGATGTCGGCACGGTTGTAGTAGGTCTGCGTAGGAACCGCTGCTTTTTCACAGATCTTCCGGAACAGGGCGGCGGACAGACCGTCGGTGGTGTAGTTCTGAGAGGCGTTGAATTTGACAACGACACCGCCGTTCATCACCGGGGCGTTGGCGGCATCGGCGTATTCCGGGTGGTTGGGGTGGATGGCGTGAACCATATCTGCCGACACCATCAGGGAGTTTGCAAGCAGCCGGTCGTGATCCAGCTTCAGGCAGCGGCTGATTCGAGCCAGCGTGCCGGAAAGCAGGGTTCCGTCCGCACCCTGAGGGGAGTTGGAACCAACCTCCTCGCTGTCGAAAATGCACAGCACCGGAATGCTTTCATTTTCACCGGCATGCAGGAAGCCCTGGGCGCAGCCCCAGACGCAAAGCAGATCGTCAAGGGCAGGAGCCGAGATGAATTCCTCGCTCAGTCCCCAGACACTTGATCGCTGCCGGACGTACAGGTATAGATCCCGGCCCAGGATGCGTCCGCCTGCGGCCTCCTCCAGCAGCTTTTCCAGCTTACCGGCACCGTCCGCGCCGCCCAGCAGGGGAAGGGTATCTACGGCTACGTTCCAGTTGTAGCCCTCGTTGACATTCCGGTTCATATGGATGGCCACGTTGGGAATCAGGGCGATGTCCCGGTCAATATCGACAAGCCGGGACTGGATACCGTTCTCCGTTTCCACCAGCGCCCGCCCGGCGATGGACAGGGGACGATCCAGCCAGGGGCAGATCATCATACCACCGTATTTTTCTGTGGCGATCCGGGTATAGGTGCCTGCCAGTTCTCCATTTTCCTTCACCTTGAAGCTGGGGTGATCCAGATGGCTGGCGCTCATCATATAGCCGGTGGGCTGTCCCTGGGGAACCCGGAAGGCCACGATGGAGCTGCCGCCCCGGCAGGTGTAATACTTGCCGCCGGGGGTGAGATCCCACGCGGCACTCTCATTCAGGCGGGTGTAGCCCGCATCCTCCAGCCAGCCGGAAATGGCGGCTGTTACATGATAAAAGCTGTGGGACTGATCCAAAAAGGCACAAAGTGCCTGTGTACGTTCGTTCATGGTATTCCTCCAAAATTTATCGTTCCAGCAATCCGCACAGCAGATCGATCTGATCCGCAATGGTCTGCAGGGCGGCACGCCAGAAATCTTTGTCAGTCAGGTCAATGCCTGCCACCTTAGCGGTATCCTCGGCAGTGGCGACGGTGGTCGTATAGAGCAGCTTCTTGTACTTAGGCAGGAAAGCCGCGCCTTCTTTCTCGTACTGGGCGTACAGACCCCGGGCGAACAGTCCACCGAAGGCATAGGGGAAATTGTAGAAAATGGGGCCGTAGTAGTGGCTTTTGTTGATCCACATATATGGATGCAGGCAATCCTCGTCCAGACCGTCGCCATAGCACTGCTTCTGGGCAGTGAGCATCAGGTCACAGAGGGTGTCCGCGTCCATGAACTGCTCTTCCCGGTTTGCAAATACCGCCGTCTCAAAACGGTAACGGGAATAAATGTCGCAGATGATCTGGGTGGCATCCTGAAGCTGGGATTCGATCAAGGCAATCCGCTCAGCGTCATCAGCCGCGTTCCGGATGGCAGCGGCCATGACCACGCACTCGTTAAAGGTGGATGCGGTTTCGGCCAACGGCATGGAGTATTCATGGTTCAGCGTCCGATGACTGCGGATGCATTCGTTGTGGAAGGCGTGACCCAGCTCGTGAGCCAGCGTGACGATGGAGGAGAAGGTGCCGTCGAAATTGGTCAGCACGCGGCTTTCTCCGATCGATTCCACATCGCCGCAGAACGCGCCGCCCTGCTTGCCGCTGCGGGGGAAAAAGTCGATCCATTCTTCGTCGAAGGCTCTGGCGATCATGTCGGCAATCTCCCGGTCAAAGCCGCCGAACAGCTCCACCAGATAATCCCGGGCACTTTCCGGGGTGAAGCGGGTGGTGGAGGTGCCCATGGGGGCGAAAAGATCATACCAGGGCAGGCTCTTTTCATGACCCATAGCCTTGGCTTTGGCTTTCAGATACTGCTGAAATTTGGGCAGGTATTCGTCCATGGCGCCCAGCATGGCATCCAGTGTTTTTCTCTGGATGTGAGATTCCTTTAATGTCCGCTCCAGAGGGGAGCTGTAGCCCCGCAGGGCGCAGTCGGACAGGGTCTCCAGCTTGATGGAATTCAGGGCATAGGCAACCGGAGCCTTGATCTGCTCGTAGCAGGCAAGCTCCGCTTCAAAAGCGTCCTTTCGGACGGAAGGGTCGGCATCGCTTGCCAGATTACGGATGGCGGATAAATTGGTGGTGCTGCCCCGGTAGGTCACAGGTACGGTACTGGTCAAGTATTGGTGCAGTTCGCTCCAGGCGTTGCTGCCGGAGAGCTGCATCCGAGCCATGATCTCCTCGCCGCGGCCGGGAAGCAGATATCGGGCAGAATCCGACATGTTGGAGAACAGAAATTTGTATTCGCGAAGTGTCTCGTTGGCTTCTGCCAGTTCCATCAGATCCGGTCGCTTGGCGGCCCAGTCCCGGAAAGCGGCTTCGGGGGCAGCGGCACCGCTGTAGACGGCCATGATCTGCCCAATGCGGGAACCGGCTTCGGTGTCCGTGGTGTCCGCGGCTTGACGCAGAGTGGCGTATTCAGCCAGCTTATTCGCCAGATCCGTTATCCGCTCCAGCAGGGTGATGCCCTCAGCCAATGCCGTGGCGGGATCTGCCTGCGGGAGATTGTCGGCAAAAGTGCCGAAGCGGGTCACAGCCTGCTTCAGCTCAGAAAGATCCCGGGAAAAGGCGGGGGCGTCGAAGCCTGCGTAGATCTTGTCCAGATTCCAAACGTGATTCATGGAGATGCTCCTTATGGTCAGTAAATTGTATACCATTATACACGAAGACAACGTGTCCGTCAACTGTCGGCACAGGATCGACAAAAACCATCCAAACAATGTCTATTTTTGTCTAAAAGTTTGAAAATGTGAATAAAATGTCGTAAAAACGTGGATTTAGACGAGCGAAAAGTTTTTGATTTTCCTTGCAAAAAGTGATTCATTATGCTAAATTATATTTGTCGCACCGCGGCGGGAGAGACAGCCGCGATCGGGGGAGAAAATCTAAAACTGTCAGGAGAGGAAGTTATGGACAATTGTACCACTGTATTCATTGCGGACAATTCCGAGGAATTCTGCACGCAGCTTGCCGCAGCACTGAATAAGGCTCAGGGGTTTCAGGTCGTGGGGACGGCCAATGATGGAGAGCAGACCCTGCGAGCACTGGCTGAACGCCGCCCGGATGTACTGGTGCTGGATATGATGCTGCCGAAGCGGGATGGCATCAGCATTCTCAAGGCGCTGGCGGCTATGGAGCGCAGACCGGCTACGCTGGCTACATCTGGATTTATCACAGAATTTGTGGCCTCCACCGCGGCCAATCTGGGTGTTCGCTATCTGATGCTGAAGCCTTGCGATATCTCCGCTCTGGTAGAGCGGCTGGAGGAACTCCGCGGTGGCAATGACCGCCGGAACACAGCCGTCCGGCGAGGGGACAAAACCAATATAGAAACCATGGTCACCAACATCATTCACGAGATCGGTGTTCCTGCCCACATTAAGGGCTATCAGTATTTGAGGGAAGCCATCATTATCGCGGTCAACGATATGGATGTGATCAACGCCATCACCAAAGTATTGTACCCTCAGGTGGCGAAAACATTCCAGACTACCCCCAGCCGGGTGGAGCGGGCCATCCGCCACGCCATCGAGGTGGCCTGGGATCGGGGCGATTTGGATACCTTGCAGAGATTCTTCGGCTATACCGTGTCCAATACCAAGGGCAAGCCCACGAATAGTGAGTTTATCGCGCTTATCGCAGACAAGCTCCAGCTTCAGATGAAGTCCGCAGAAGCGGCGCAGTTCTGAAAAATCAATCTGCTGGCAAGCACTCCCGCTTTTTCGGAGATGAAGCTCCGGAAAGCGGGAGTGTTTTGCATTGGAGAGATTTGCTTTTCCTGTTGCAATTATGGAGTTTTTATGGTATAAAATTACCAAATCTTTACCGGCGGTTCACGATGCGGATAATGGCGAAGGTTTCATAGAACGAGAGGAGACGGCAATGAAAGAGGGACTTTTTTTTGAGGACGGAGATCTGGTGTATTATGAGGAGGGGCATCCCAGCCACGCCGGTGTGGTCAAAATTGATGGCCATATTTACTACATCAGCTCCCAAGGCCGCGCTGTACGAGGGCAGCATGTCGTTCATACAAAGATGGCAAATGGCATCCTAAAGCCGGGAACCTACACGTTTGGTGATGATTACATTTTGGTGGAGGGATCCTTTATTCCGAGAAAAAAGCGTTCCCATAAAAAGAAGAGAAGAGAAAAATTAACGAAAAAGCAATGGAAGGGGATCGTAGCCGTGGTACTGGTGTTTTTTGTGCTGCTCCTATGCGTGATGGCAATAAACTATGTGATCACGGAGTCTCCGGAGGCGACAGAAACCACCGAGGATGACGATAAACCCGCCTCCAATTTTGGCGAGATCTTTTTCGGATGAGGACGTGGCCGGAAATCGTGCCGTACATCGTGTTGATGCAAAAAATCGCTGCCGTGGTCGGCAGCGATTTCTTTTTTTGATGAGGTTTCTCACAGTTCCAGCTTCAGATCGTTTTCCTTGATCCAGCCGATCTTGCGCAAAATCTCGCAGAAGATCACACTCAGCACTGCAGGCAGTACGAAGCAGATCAGCACCAGACCCACCCAGTCCATCACGCCAGGGGTCATCGCAGTTTCGCCAGCCTTCAGGGCGGCCTCGGAGGGGTTCAGCCAGCCGGTCCACACGCCGATTTGACCGCACAGACCGCAGGTGCCCATGCCGGAATTGACGGCGGCGCCGTTCATCTTCAGCTTGAACACGCAGGTTGCCAGAGGGCCGGTGATGGCGGATGCCAGCGTAGGCGGGATCCAGATGCGGGGATTTTTGACAATGTTGGGCATTTGCAGCATGCTGGTGCCGAGACCCTGTGCCACAAGACCGCCCCAGCGGTTTTCCTTGAAGCTCATTACGGCAAAGCCGATCATCTGCGCACAGCAGCCTGCTACGGCAGCGCCTCCGGCCAGGCCGACAAGGCCAAAGCTGGCACAAATGGCGGCAGAGGAGATCGGCAGTGTCAGTGCGATGCCCACCAGCACGGATACCACGATGCCCATGAGGAAGGGCTGCAGCTCGGTTGCCCACATGATCGCTTGACCCACCGCGTTGGCGGCAGTGCCGATGGGAGCCGCTACCAGAGCGGCAAAGCCGATACCCACAAGAATGGTTACGATGGGGGTTACCAGAATGTCGATCTTGGTCTCCTTGGATACCAGTTTGCCGACTTCAGAGGCAACGATGGCTACGAAGTACACGGCCAGCGGGCCGCCGGCACCACCCATGGCATTGGCGGCGAAGCCAACAGGGATCAGGCTGAACAGAACCAGGGGAGGGCAGTGCAGCGCAAAACCAATGGCGATTGCGATGCCGGGGCCTACCATGGCCGAGGCCAGGCCGCCCAGCGTATACGTAACCGCACCCTCTCCCTTGCCGATGGTGACGATCACCTCGTTGAGAAAGCCAATGTGGAACTGCTGACCAATGGTGTTCAGGATCGTGCCTACCAGCAGTGTGCAGAACAGACCCTGAGCCATGGCACCGAGCGCGTCGATGCCGTAGCGTTTGGAGGACAGAATAATGTCCTTGCGCTTGAGAAAACCTTTGAATTTACCCATTTTTCGCACCCTTTCCTCAGGATAAGTAATTTAGTATCGATATTATACTACTGATAGAGCAATGCCGCAATGGGTTTCCTCGAAAAAATACCCTCATCCGAAAAAATTTGTATATCCTGTATAAAATGACGCGCCGGAAGATATGGAAAGTCTGAAAAATGACAAAACATTCGTGCGGTAAATTGTTGTTTAAAATGCGTGCCCTACGAAAACTACTCTGCACAACAATTTCTCTCACCAAATAAAAAAACGCCCATGCGGGCGGTAAAATCAAAAAAAGAAATGACCCTTGACTGTCCATCCTTCGATGCGTCAAGGGTCATTTCTGTTCGTTCTTGGGTTCAATCATTGGTTAACCTCCTGTTCTGCGGATTGGCTCGGCTTTCGGTGACAAATTTTGAATTACTTCCGTGGCATTCATTTTTTCCAGATTACTCACATCTACATCATTTATGAACGGACTGAATTTGAAAGCCTTGCCTGTGGATTTTTGCTGGCCCAGTTTAGAAATCTGAAGCCTAGGGGTTTACCTGTACATTGGTATCACCTCTTTGTATCTATAAAATAGCACATCATTGCCACGTTTGCAACTCGGAATCTTCCATAAAGATGTTCTGAAAAAACCGTGCAAAACGGAGAAACACAAAGCGAATGACAAATAAATGTTGACACTGAAATGCTTGCCATGATATGATTAATGTGTTGGGCGGCCGTGAGGCCGCTTATTTTTTGAATGAATTTATGATAATCGGCTATTGCACAACGGACGTTATTCCATTATAATAGGATTGGAATTTTTTGAAGAGGATGAGATCATGAGCAATACGGTCAATTCAAAGAATAATACAATTACAGTAAAGCTCCATTATGCGCGTCCAGATGGCGTGTACACCGGCTGGAATGCCTGGGCGTGGACGCTTGCCATGGGCGGCAAGCAGTATGAGTTTGCCAAGGAAAAAGGTGAAATGGTCGCTGCCATCAAGGTAGACGGCTATACCACGACTTCCATCAGTTTTATTGTCCGCAAGGGCGCATGGGAGGATCAGGAGTTTGGTGAACGCCGCATTGATGTATCCACGGTTGCCAGCGGTACTGTGCATTACTATGTGACCTCCGGCGTGGAAGGCTGCAAGCTGGTGCTGGATGATGATGCCGTGCTGACCAATAAGCTGCTGGCGGCGGAACTGGATTATGACTCCGGAAAAATACGTGTCCAGACCTCCATGCCTGCCATCGATCCGGATGCCGATGCGTTCCTGTTGAGTCACTGTGACGGCACGGTGGTTCCTGTTTCCAACGTGAGCGGCGATGCCGGCCATTATGAACTGACGCTGGATCGGGAGCTGGGGCTGATCAATCTGTATAAATACAAGCTTCGTTTCCGGGGCTATGATTACGGCATCAAGACCAATACGGTCTACGCTTCCAAGCGTTTTGCCGCGGAGTTCACCTACACCGGAAAGGATCTGGGAGCGGTTTGGACGGCAAATGCCACCACGTTCAAGGTCTGGGCACCGACCGCCGAAACAGTGCAGGTGGCTCTGTACCGCTCCGGCACGGCAGGCACGGATGACAGGATCGAAACAGTTCCGATGACCCGCGGTCAGAAGGGTGTATGGGTGGCCACGGTTCCTGGCAACCGGAACGGTCAGTACTATACCTACCTCGTTAACCGCAACGGCGAGCAGGTGGAAGCGGTGGATCCCTACGCCCGCACCACCGGTGTCAACGGCGGCCGTGGTATGGTCATTGATCTGGCATCCACCAATCCAAAGGGCTGGGACAAGGATGGAAACCCCAACAAACTGCGCGCGTATACTGACGCGGTGCTGTATGAGCTGCATGTCCGGGATTTCTCTATCGATGACAGTTCCGGTGTTTCCAAGGCTCATCAGGGTAAGTTCCTTGCACTGACGGAGAGCGGCACTACCACACCCAACGGTGCTGTCACTGGCTTGGATTATCTGAAGAAACTGGGGATTACCCACCTGCACCTTCTGCCGGTTTACGACTATGGTTCTGTGGATGAATCCCGGCTGGATATTCCCCAGTTCAACTGGGGCTATGATCCTGTGAATTACAATGTACCCGAGGGCTCTTACGCTACCGACCCCTACCGCGGCGAAGTTCGTGTGAACGAGATGAAGCGGATGGTCAAGGCGCTCCATGACGCCGGCATCAGTGTGGTCATGGACGTGGTGTATAACCACGTATTTGAGGCGGGAAATTTCTGCTTCAACAAGATCGTTCCCGGTTATTTCTCCCGGGCCCATGCCGATGGCAGCTACTCCAATGGCTCCGGCTGCGGCAACGATACCGCTTCTGAGCGTGCCATGGTGCGCAAGTATATCGTTGACTCCATCGTTTACTGGAAAGAGCAGTACCATATCGACGGTTTCCGCTTCGATTTGGTGGGTCTGCTGGATGCTACTACCATCAATGCGCTGGTGGATGCCGTCCATGAAAAGTACCCCGACGTGATCTTCTACGGCGAGGGCTGGACCATGAACACTGCAGTGGAGCCGGGCAATTACATGGCTACCCAGCCCAATGCCCATCGGACTCCGGAGTTTGCGTACTTCAGCGACACCGTTCGCAACCTGCTGGCGGGTGAGAACGGCAAGACCCGGGGCTTTGTATCCGGTCTGACCGGGGAAGAGGATTTGCTGTTCCATTGCTTCACCGGTGATACCTGGTGGTGTCCCAAGCCCACTCAGACGGTGAACTATGTTTCCTGCCATGATAACTATACCCTCATGGATAAGCTGGCAACCTCCTGCAAGGGCGCGCCCCGTGCGGAACTGATCCGGATGAATAAGCTGGCGGCCGCAATTTATATGACTTCTCAGGGTATCCCCTTCATCCACGCCGGAGAGGAATTTCTCCGCGAAAAGCTGGACGAGAAGGGCAATCGTGTGGAAAACAGCTACAATGCCCCGGATTTTGTCAACAAGATCCGCTGGACGCAGTTGGAGAACAAGGACAACGCCCAAGCAGCAGCCTATTATCAGGGACTCATCGAGTTCCGCAAGGCGCATGCCGCGCTTCGCCTGACCAGCAAGGAAGAGGTCGCCGCGAATGTCGACTACCGCTGGATCACCAATGAGCTGGTGCTGTTCAACATCAAGGGCAAGGGCAGCGTGAAAAATGAAGTTTCTGACGGTATTGTGGTCATTTTCAACGCCACCAAGCAGACAAAGACCGTGGATCTTTACGCTGCCGGTGTCGCCCGAGGACAGTGGGAGGTTCGTGTCAACGGCGAAAAGGCTGGTATCAAGCTGCTGGACACTGTGGTGGATGGCAAGGTTCAGGTGGAGCCTATCTCCGCAATGATTTTGACCAAGGGTGTGGCGGTCTGCCAGCACAGCTTTAAGAACGGTATCTGTACCCGCTGCGGTGCCGCCAAGCATACCCAGACCAAGCGTGGTTTCCTGTCCCGCTTTACCCGAAAGGGTCGCTGATTTTTTGCATATGGACGAACACAGCCCCGGCTCAATGAGCCGGGGCTGCTTTGCGTATATTGGTTACTTACCCAGGAAGTAGAGCTTGGCGTAGTCGCAGTAAACCACGGCGGCTTCGCACAGGGTCTTGCATGCCGGCAGCGCCGTGCGCAGGGCATCGAAGTAGGTGTTCAGGTTGTAGGAAATCACGCCGGTGGTGTAGGTCACGCCGTTGGACTC
>CANBCW010000057.1 GCA_947367115.1 uncultured Clostridia bacterium | reverse complement strand
GTCTTATAAGTGATCAGACCCATGGTAGCGGTGGACGCGTCGATGTTCTCGATCTTGAAGTAGCCGATGAACTGCACCTCGTCCTTCAGCGCCAGAGATGCGGTGCTCATGCTGATAGTGGGAACCACTTCCACCGCGCCGCAGCCGGTACAAACGCCATCCACATAGGTGTGAACGCCGGTGGCCGCTACCGTATTTCCGGTGTAGCTGTCGCCGCAGACGGAGCAGGTATAGGTGGTGTAGCCATCCTTAACGCAGGTGGGCGCGGTGACGACGCTTTCATAGCTGTGGCTGCACTCCTCCAGCTCGTTAGTATACGTAACAGTGGAAGAAGTCTCATCCGTAACCTCGTATACCGTCAGACCGGAGTGAGCAGGCATCCCTTGCCCGCAAGTCTGATACCACGCCTGAGTGCCGTCGGTCACGCCCTTGTTCAGCTTATAGGTCACTTCACCGCTGGTCAGCTGATCCAGCGTGACCTCGGTGGCATTGCGCACAGAGGTGAAGGTTCCCGGACAGGTAATTTGATAATAGTAGCCGTTCTGGCAGTCCACACCACCCACAGGGTGCGTGTTCACGGACAGATCCGTATTGTCGATCAGGGTACAATTGACCGCATAGCTGTTGCGGCAGACACCGCCCTGAGACCCCGCCACAGGCGCGAGATATACCGCACCGGAGCTCAGCGCGATGGCGTTGGTGGTGTAACCGGTGATGGTGCAGTCCTTGGCAAAGCAGCTCACCACGTTGGAAGTCAGCGCATAGCCCACAACCGCACCGGCACGCCAGCCGGTCACATTGGCATTCACAACGCCCAGATTCATAATGGTCGCGCTGCTGGTATAGCCGAACAGACCCTCGTTATCCGTACCCACGGTGGTGAAGTTGCTAACCGTATGCCCCTGTCCGTCGAAGATGCCGGTGTAGGCCAGCGAATTATTGGCATCACCGTCCTTGCAGTAATAGCCAATCGAAGTCCATGCGCCGCCGTTCAGATCGATATCGGCAACCAGCTTGCCGTTGACGGCATTGCTGCCGGAATGAACCAGATTGGCAAACCAGTACAGCTGCGCGGCAGTCGCGATCTCATAGTACCCTTCCACATAGGCCGGGCCGCCCTTTCCGCACTTGGTACAGATGCCGCCCTCGTAAGTATGGGGGCTGCAGACCAGGCCGCAGGTGGTGCAGGTGTTCTGGTTCCACACATGCCCCACATGGTAAACCACATCCTTATTGGCGACAGCACCGCAGTCAGAGCAGGTGTAGACCGTGTAGCCATCCGTGGTGCAGGTGGCCGCAACCACCTCACCCGCCACATAAGCGTGCTCGCGCTTCTGGATATAGGTAAATGTGCTATAGGTACAGCGGGTACACTTTTTATACAGCTTGCCCAGCGTGGTACAGGTAGCCTCGACCGTTTCGTAATAGTAGTCATGCGACTTGGGAATGGAAGCGGTCTTCGTGGTGCCGCAGACGGTGCAGGTGTAGGTCATGACACCGGGGAACGTGCAGGTGGGCTCTTTGGTCACTTCTCCCTCGTTCCAGGCATGG
The DNA here is from genome assembly GCA_947367115.1 of uncultured Clostridia bacterium. GTDB lineage: Bacteria > Bacillota > Clostridia > Oscillospirales > Oscillospiraceae > Faecousia. The sequence goes on along the minus strand of CANBCW010000057.1, from coordinate 8,329 downwards.
TCGGTACACACCTCGGGAACACCGCACACAGAACAGGCGCCATCTGTAAAGCTGTGGCCAGTGGCCGCAATCGCTTCGGTCTTGGTCTCACCGCACCGGCCGCAGGCGTAAGTCATCACACCGGCAGCGGTGCAGGTAGGCGCGGTCGTTACACTGCCCTCGCCCCAGTTGTGGCTGCAGAGACCGCAGTTTTTGCAAACGCCGTTTTCATAGGTATGATCCATGACCGCAATGGTCTGGGTCTTGGTTTCACCGCAGTTGGTGCAGGTGTAGGTCATCACGCCGGTCGTGGTACAGGTAGCCGCCGTGGTAACAGTCCCCTCATCCCATGTGTGCGTACAGGGGTTATAAGAAGACCAGGTGTTGCTGGACTTGATGTACAGATTTCTGCCGTCGGTCGGCAGTGTCATATCTGCCGTTTGATTGCCGTCGCCGCTGGAACCGTTGTTGAAGATGATATTCACCGCCCCGGCGGGAACCGTATAACAATACAGATTATCCACCCCTGTGACAGCGGTCATAGCGGTACCCGGCCATTGACCGGTATAAGTTGTACCGTCTGTCCAGGTGTAAACGTAGGGCTGCGACCAGCCGGAGCTGGTATTGTCGAAATAAACTACCTGATCCACAGGCTCAGCCGCGCCGCACAGGGTGCACACACCGTCCACATAGTTGTGGGTGCAGACCTTATAAGCAGACCAGCTGCTTGTAGAGTAGGTATAAAGATCCAAATTACTGGGGATGGTCAGATCCGCGGTCTTCGCGCTGTCACTGCCATTGTTGAAAATCACTTTGGTGGCTCCGGCAGGCACCGTGTAAGCATAGATGGAGCCTTCCACCAAGGTCATGGCGGAACCAGGCCAGCTTACCATGCCGGTATTGCTGTCAGACCAGTAGTAAATACACACCGTGCCCCAGCCCCCGGTATTGTCGAAATAAAGGGTCGTTCCATCCGCGGCCATTGCCGCGATCGGAATCAGGCCAAGAACCAGCAGTGCCGCCAGCGCGAAGCAAAGGATTCTGACGAGGGTCTTTGGATTTTTCATCGATTCATTCCTCCAGTGTATAGATTACGATCTGGAATATTCCACTCGTAATCATTATTATACATATTGTTTCTATTTTTGTCTATCATCACCATTGTACAATGAAAAATTTTATCATCGGTACCGCGCAAAAGCCGGGGCTGCGAACAGCCCCGGCTCCTTGCGGTTATGCGGTTGGTTTCGTCCGTTTCACTGTCCGGCACTTTCCAACGAAGATTCTGAGATGGACTCCCCAGCGGAAGCCGGGGCAGGCTCCGGACTTGGCGCAGGCGCACTGATCGGAGCGGGTGCGGGCATCGGCATCGGCGGGACAGGCCGCGCCGGCGGCTGCTGAACAGCCGGCATTGGATAATATCCCGGATGCTGGGGATACACCGGCAGAGGCTGCCGGTACACCGGCGCAACCGGCGCACCGCATCGGGTGCAGAAATGAGCGGTATCCGGCAGGCAAAGGCCGCATCGGGTGCAAAACATGAACGTCTGCCTCCTTTTTCTATTCTTTTCCTTTATTATATGGGCTGGGTTGCCCGATGTCAATTTAAAAACCGGGTCTGCGGCGCAGACCCGGTCGCTTTATGCAAGCAGCAATTTGTCATTGACCTCGTCGGAACCGCTGGCGCGGCTGAACAGATTCAGGAGCTGCTCCACAGTCAGGTTTTTCTTCTCCTCGCCGGACACATCCACCACAACATGACCGTCATACATCATGACCAGCCGGTTGCCGTAAGCAATGGCATCGCGCATATTGTGGGTGATCATCAGCGTGGTCAGATGATCCTGCTCCACGATTTTCTGGGTCACCTCCAGCACCTTCGCGGCGGTCTTGGGATCCAGCGCCGCGGTATGCTCGTCCAGAAGCAGCAGCTGGGGCTTCTGCAGGGTCGCCATCAGCAGCGTCAGCGCCTGCCGCTGGCCGCCGGACAGCAGGCCGACCTTGGCGGTCATCCGGTCTTCCAGTCCCAGCCCCAGAATCTTCAGCTCCTCCCGGTAGACCTCCCGCTCCTCCTTGGTGATGCCGGAGCGCAGGAACCGGCTCTTGCCCCGCCGGGCAGCCAGCGCCAGATTTTCCTCGATCTGCATGGTCGCAGCGGTACCCATCATGGGATCCTGGAACACCCGGCCGATGAATTGCGCCCGCTTATGCTCCGGCATGCCGGTTACGTCCACGCCGCCAATCGAAATGGTGCCCTCCTCGACAGGATATACGCCCGCCACGCAGTTTAGCATGGTGGATTTACCTGCGCCGTTACCGCCGATGACCGTAACAAAATCGCCTTCATTCAGGTGCAGGTTCAGCCCTTTCAGCGCCACCTTTTCATTAACTGTACCGGCATTAAAGGTCTTGAACACATTTTGAATATCAAGCATGCTGACCCTCCTTCTTCTTTTTCGGGAGATAACGCTTGCGCCAGAAGGGCACAGCCAGGAACACCGCCACGATCAGTGCGGAGATCAGCTTCAGGTAATTGGTGTTGATCTCCAGCAGGCTGATAACCAGCTGAATCACGATGTAATAAATCACCGCGCCCAAGCTGACCGCCAGCAGCCGCAGGCCAAAATTCCGGAACAGCTTACCGAAGGTGACCTCACCGATGATGATGGATGCCAGGCCGATGACGATTGCGCCGCGGCCCATATTGATCTCCGCAAAGCCCTGATACTGGCTCAGCAGCGCGCCGGACAGCGCCACCAGGCCATTGGAGATGGCCAGGCCAAGTACCTTATTAAAATTGGTATTGATGCCCTGCGCCCGGGCCATTTTGGAATTGGCGCCGGTGGCACGAATGGACGCGCCCAGCTCCGTACCGAAGAACCAGTACAAAATGGCTATGATCACCGCAGTAAACAGCACCACCGTCAGCGCCGGATGCTCCCAAATAGGCCGCAGGCCGTACTGCACTTCCTCCAGATAGCGGATGGAAAGCACCACATTGTATTTATTGACATTCAGGGGCTGATTCGCCTTCATATCCATGATAGCCAGGTTCACAGACCACAGCCCCAGCTGCGTTAAGATACCGGCCAAAATTGCCGGAATGCCGCACTTGGTGTGGAAAAAGCCGGTAACCAACCCCGCCAGCATACCGGCAGCCACCGCCGCCAGCAGGGCGATCCAGACATTGAACCCCGCCGCCATCATCATAACGCAGACCGCGCCGCCGGTGCAGAAGGAGCCGTCCACCGTCAGGTCGGACAGATCCAGCAGCTTATAGGTGATAAACAGGCCGATGGCCATGATGCCCCAGATCAGGCCCTGCGTCACCGCACCGGGCAAAGCGTTTAAAAAGCTTGCCATAAACGTTGCTCCTCCAATCGTAGAGATAGGGGCGAGATGGGAGTCCACCTCGCCCCATGTTGATTTGTCTGATCAACTGATGGCTGCATAGCCCTCGGGCGCGGTCAGACCCAGCTCCGCGCAAATCTCAGCGTTGTACTTGTAGGTAACATTCTCCGCATAGGCGATGGGCATGGTGGCGATATCCGCCTCACCCTTCAGGATCTTCACTGCCATCTTGCCGGTATCGTAGCCCAGATCATAGTAGCTGATGGACATGGTGGCAACACCGCAGCCCTTGCAGATGCCTTCCTCGCCGGCAATGACAGGGATCTTGGCGGGACGGCAGATACCGTCGATGATGCCGGTATAGGTCGCCACCGTATTATCGGTGGGAACATAGATCACGTCAGACTCGTCGGCAGCCTTATCGGTAACCGCAGCCAGATCATTGCCGTCAGAGAAGGAATACTGCTTGCAGGTATAGCCCAGCTTCTCCAGCTCCGCCTGAACGGTATTGACCTGATAGATGGAGTTCGCCTCACTGACACAGTACAGAAGACCAACGTTCTTGGCATCGGGGAACCAGTCATGGAGCATCTTGGCCTGAGCAGCCAGATCCGCCAGATCGGACGTACCGGAAATGTTGCGGCCCACGGTGCCGGAGAAATTGTCGATCTCCAGTGCCACGCCGTACTCGGTAACCGAGGTACCCAGAATGGGGATCACGGAAGTCGCTGCCGCGGCCGCCTGCAGAGAGGGCGTGGCGTTGGCAAGGATCAGATCCACCCGGTCGGACACGAAGCTGTTAACAATGGTCGAGCAGGTATTGGAGTCACCGGCAGCGTTCTGCACATCAAACTCCACATTTTCCTCGCCGAACGCATCGATCAGAGCCTGCTTAAAGCCATTGGTCGCGGCATCCAGCGCCTCATGGGGCTGAATTTGGCAAATGCCGATCTTATACTTACCGTCGTCTTTCTTTGTATTCTGGCAGGCCGCCATGGAGACGACCATCAGCAGTGCGCACAGCAGCGCAAGAATCTTCCTCATTTTCTATCTCTCCTTCTCTGTTCATCCCTCGTAGCCGTTTGTTTTTCTGTCGGGGATTTTCACATACTATACCATTACCGTGGCGGGAAGTCAATACAAAAATACAAAAAAACAAAAAATCCCAGCCCGGTTTATGCCCATTGACACAGAAAATACAAATCTCCGCGGTATCTTGATCTCAGGAAGGAGGGTATCCCTATGAAAAAGAAACCCATCCGCGCGCCCCGCCGCCCTGAATCCATGAAGGCGATCGCGTGGCGGATCATTGCCTTGGTGCTGGCGATCTGGCTGTGCGCCATGGCGCTGATCACTTACTGTGTCGCGGCAGACCTTTACCGGCAGCTGCAGTATAACGCACAGGCATTCGCGTCCCTGTACGCAGATACGGAACTCAGCTTTGCGGGTGTCAACCGCGACGCGCCGGGCTACGCGGACTACTGCCGTCTGGAGAGCATGGGCATTTCCTCACGCCTGCATATCCGTATCCGACCCACGCTCCTCCCCCTGATCGGCACCGGCAATGTCACCACTTATCAGGAAGGCGACCTGATGCCCTTTGAGCTTGCCGTCAGCTACCGCAGCAGCGACGGCGAGCTGTACAACAGCGGCACAAACTACTGGCGTTTTCCCTATGTATCCGCGGAATATTGGGATTCCAATTTGGATCTGGACACAACGTCCGGCTACGCCTACATTAATGTGGATGCCCTGGGCATATCCCCCGATACCTGGAGCGGCCTCCTGCGGCTGACCGGCTGGTTTGAAGGCAATCAGTTTTTCCCCATCACCGTGGAGGATACCCCCCGGAGTCTGGATGCGATCGACCGAAAGCAGGATTGTATCTGGAATGTATGCTACCAGAGTACCGCCCCGGCAGAAAAAGAGCTGGTGACGATCTATGCCCAGAAGAACCTCGACCTTCTTGATTTGCGCAGCGATTCACAGCCTGTGACCATCGACGGCACGGAGTACCCGCGTTTGGAGGAGGTGCTGCCTACCGCCGCGAAGAGGGAAAGCCTGACCGATGCCGTGGTTCGGGGTTACGGCACCTACCTTGACCGCACAGGCGAGGTGATTCGCGTCAGCGTGGCGCTGCGCGCCCAGCCGCTGCGCTATGCCCTGTCGCAGATGCTATGGTTCTACCTCATCACACTGCTGCTGACAGTGCCAGCCGTATGGCTGATCCTGCGCAGCATCCGCAGCAATCTGGTTCTGCCTGTGGCACAGGTCGCCAAGCACACTTCCGGCCGCCCGCTCCCCCTCTCTGTGCGCTGCAAGCCCCGCTGGAAGGAAGCCCGGATGCTGGAGGACAATTACGACTCCCTTGCCCAAGCCTATTACGATGCCACCGTGGAAGCCACTCAGCTTCGCACCGCCTTGGACTACGCAAAAACCGCCGAGGAACACCGGCGGCAGCTGATCTGCGATATCACCCACGAGCTGAAAACGCCCCTGGCCGTGATCCACAGCTACGCCGAGGGGCTCTGCGAGGGCATCGCCGCGGACAAGCAGGAGCAGTATCTGAACATCATCCTGAACGAAACCGAGCAGATGGACACCATGGTGCTGAAGATGCTGGAGCTGAGCCGCCTGGAAGCCGGAAAGGTTCGCCTTTCCACGGATCAGTTCTCTCTCACTCGTCTCACCCGCTCCATCTTCGACACGCTCGCCTCGATGGCGCAGAAGCGGCGCATTCAGATTCACTACGTTCTGGCGGAGGATTTCGATATCACCGCCGACGAGGGGCGGATCAGTCAGGTCATCACCAATTTTGCCACCAACGCCATCAAGTACACCCCGGAGGGCGGTAATGTCTGGATCTCGGTCTGCCGCCATTCCGGCAGAACCATCTTCAAGCTGGAGAACGAATGCGATCCCCTGCCGCCCGAAGTGCTGGAAAGTGTCTGGAACAGCTTTTACCGGGCAGATGCCTCCCGCACCACCCCGGGCACCGGACTGGGGCTGACCATCGCCAAAGCAATCATTGAGCTTCACGGCGGCACCGTCCACGCATCCGGCACCAGCAACGGCGTTGAATTCCGGTTTGAACTTCCTTAACGCACACTCCCGACAGATTAAACGATCCGTCGGGAGTGTTTTTATTGTTCTTCCTTCTTTTCCGCATTCAGCGGATCCACTGCGATATCCGCGTAGGGGTTGACAATGACCGTGCGGTAGGAATGGTAAATAACCATCCCCGGCTTTGCCGAGGGCACTTTCTTCACCTGCTTGACCGGGGTCACATCCACAGGAATGTTCTGACCGGCAGTAGTCTCAGAATAGTAGGCCGCAAGCTGAGCCGCCTGCGTCACCGTATCGTCCGGAGGCGTGGTGCCGCCGCAGGAGATGATCACATGGGAGCCATGAACCTTGGAGGCATGGAGCCAGATATCGTCCTTCCGCGCCAGCTTGAAGGTCAATTCATCGTTCTGCCGGTTGTTCCGACCCACATAGATGGGATAGCCGTCCGTGGACTCGAAGCGCATAGGCGGCAGCTTCCCCTGCTTGACCCGGCGCTTGCCGGTGTCGGCCTTGAGATACCCGCCGGATTGCAGCTCCTGCCGAATTTCCTCCAGCTCCTGCTCCGTAAACGCCCGGTTCAGCTCATCCAGAACGCTGCGCAGATAGTCCAGCTCATCCCGGGCAATCTCCATCTGCCGGGTGAGCTCTTTCTCCGCATTTTTCATGCGGGTGTAATCCTTGTAGAATTTCGCCGCGTTCTGCTGGGGGGATAAAATGGGCGACAGCGGGATCTCGATGGTTCGCATGTCCTCATCATAAAAATCCTCGGCAGCAAGCACCGTCTGCCCCTTGGTGATCTTATGGATATTGGCGGTAACGATATCGCCCAGCTGGCGCAGCCGCTCCCGGTCATAGGTGGCCGCCAGTTCCTTTTCCTGAATCGCCAGCTTTCTCGTCAGGCGCTGACACAGATTCGACACGGTCTTACGAACCGACTGGCTTTTCTGGCGCATGGCATCCTTCCGATCCCGGAGGGTGTAAAAGCTGTCCAGCAATGCGGAGAAAGACGTCCCCCGCTCACAGGCTCCATACTGACGAATGGGGCAGAACGCAAATTGCTTGGGCGTGCCATCCGGAGCCGCGCAGAAATAAGGTGCGCCGTGGTTCAGGTGTTCCTGGAAGAACAGCGCCAGTTTTTCGCCCACAGCTTCCGTATCCAACCCATCCACCCGGGCATCCGTATCCCCGGCGGCGTACAGCACCGCCTCCCGGCAGACCAGCGGAGATAATCCTCCCAGCTCATCCATGAGCCGGTCAGCCAGAATATCCGCACCCGGTTTGCATAACAAGTTTACATAACCGCAATTCAAAGGATTTTCCTTGGCCACAGGCTCCGGCTCCTGATAATGCAGTCCGGGCAGAGCGGGGCGCTTGGCGCTCTCGTCCAGGCCAATACGCCGCAGGCAGTCGATGATCCGCCCATCCGACCCCAGCAGATACAGGTTGCAGGTGCGGCCCATCAGCTCCGCCACCAGCCGCTTTTGCACCGGGTCGCCCATTTCGTCGATGCAGTCAAAGGTGAAAGAAGCCGCCCGCTCCATGGGAGGCTGGGTCACCTCCGCCAGCCGGGCGCCCATCAGGTGCTTGCGCAGGAGCATGCAGAACATGGGCGGTTCCGGGGGATTTTCCGGGTTCGCCGCGGTCAGATGAAGCCGGGGCGCGGCAGGGTTGGGATGAATGAGCAGCTTTGCTCTGGTTTCCCGCCCCCGCAGGTGGATGATCACCGCATCCCGGCTGGGCTGATGGATCTTGTCCACTCTCGCCTCTCCCAGCGCCCGGATCTCGTCCAGTACAGCGGAAAGATAAAACGCGTCAAATGCCATATATGGCCTCCATTTTCGATAAGGGATAGGAAGATAAATTGTTGTTTGCGGGTTTAATAAACAAACGCGCCCGTAGGGGCCGATGACCACATCGGCCCCTACGGTGGGCG
>CANBCW010000056.1 GCA_947367115.1 uncultured Clostridia bacterium | reverse complement strand
CCCCAACGGTGGTAAAGTTTCATCCTGCGTTCGTAACGCATTTGCGGCGGGCCATGCCCGCAAACAACAATTTATCTGCGCAGCAGACTTTTGGTGCAGCAAAGGCAGACACCTCGCGTCGTGTCTGCCTTTGCTTATGCCGCCGCAGCGGTTTTCTTCCGGCTTACAGCCCGGATGCCATAGATCACGCCATACAACGCCAAGACCGCCAGGAAGAACACCACCGGGTTAATGATCATCAGCGACCACTTAGGAATCACGCCGCCCTCTACCAGTCCAATGTAGAAGGCATCTTCCTCAAGGAAGAACCAGTTGTGCTCCATCAGGATATTGCCCAGCTTCGCCCACAAAGTGACCCCCACCAGCAGCACACCGCTTTTCCATGCCTGTCTGATATCCGGCTTCACTGCCCCCAGGGCAATTGTCAGGATACCCCAGGCCATCAGGACACCATGGTAGAACATGGTCTGCACCGCCTGATAGCACCATGGCTCCCCCTCGCCGACGCTGGCCGGATAGCACAGGTACATCATCGGTGCCAGAACGGCCAGCACCGCCACCGGCTCCATAATCTTATGTCCATTCCGGTTGAACTGTGCAATGGCTGTCAAGGGACACAGCACCGTGCAGATATGGAACGGCAGCTTATCCGTTTTCAGTCCGTCATAGACAAATTCATGCACAAAGAAATCGGAGAGATAGGACAGCACCAGCGCATAGGCCAGAACCCGCAGGGCTTTCTCCTTTTCCGCGTCGGATCGGTTCCGGAGCAGAAGCCACCCCGCCACGATGCCCCCAAAGATCAGCACCAGATATACCAAATGGGGCACGGAAAACGCGGTGATCTTTATTCCCGTATGAAAGTGGGAATCTTCAAACAGCTTAAAAAACAAATCTCTCATATCAGATCCTCAGCCGCAGCTTGGTGTACCAGCGTTCTTCTCTGGGCAGCCGCATTTCCCACAGCGCCAGGCCGCAGAACAGGAGCACCAGCGCCCAAACGCCCAGTGTGATGGTGGAGGTACTGGTATAGGGGTTGGAGTTCAGGAACATCCCATCCGGAGCCGCCATGCCAAAATGCTCATAGAGCCGGTTGACCGTCTTTCCGCACAGCACGAACACGCCCAGCCCCGCGGCCACGCTGACGACATTGAACATCCGAATCCTGACAAAGCGTCCCGTCCGCATATAAATGCAGCCGAACAGCATCGTGGAGTGGCTCAAGAGCCCCTTCAGGATGTCATAATCCGCCAGAGTGGGGTTGTTGCCGAAATTGACATTCAGCACGATGCCGATGATGCCGCAGACCGTACCGCCATAGAAGCAGAACTCACTCAGGAGCTGGAAAAGCAGACCCTTTTTGTTCTCCATAAACGCCGCCGCCAGCAGCATCCACATGACCACATTGCAGGGATATACGGGGAGAATATGGTTATTCTCGATCAGCGCGTTTCCTCCTGAAACGAAATAGTCCACCCACAAATTGCTGAAATGGATCACGACGGTGATGAATGCGGAGAATTTCAGTATGAAGTTTTTCGATTTGTCATCCGTGGCAAATTTATCCGCCAGTACCAGCAGTATGGCGGTCAGGACGCCGGAGATGACCATGTATAAAATATGCTGTATATTAAACATAGCTGAATTATACACCTTTCGACGCAAATCGTCAACTTATGTTTTTCTTAAGAAGTTGACAGCCGGGCGTTCTTTGCCTATGATAATACTATATCGTGAAAGGTGGGATATGCCATGAAACAGAGCCTGTGCAATGGTTGGGAGTTCACGCAAGAATGGACGGATGCTTTTTGCCGGGGCGGCGGCGAGGCACAGTCCGTACGCCTGCCCCACACCAGCCGGGAGCTTCCCCTGCATTATACTGACCACAATGACTACCAGATGGTCTGCGGCTACCGCCGTGTTTTGACGGTAACCGACGCGCTGCGCGGCAAACGGCTGTTCCTGCAATTCGACGGTGCTGGGCATATCGCCACCGTCTATCTGAATGGGCAGGAGCTGGCCACCCACCGCTGCGGCTATACGGCCTTCCGTGTGGAGCTCACCGATGTGGTTCGCAGCGGCGACAATCTCATTGCCGTCCGGCTGGACACCAGGGAAAACGCCACGATCCCGCCCTTCGGGTTCGTCATCGACTATCTGACCTACGGCGGGCTGTACCGAGAGGTGTGGTTGGATATCCGGGAACAGGAAATGATCCACGATGTATTCGTGACCACGCCCACGCTCACCACCGCGCAGGTGGAGGTGACCGCCGACAGTCCATGCCGGGTGGAGATTCTGAGTGAAGACGGCGCTGTGCTGGCATCCGGGAGTCCCGGACAGCTCAGCGTGCCCGACGCACTGCCCTGGAGTCCGGAAACGCCCAACCGCTACCTCTGCCGGGTGACCTGTATCGCTTCCGGCGACACGATGGAAGTCAAATTTGGCTTCCGTACCGCCGAATTCCGAGCCGACGGCTTCTATCTCAACGGCGAAAAGACCTTCCTGCGGGGCTTAAACCGGCATCAGTGCTACCCCTATGTGGGCTACGCCGCCCCGGAAGCCTTACAGCGAGAGGATGCCCGCATCTTAAAAGAGGAACTGGGCTGCAACGCGGTACGAACCTCCCATTACCCCCAGAGCCACTATTTTATTGACGAATGTGACCGGCTGGGTCTGCTGGTCTTTACGGAGATCCCCGGCTGGCAGCATATCGGCGGCGCGGGCTGGAAGGATCAGGCCTGCGAAAATGTCCGTGAAATGGTGACCCAGTACCGCAACCACCCCAGCATCATCCTCTGGGGCGTGCGAATCAACGAAAGCACGGACGACGATGACCTTTACCGCCGCACCAACGCCATTGCCCATGAGCTTGATCCCAGCCGAGCCACCTCCGGTGTGCGCTACCTTCAGAAAAGCAGTCTTTTGGAGGACGTTTATTCCTACAACGACTTCTCCCACTGCGGTGATAATCCCGGCGCGCTTTCCAAGAAAGCCGTCACCCCGGATATGGGCAAGGGCTATCTGATCTCTGAGCACAATGGCCACATGTTCCCCACCAAAGCCTATGACCCATGGCAGAAGCGGCAGGAGCACGCCCTGCGCCACGCCCGGGTGCTGAATGCGGCCTGCGCCTCCGGCGAGCATGCCGGCTGCTTCGGCTGGTGCATGTTCGACTACGCCACCCACAAGGATTTCGGCTCCGGCGACCGGATCTGCTACCACGGTGTCATGGACGCATTCCGCAATCCCAAGCTGGCGGCGGCCGTCTACGCCAGCCAGCAGGATGATACCCCAGTGCTGGAAGTAGGTTCTCCCATGGACATCGGCGATTATCCCGCGGGCAATATCGGGGATGTTTATGTGTTCACCAACGCCGACGAGGTGGCACTGTACAAAAACGGCCATTTTGTGTCCAAGCTGTGCTATGGCGATTGGAACGGCCTTCGCCGTGGGTCGCTGAGGGTGGACGACACCATCGGCTGTCTGCTGGAGACTCAGGAGGGCTTCCCCAAAAAGAAAGCCGACCTGCTGCGCCGCTGTCTGCTGTCTGCCGGGAAGCACGGCCTGGCCGGAATGCCTCTGACGGACAAGCTGCGGATGGCCTGGGCCATGGTTCGGTATAAGCTGACCATGGATGACGGCGTGGCGCTCTACGGAAAATATGTGGGCAACTGGGGCGGTGAAGCAACCGTCTGGCGCTTCGATGCCATCTGCAGCGGCAAGGTGGTCGCCTCCGTCACCCGCTGTCCCTCCGCGAAGCTCCATCTGGAGGTCAAGGCCAGCCGCACCGCTCTGACGGAGGGCGACACCTATGATATGGCGGCGGTACACATCCGGATCCTGGATGAATTCGGCAATGTTGCTCCCTACGCTCAGCTTCCGGTCAAGCTGACGCTGGAGGGTGACGCGGAGCTGGTAGGCTCCGACACCGTCACTGCTGAGGGCGGCATGTGCGGCACCTACGTCCGTACCGTCGGCATCCCCGGTCACGCTGTTCTGACTGTATCCACAGCGCAGACTGTGCCTGTAACACTGCGCTTTCAGATTGATTAACATTAACGCGCCGTTTCCCCGAAAAATGGGAAACGGCGCGCATCCTTTATTTTTTGACAGAATAATACCATTTCTTCGCCTGTTCGCAGTAATCCAGAATATCCCCCTGCCCTGTCCACTCCAGATCGCGGTGCCAGTCCTCATGTTTCTCAGAAAACGCAAAGAACCGTGTTGCCACGTCATACTGCTCAGCGTAGAGCGGATTTTCCCGCATTTTCGTCAGACCTTCCGTAAATGCAATCTCCCCATACCCCAGAGATCCCCGCCAGTAGCGAGCCCAATTCAGAACCATCGGACTCAGGTAGGCTCCACCGCCGGAGTTCCCATCCAGATGGACAGGCCAGGGTATAAAATAATCATGATAAACCGGGTGGTAATTATAAAAGCTCCGTCCGAAGGACACGCCCATGCTCTGCCGGGTCGCCGCCCCCACTGTGGCCTCCACCAAGGGGCTTCCGAAGAACAGGGAGTGCTCCTGATCCATGACCGCCATACCTGTGGAAATGCACCCCCGCAGCGGTACCCCTGCGGCCATAGCCTGACAAAAAAATTCCATGCACATCTGCAAAAATGCCAAATACACCGAATGCCGCTCATAGAATATGGGGCAAAAATCCGTGTTCCGTTCACCCAGCAGCAGCGGATTCGGCTCGAACTTTGTCTGTCCGGTACTAAACCCTTTTTTCGCTGCCAGATAATTGACATACAGCACAAAGCCCCCATTCAGTTGGCAGGCTCGGACAATGCCGCCTGTGGCGGACACCATCTCATTTTCCTTCCAGTCCTCGGAAGTAGGAACCGGTACTGCACCGCCCATTCCGCTCAGACCCGCCCCGATGGTGTCCAGCAGCTTGTTGTACAGCTCCAAAATCGGCTGATCGCCGCCTTTTTCCATCAATTCCGCAAGATTGGGAATATTGAAGACCGCCAAAGAATACAGCTGTTCCCTCCTGCTCTGTTCGCTGACGATTCTTTCCACGTCTGCTTGGGTCACAAGCCTGTCCGGCTCCGCCGGATTGATGTAATAAGCTTCCCGCATACGTTTCCTCCTGTGAATAAAATTCAGGGAGATATACTACCCTGTTTATATATGTCGGCAGAAACGCAAAAGGTGACATCTTTTTTAAAATTTTCAAAAAAATTTCCCTGCCCCAAATAGCAGGGCAGGAAAACGGTCAAATTTCAGGGTTCTTGCATCGGTATCCAGGCATCAGGCAGAGTGCATGACTTGCTCTGCAAGTTCGATCAATTCCTGTTCACTCTCCACCTCACAGGGGTAGGGATAGGTTTTTGCTCGTTTTGTAAACTGCTCCAGCCGAGACGCGGCCTTCTCCTGATCCCGCTCGCCCAAAAGTGCCAGGACATACTCTGTACGTAAAACAGTAATGCTCTTCTTCATGGCCTGCATATACTTTTTCTGCTCCTTGGTCATCAACTGCTCTCTTACCTCAGGGCGGTTTTCTCCAATCAGTTCGCAGTAGAGCAGATCACAGGTCACCAGACTCCGGTGCAGTTCAGAAAGCGCATTGTCTCCCGCCAGCAGTGCTTCCTGTTTGCTTCTGGCTTCCTCAAAGCGGTGCTCGTCCATCAGGCGGTTCACCGTAAAGACAGCTGACACTGCATTCAGCCCATTATCTGCGTTCTCCGGCTCCGCAAACCATGCTTCCGGCATATCTTTCAGCCGTACTCCTTTGGACAGCTGCTCATTGACCTTCAGCTGAAGCCAGAACGCCTTCATCGTTTCAGGATGTTTGGCCAACGTCAGCGCATTGCAGCCGTCATTATCCACGCTGCCCATGCGAGCCGGGATGCCGTTGGAAAGCGCCAGTACCAGCCCAAACACCACCGCCATCATCAACAGCACAGACAACACAGTGTCCTTCGGCAGCAGCGCCCACAGCAGCAAAGCCACAGCGCTGACCGCCAAATTCATGATGCAGCCGCCAAGATTGTACAGTAAGTAGGGCAGCTTGCCATCCACCAGCTCCGGGGGTGTCATCAGGCACTGTCCACCGGTGCCGGGCAGTGACAGCCTGCGCAAACGCAATTTACCGTTTTCCTGAAGCAGCATGAAGCTGCCCAAGCGGAAGGAGGAAAAGCCATAGCCCGTCAACAAGCCAAAGATCAGATGGCCTGCCTCATGGATCGCCACATGTGCAAACAGAATCACGTAAAGCCCCAGGATCAGGCTCAGAACAGTCAGCATATAGGATCCAAAATTCAGCTTTTGCTGCAGCGCCACATCGACGATCATCATACCGCAGAAACCGCCCAAAATCAGGCTTCCTGCCATCAGCAGCAACATCGCCCAACTGAATGTTTTCTTTTTCTTCATATCTGCCACTCCTTTCCGATGTTGATACCAGTATAGCACATTTCCGAAAAAAGTCCATCGTTTACAGTTATTTCATAACCTAGTAACACGGAAAGTCTTTACATTTTACAAAAAATCGGGTATGATAGCAAGGCAAATACCCACAGGAGGTAATTTTATGCAAAAAAAGCGCATTATATATTGGGTAACGATTGTTCTGCTGTCTTTGGTTATCGTCGTATGCGGTGTGATGATCGCGCAGAAGCTCATCACCGATGCCCGGGATAAGGCAGACTACGATGAATTGCTCTCCACCATGCCCTCTGTCGAGCGTCCTCCCATCCCAACCGGAACGGAGGATTCCTCCACCGACCCCGGCACAACTCCCTCAGAGACAGTCCCCGGTGATACAACAACCCCCAGCGAATCCCCCATTCTCTTTGAGTATCAGATGCTTTATGAGATGAACAACGATATGGTCGGCTTTATTCAGGTTCCCGGCACCTCCATCAAGTACCCGGTGGTTCAGTCCAAGTACCAAGCCAACTTCTATCTGCGTAAGAATTTCTACAAGCAGGGTGCTTCCTGCGGAACGATCTATGTCCGTGAAGCCTGTGACGTAAACGAGCCCTCGGACAATGTGACCATCTACGGACACAAAATGAGAAACGGCACCATGTTCGCTGATCTGCATCTGTACAAAGACAAGGATTTCTGGGAAGATAACCGCTACATCTACTTTGACACGCTGACCGAGTATCATACCTATGAGATCTTCGCCGTGTTCCAGACCACCGCGAACACAACGGACAGCTTCAATTATCATCTTTTCGATGACGCAAAGGATGCCGAAGATTACGATGAATTCGTAGCCAAGTGTAAAGAGCTTTCCTACTACGACACCGGCATCACCCCCGAGTACGGTGATAAATTGATCACCCTGTCCACCTGTGACAAAACCATTGATGAAGGCCGCCTTGTGGTCGTGGCGCGCCGGGTAATGTAACTGTATATGGTTCAAGGCGCTGTTGAGCAACCAACAGCGCCTTGTTTTTATGAATTTCATTCTTCCGCTTCGATGAGGTAGAGATTAGAGCCAAAATCAAGCTGCGTCCGTTGATTTTTATCATAGCCTGTTCCCCGGAACAGCGGCAGCAGCATAATTCCACTTTCCAGCGCCGCACCGGAGGCTATACAGGTCTGTACCCCATCAGGCATGGTATAGTGGTGATCCACTGTGCGAAGCACCACTCCATTTGGATCCAGGTTTACAGGGGCCACATGCTTCACCAATGCACCAAACTGCCCCACGCGCAGCGTCTGCTCCAGTGACCGCACACGATAAGGCCGCTGGGCTGTCAGGCCGGGAACGCGCAGCTGCTCATAGCCCGGCGCGGCATCCATCTGTTTATGGAACACGCTCGCAATGGCGACATCGCCGCCCAAGACCTGCCAACCATTTTCCGAGCGGCGGAACGTTCCGAACTGGAAGAGCTTGCGGTTTGCTTTGTAAAAACTGATCTGCGCCTTGATTTCCTGCACTTCTACCGGCAGCAGATGGTTTAGATCCAGCTCATATCCCAGCACACCAAAGAAGGCTACATTCCCCCGGGTGGACAGGGGTGTCGTACGCAGTGTCTGGGCGTGAGGCGCGGCAGAAACATGGGCACCAAATGCGGACTGAGGATACAGGTATGACAAACCGCCCTGAATATCCAGCCGTGAGATGGGATCCGTGTTATCCGAGCACCAGACCTGAGGACTGAAGCACAGCATACCAAGATCAAACCGATTGCCACCGGATGAACAGCTTTCCAGCAATATCTGCGGCCGGGGGCTGAAGATTCGATCCAGCACCTCATACAAGCCAACAACAAATGCATGGGCTTTCGCGCCCAGCGCAATGGAATGGCGGTTCATATCCCATTTCACATATGTAATTTGAGCCTGATCCAGAATGCGGGAAACATTTTCAACGATGTAGTCCCGCACCTCGGCCTTCGTCAGATCCAGCAGCAGCTGATGCCGCCCCAGAACCGGGGCGAAATCGTCCGTCAGCGCCCAGTCCGGATGCGCCCGGTACAGGTCGCTGTCTATATTCACAGACTCCGGTTCAAACCAAAGGCCAAACTCCATGCCCAGTCCACGAATTTCCTTGCTTAACCCCTCCAGCCCTTTGGGAAGCTTTTTCCTGTTGACCGTATAATCGCCAAGTCCGGCTTTGTCGTGGTCACGCTGTCCGAACCAGCCATCATCCAGCACAAACAGCTCACACCCAATATCCTTCGCCTTTTTCGCCAGCGAGATCAAACGGCGGTGGTTAAAATCAAACATACAGCCTTCCCAGTCATTATACAGCACCGGGCGGTGGCGGTAGCGCCAGTATTTTGGAACGATGTGCTCGTTGACGAACCGGTGCATGTTTCGTGACAGGCCATTGCAGCCCTTATCCGACCAGCATAGCACCGCTTCCGGGGTCTCAAGCCGCTCGCCGGGAGCCAGCGTCATGGCAAAATGATCCGGGGAAATTCCCTGCATCACCCGGGTCAGCCCCTGCAAGGATCGCTGAGCCGATGCGTAATGATTGCCGGAATAGACCAGATTGAAGCCGTAAACCCGGCCATGATCCTCCCCCGCTCCGCTTTCACCCAGCAGGAAGCCGGGATTATGCCGGTTGGAGGAAGCGCCGGTGGTACTCTCATTTACCACCCGGCTGGCATTGACCGGAACCGTCGTTTTCCCCATCTCCGCAATCCAGCCGCCATGAAAGCTGGTCATCTCAAAATGTCCGGGCAGATCGACACACTGGCTCATAAGCTTCGTCACCGCAATGCTGGTCTTCCCTGTATTCTCCAGCACCACATGCCGGGTCAGCGCCGTTTCAAAGGCGGTGTAGTACAAATAAAGCCGCGCGCCCTTCTGCTCCAGTGTAATAACCAGCGTTTCGCCGCCATCCTTTGCCTGGGGCAGCGCCATAGGCACGATCCCATCCAGGATCTCATACCCCACATAGCGAAAGTCCGTGGCCTTTCCGTCCAGCTCCACCGGGCTTTCCCGATAGTCTCCCCGGCCAGAGCCGCTCCACTCTAATGGCAGCGCGTCCAGACAGCTTCCGGTATCCTGCTCATCCAGCAGCACACTCCCGCCCCAGCCCAGCCCGGGGACACAGGTAAACGCTGCCGCATCCGACGTGCATATTGGGTTTCCAAAATGAAGATGTTCCAAAATGCCATAGCCGTTTACCCGGAAGAGATAGGAATAGCTTTCCGTTCGTAAATGAAAAATGCAGTTTTCATGCGTGATCATGGTTTATCACCTCAAAATACATTGTATCTGGCAATTTTTCCGCTGTCAACGAGATAAATGATGACGAACACACTTTTTCGTGGTATAGTGATGGGGAATAGGAAGATAAATTGTTGTTTGCCGGCAGTGCCGGCGGACGATTCGTGTTGGTCTGGTCAGGTATCGTTACGCCATTGGGTACCGCTCGGTATCGTTTTATCTGCGAGATCTGAGCACTTCGTTACCGAGTGACCCCCAA
>CANBCW010000055.1 GCA_947367115.1 uncultured Clostridia bacterium | reverse complement strand
GTGACCCCCAACGGTGGTAAAGTTTCATCCAGCGTTCGTAACGCATTTGCGGCGGGCCATGCCCGCTAAACAACAATCTATCGCATTACGCATATTCCATACATAATCATAGCACATTTGTTTTGTTTTTCCTACAACTTTTTTGAAAACTTTTATTTTGTTTAATATTTGCTTAATATTATCCGGGAAAAAGCGCTGAAAAGACGCTCCGGAGCTGTGATTTTTTCGTGATTTCGGAAAAAATAAAAAAATGGGTTGTAACTTTTGTAATTATGATGTAAAATAGTAAAACCAAAATACTGCGAATAACCCGATCTTAATTCGGTTCTGGAGGTTCACTATGGAAAAACCTATTGTTTTAGTTATTATGGACGGTGTCGGTAAGGGCGACGGTGGCAGCGGCGACGCTGTTGTGGTCGCAAACACTCCCACACTGGACAATCTGCTCGCTACTTGCCCCCATACTTACCTGAAGGCGCACGGCACTGCCGTTGGCCTGCCCTCCGATGAGGATATGGGCAACTCTGAGGTCGGTCATAACGCCCTTGGCTGCGGTCAGGTCTACTCTCAGGGCGCGAAGCTGGTTGGCGAGTCCATCGAGAACGGCACCCTGTACGCTTCTGCTACATGGAAGGATCTCGTTTCCAACGCCGACGGCAAGGCAATGCACTTCCTGGGTCTGCTGTCTGACGGCAATGTCCACTCCAACATCTCCCACCTGATCGCTCTGCTGCGTCAGGCTCATGCCGAGGGTGTCAAGAAGGCTTACTGCCACATCCTGCTGGACGGCCGTGATGTGCCCGCTACCTCCGCTCTGGAGTATGTCGGCATGCTGGAGGATGTGCTGAAGGAGCTGAACACCGAGGGCTGCGACTACGCCATCGCCTCCGGCGGCGGCCGTATGCAGGTCACCATGGATCGTTACGAAGCCAACTGGGGCATGGTGGAAAAGGGCTGGCGTACCCATGTACAAGGTCAGGGCCGTATGTTTGCTTCCGCTGCGGAGGCGATTGAAACCTACCGTGCCGAGACTGGCTGCATCGATCAGGATCTGCCCGCGTTCGTTGTTGCCCGCAATGGCGAGCCTGTTGCCAAGATCAGCAATGGCGATTCCGTTATCCTGTTCAACTTCCGCGGCGACCGTGCGCAGGAGATCTCCCTGGCATTCGACCGCAAGGATTTTGATAAGTTCGACCGCGGCGATTACACCGGTGTCAAGTTCGCCGGTATGCTGCAGTACGACGGCGACCTGAACATCCCCGAAAACTATCTGGTGCAGCCCCCTGTCATCAAAAACACCTTGACCGAGGTTCTGTGCGAGGCCGGCATCCATGAGTACGCCCTGTCTGAGACGCAGAAGTACGGCCATGTGACTTACTTCTGGAACGGCAACCGTTCCGGCAAGGTGGACGAAAATCTGGAGGTCTACGAGGAGATTCCCTCCGATGTGATCCCCTTCGAGCAGGCACCTGCCATGAAGTCCAAGGAGATCACCGAGAAGATGGTGGAGAATATGGCTTCCGGCAAGTTCCAGTTCCTGCGCTGCAACTACCCCAACGGCGACATGGTAGGCCACACCGGTGTTATGGATGCGGTTGTGTACGCCATGGAATGCGTGGACAATGGCCTGAAGGCCATTCTGGAGGCTGCGGACAAGTACGGCTATACCGTGCTGATCACTGCTGACCATGGCAACGCCGACCAGATGACCGAGACCAAGAAGGGCAAGACCTCTGTGCGTACCGCTCACTCCCTGAACCCTGTTCCCTTCATCATCTACGACAAGGATCGTGAGTGGAACATCAAGGAAGGCGCTTACGGTCTGGCCAATGTGGCTCCCACTGTGGTCAAGATGATGGGTCTGACCGCGCCCGACTGCTGGGAAGAGAGCATGGTGTAAGAGTTTTTCTGTCATTGCGAGGCTCGCAGGGCTGTGCAAGCGAGCAACCGATGCGCCAGCATCGGCTCTTAGCGCGGAGTAGTGTGCGCACTGGCTCGCAATGACACCAAATTGAATTGGAGGTTAAGTTATGATTTGCCACAACAATGAAAATGGCTCCGTGTGCGTCAGCACCAGCGTTTATACTGACATTGCCGGTACCGCGGCAAGCAACTGCTTCGGCGTGAAGGGTATGGCTGCCCGGTCTGTCACCGACGGTGTATACCATCTGCTTCGTAAGGAATCCATGGGCAAGGGCGTTCGGGTTCAGTTCCATGAGGATGATACCATTTCCATCGACCTGCACATCATGGTGGACAACGGCGTGAACCTGTCCGCCGTGGGCGCTTCGATCATTGCCGAGGTTCGCTACGTTGTTACCAAATGCACCGGCACTGAAGTCCGCGCCGTCAATGTTTACGTCGATTCCATGATGATCGGCTGAGTAGTGGAGGTAAAGAAAATTGAGACAGACGATTAACGGCGCGGATTTCCGCAGACTGATCATCAGTGCGGCCGCGTCCATCGAGATCAATAAGCAGGCGCTGAATGACCTGAATGTTTTCCCTGTTCCCGACGGCGATACCGGCACCAATATGTCCATGACCATCAATGCGGCCGCTTCGGATCTGCGCAAGACCGAAGATCCGACGCTGGAGAAGGCCGCTGCCACTGCCGCATCCGCCATGCTGCGGGGGGCCCGGGGCAACTCCGGCGTTATCCTGTCCCTGCTGATGCGCGGCATTTCCAAGAAGCTCAAGGGCGCTATGGACTGCGACGGTGTACTGTGGGCCGAAGCCTTGCAGGAGGGTGTGGACGCTGCCTACAAGGCCGTTATGAAGCCCGCCGAGGGTACCATCCTGACCGTGGCCCGGCTGGCTGCCGCCAAGGCAAAGCGTGCTGCTGAGGAGAATAATTATTTCGAGTATGTCCACGAGGCTGCCATCGAGGAAGCCAAGGCTGCTCTGGCCAACACCGTCAACCAGAACCCTGTTCTGAAAAAGGCCGGCGTTGTGGATGCCGGCGGCAAGGGCTGGCTGGTCGCTCTGGAGGCTATGATGAGTGCCCTGCGGGGTGAGGATATCGTGGTGCCCGAGGGCGGCGCTGTGGAAGTGAAGGAGCAGGCTTCCTTCTCCAACTTCGATACGGAGGATATCACCTTCACTTACTGCACGGAGTTCATTATTTCCCGGGAGAATGACAATGATCCCGAAAAGCTGAGAGAGTTCCTGTCCAGCCTGGGCGACAGCCTGGTGCTGGTTGACGACGATGAGATCATCAAGGTTCACGTTCATACCAATGACCCTGGCAAGGCGCTGCATGAGGCCATCGAGTATGGCTCCTTCGTCACCGTAAAGATCGAGAATATGCGCCTGCAGCACACGGAGAAGGTCATGACCGAGGCGGAGAAGAGCCCCAAGATCGCGGAGCCGGAAAAGACCTTCGGCGTGGTCTCTGTCTGCGCCGGTGATGGCATTGCCGATGTGTTCACCAATCTGGGCGTTGACCGGATCGTTTCCGGCGGCCAGACCATGAACCCCAGCACGCAGGATATTCTGGAAGAGGTCAATAAGGTTCCTGCCGAGACCGTTTTCGTGCTGCCCAATAACAAGAATATCATCATGGCTGCGCAGCAGGTGGACGCGCTGACTCCCAAGAAGGTCGTGGTCATCGAGAGCAAGACCATTCCCCAGGGCGTTACCGCCATGCTCAGCTTCAACCCCGAGGGCACCGAGGAGGAGAATGTGGAGACCATGACCGAGGCGCTGGGTACGGTTGACACCATGCAGATCACCTACGCTGCCCGCAATTCCGATTTTGACGGCTACGATATCCACGAGGGTGATTATCTGGCGCTCTACGGCAGTCAGCTCTTCGGCACCAGCCAGGATATCAAGGTGCTGCTGAAGTCTCTGGCTCAGAAGGTTCGTGATGACGGCAAGGAATACATCACAATCTACTACGGTGAGAACGTCAAGGAGAAGCACGCACAGAAGACTGCGGATCTGTTCGCGGAGATCTGCCCCGACGCGGACGTAAATCTGCTGCGCGGTGGCCAGCCGGTGTACTATTACCTGATCTCTGCGGAATAATATAATGTGTCTGTGGATGAAGGCCCGCTGCCCGCGCAGCGGGTCTTTGCGTACCACAGCGGTGGAATGGTAAATTGTTGTTTGCGGGCAGTGCCGGCGGACAATTCGTGTTCGGCTGGTCAGGTATCGTTACGCCATTGGATACCGCTCGGTATCGTTTTATCTGCGAAAGGAGGTATATGAATGAAACGGATCATGGACTGGAAGCCGGTCAGATGGCTTTGCACGCTTTTGGCCTGGCTGAAGCCTATGAATATTTCCCTCCATGCCGCCTATACCTGCTTTTTCCTGGTGCTGTCAGTATTCCCAATTTTAGTGATATTGTTCTGCCTGCTGGGGTATACCTCTTTCGGGGTGGAGGAAGTCATCGAACTGGTGGCGGGGATTTTACCAGATGCCTTTGAACCGCTGGCGGAGCGTATTATCATTGGAGCCTATGAGAATACGTCGGCACCGGTGCTGTCCCTGTCAGTGCTGACTGCCCTGTGGTCGGCCAGCCGGGGATTGCGAGGGCTTCTGATGGGACTGAATTCTGTCTATGGCCTGAGGGAAAACCGCAGCTATTTTGTTACCCGCGGTATCAGCATGTTCTATACGTTCCTGTTTATGGTGGTGCTGGTGCTGACGTTGGTGCTGCATGTGTTTGGTACGACCATTCTGGACTATCTTCGCATGACAACAAACCCATTTCTGATGTTTTTGATGGATGTTCTTGATCTGCGCTTTTTCCTGCTGCTGATCTTGCAGACGGCGCTGTTCACCGCCATGTACGCCGCACTGCCTAACCGGCGCAATTCCCTGAAGGAGAGCCTGCCGGGGGCGCTGCTGACCTCCGTTGGCTGGCTGACATGTTCCGATCTTTTCTCTATTTACGTGGAGTATTTCCCCAATTACGCCAACGTTTTCGGCTCTGTTTACGCTGCCGCCCTGGCGATGCTGTGGCTGTACTTTTGCATCTGTATCATTTTCTACGGCGGCGCGCTGAATAGATATTTGATGGAACGGTAAATTGTTGTTTAGCGCACTAAGATACGGTGTCATTGCGAGGAGCGAAGCGACGTGGCAATCCCCCGCGGCGATGCGCAAATGTTACGATTACCACCAAAAATGCCGGAAGAACTGGGGGATTGCCACGCCAGTGTGCGCACTGGCTCGCAATGACATGCCTCTTTTTTTAGCGCGCCAATAATATCGTAAACAACAATTTACTGTAATAACTTAAAAAGTTTACGGCCTGTTCATAAAAGCGTCTTATGATGGAAAAAACACATCAAGGGGGTGGTGGAATGTTCGGCTTTGTAACCGCAAACAGCGCGGAGCTCAGCCAGGAGCAGAAGCGGCGTTACAACGCGGTCTATTGCGGAATCTGCCGCCGGATCCGGCAGCAGCATACGAACAGTGCCCGGCTGACCCTCAGCTACGATATGGCGTTTCTGGCGTTGCTGCTGATGAGCCTGTATGAGCCGGAGGAGCAAAGCGGTGACCGTGCCTGTTCTCTGCATCCCATCAAGCCCCGGCCGTGGGTAGATAACGAGTATGTCCGCTACGCCGCGGATATGAATGTGGCACTGTCCTATTATAAGTGCGTGGATGACTGGCAGGACGATCATAAGCAGACCGCCCGGATCATGGCAAACCATTTGGAAAAGCAGATTCCGAATTTGCGAGCCCAATATCCCCGGCAGTGTCGAGCCATCGAGGACTGCATCGCCCGGCTGTCGGCGCTGGAAAATGCCGGCTGCACCAACCCGGACGAGCCGGCAAACTGCTTTGGGCAGCTTATGGGCGAGCTGCTGGTGTACCGGGAGGATCTGTGGGCTTCCTATCTGCGGCAGGCAGGCATGGCGCTGGGGCGGTTCATTTACCTTGCGGATGCGGTCGTGGATTACGACCAGGATAAACGCAAAAAACGCTACAATCCCCTGCCCGGGGAGGATGCGCGGCAGTGGGAGGAATATCTGGTGCTGGCCATGGGGCGCTGCACCGAATATTACGAAAAGCTCCCTCTGGTTCAGGACAAGGCACTGCTGGACAATATTTTGTACAGCGGCGTGTGGATCAATTTTGGAAAGAAGAAACGGCAGGAGGACAAGGATGATTGACGATCCGTATAAGGTTCTGGGTGTCAGCCCTGATGCGTCCGACGAGGAGATAAAGCGGGCATACCGCCGTCTGGCGAAAAAATACCACCCGGATGTAAATCCCGGTGATGAACAGGCTGCCAAGGAAATGCAGCGGGTCAACGCAGCCTACGAGCAGATCAAGAACCCGGAAAAGGCCAATCCCAATCAGGGTCACAGCTATGGCTATAACCCCTATACCCGCTATGAACGCACGTATCAGCAGTCCACTGGGGATCAATATCAGCAGGCTGCTTATCAGTACATCCGCTATGGGCGGTATCAGGAGGCACTGAACGTGTTGAACAGTGCCGCTGAGAAAAATGCCCGGTGGTACTACCTCAGCGCTCTGGCCAACGACGGCCTGGGCAATCAGGTCACAGCACTGGAGCACATCCGCCGGGCGGTGTCTATGGAGCCGGACAATATGGAATATCTGCGGACGCTGGAACAGATCCAGCAGGGCGGCGCGGCCTACCGCCGTCAGGCGGGCAATTACGGCGGATTCGAGACGCGGGGCAATCCCTGCGCCAATCTGCTGTGGTGCTGGCTGATGAACCTTTGCTGCTGCGGCCCTGGTCCCGGCCCTTGCTGCTGATAAGATAAATTGTTGTTTACACGCCCACCGTAGGGGCCGATGTGGTCATCGGCCCCTACGGGCGCGTTTGTTTATTAAACCCGCAAACAACAATTTATGGGTTCACATACCAATTGACAAATGGTATGCGGCCGTGTTACAATACCTCTGACAATTGAATAGCTGTTCCGTGGCGGGTGCGGCGATGAACCGCTTCCGCTGAACAAGATAACCGGGTGAGATTCCCGGACGGTACCGCCGCTGTAAGTGTCGAGGCGCTCTCTTTTGACGAAAGTCAGTCACTGGATTACTCCGGGAAGGCAGAGGGCACTGCGGGCTCCAGACCCACAGGCACAAGTCAGAAGACCTACGGAATGCTTTTCTCCTGCGCTCTGCGTGTTTACGGGGCGTATTTTGTCGTGGAAAATCGGCCGCGGCACCGTATTCGGTGCCGCGGCAACTTTGTTTTTAGGAGGAAACAACATGAAAAACAAGAAGCTCTGGATTGCCGCCATTGCGCTGGTGGCAGTGATCGCCATTATGGTGGGCGTATGGCTGGCCACTCGTCCCAAGGCCGATGATGGTGCTAAAACCATTACCGTTACCATTTCCCACAAGGACGGTACCGATAAGACCTACACATGGCAGACCAATGCTCAGACACTGGCTGAGGCTATGAACGAAAAGGGACTGCTGGGGGAAGATAACGACGGAATGTACAACACCGTTGACGGAGAGACCGCGGATTACAGCGTGGACAAGAGCTGGTGGTGTCTGAATGTAAATGGAACCATGGCGATGGAGGGAGCCAATACCATTGCGATCAACGATGGGGATGACTTCCATTGGGTGTATACCATTGGATAAAAAGCTGACGGTTCGGGAAATCACCCTGTTTGGTATGCTGGCAGCGCTGACCTTCGGGGCCAAGTGGGTTATGAGCGGCTTGCCGAACATCGAGCCGGTGTCCCTGATGGTCATGCTCTTTGGCGTCGTATTCGGTTGGAGGGCGCTGTTTCCTGTGTTTGTTTATGTGCTGGCGGAGATTCTGTTTTACGGTCTGGGGACGTGGAACATCAATTACCTTTATGTGTGGCCCATTCTGGCCTGCACCGCCTGCCTGCTGCGGAACATGCGGCACCCCCTTGCGTGGGCGGTGCTGTCCGGCGTATTTGGACTGCTGTTTGGCGCGCTGTGCGCTCCGGTGGATGTGTTCATTGGCGGATGGAGTTACGCCGTATCCAAATGGATTTCCGGGATTCCCTTTGATCTTGCTCATTGTGCCGGGAATTTTGTGATCGCTTTGCTGCTCTTTGCGCCCCTGCGCACATTGCTGGAGAAAATGTATAAAAGGATGCAACAATTTATCTGACCAACAAAAACCTGCTGCGAACCGAAATTCGCAGCAGGCTTTTTTTAGACTTCTTTGTACATGGCAGAAGCGTCATCCTTACGAACCGTCTCAGCCACCTGAAGCACCTCCACGGCCACCGTCCGGGTGCCGAGGGCAATCTCAATTTTATCGCCCACCTTGACCTCGTAGC
This sequence comes from uncultured Clostridia bacterium, assembly GCA_947367115.1. Taxonomy (GTDB): domain Bacteria; phylum Bacillota; class Clostridia; order Oscillospirales; family Oscillospiraceae; genus Faecousia. Next base: position 2,121 of record CANBCW010000055.1, on the reverse strand, counting down.
TGGCCTTTACGACGCGTCCGTTGACGCTGATACGGCCGTTGTCACAGGCCTCGTTGGCGATGGTGCGGCGCTTGATAAGCCGGGAGACTTTTAAATATTTATCCAAACGCATGGCGTTTTCCTCACTTTGCGACGTTGTCCTTCAGCGCCTGACTGGGCTTGAAGGTGGGCACTTTTGTTGCGGGGATCTGAATAGCTTCCCGCGTGCGGGGGTCACGGCCAACACGAGCCTTCCGCTCCGTTACCTCGAAGGTGCCGAAGCCGGTCAGCTGCACCTTATCACCCTTCGCAAGAGCGGCGGTGATGGTGTCAATGGCGGCGTTGATGACGCGCTCCGCGTCCTTTTTGGTGATGCCGGACTGCTCAGCGGCAGCGGCGATCAGTTCGGTTTTATTCATCCGCTTACCTCTTACAGATGCAGAAGGTTGGCGATCTTCTCGCCCTTGGGCAGCAGCAGGCAATCCTCACGAGTGATGGCCTTCAGCTTCACGGCGGCGATCACGTACAGCACCACTCCGACCAGAATGGGAGCTGCGCACAGAATTAGGTTACTGCCGATTCCGATATACTTCAGACCCCACCATGCACCGAAGGCACCGACACCCATGATGGCAGCGGACAGGAAGCCCCGGAGCATGTTTTTGATGATGGCAGGGGGATTATCAAGCACCCGCCGCATCGTAAACACATTGAGGACTGTGATGCTCAAATAGCACAGCAGACTGCCAATGGGGGTTCCCAGAATGCCAATATGGGAATTGCCGGTCAGAATGGCGATGGCCGCCAGCTTCAAAAAGCCGCCGATAAACATATTGACCACCGGCAGGTTCACATGACCGTGAGCCTGCATGATAGCGTTGGTCAGCAGCACCGTGGCGTTGAAGATGATGCACACGCCCAGCACCCGCATGAGATTGGTGGCAAGAGCTAGATTTTCACCGGAGTAACCGCCGAGCAAGGCGGTGACCGGCTCTGCCAGTACCGCCAGACCGATGGCGCAGGGCATGGAGATCAGCGCGGTCACGCGGGCTGCGGACTCTTCCGTTGCTTTGGCACCCTTGCGGTCCCCGGTGGTGATCTGGGCGGTGATGGCGGGGATGATGCTGATGGTGATGGGGGTAATAAACGCGCAGGGCATATTGAAGATCTTTTGGATGAAGTTATAGATACCCTTTTGCAGATCGGCGGCTTCCTGGGTCATGAATTCCAGGAGCTGACTCATGTAAACCTTGGTTTCCAAAACGGTCAGGATCTGCAGACCTGCGGAGCCGATGGTAATGGGGATGGCGATGGCAAGCAGGCTCTTGGCGATCTCCTTTCCGGAGCTGGCGGTGTCTTTCCCCACAGGCAGATCCCGATAGTCCTTGCGGAAGCAGCGGCTCAGATAGATGGAAGAAACCACACAGCTCATGGTGACGCCGAGAATGGCACCGCCGGCGGGGAATGCGATGCTGTTGGTATACCGCTTAAGCAGGACTGCCGCGGACAGACCCACCACCAGCTTGATGGCAGCCTCAAGCACCTGGGAAACGGAGGTGGGCTTCATGTTGCTCTGACCTTGGAAGAATCCCCGGTAGGTACTCATCAGGCAGATCAGAAAGCAGGCGGGACCCAGAGTTACAATGGTGATCCAGGCATTTGGCTGCTTCTGGAAGCTGGCGAGCTGACGGCAGAAAGCCATCATCAGAACCGTACTCAGTAGACCCAGCGTCAGGAAAATGGTTCGAGCGGTGGTGTAGATCTTGCGTACCTGCTGATAGTTTTCCAGCGAGCTGGCCTGAGAGATCATCCGGCTCATGGCAACGGGCAGGCCAGCGGTGGAGATCATCAGCAGCAGAGTGTAGATCTCATAAGCGGTGGAATAGTAGCCAAAGGCCTGGTCGCCAATGACCGCCTTAAGGGGGATCGAGTAAAAGGCACCAATGATCTTGACGATGGCGGTGGACAAGGCAAGCAATGCCGTGCCGTGGAGAAAGGTTTGTTTTTTAGAGGATTCAGACATAGTATTACTCCATTCATGGTTGGAACGGTAAATTGTTGTTTACGGGCATGGCCCGCCGCAAATGCGTTACGAACGCTGGATGAAACGTTACCACCGTTGGGGGTCACTCGGTAACGAAG
>CANBCW010000054.1 GCA_947367115.1 uncultured Clostridia bacterium | reverse complement strand
CCGGGCCACCTTCCCCTCGGGGGAAGGTATTGCGCCCGTAGGGCGCTGTCGCCCCGCAGGGGCGACACATTTTATCATAACCAACAAAAAGATTGACATATCGAGAATAATTGCGGTATAATGTGAAAGTTTTCTGGACTTTTTTGAAATTAGGTGATCGATTATGCAACGTGAGCGTCTTGGAAGCCGGTTGGGCTTCATCCTGCTCAGCGCGGGCTGCGCCATTGGCATCGGTAATGTGTGGAAATTCCCCTACATCACCGGACAGAACGGCGGTGCCATCTTCGTGCTGATCTATCTGTTTTTTCTCGTGGTCTTGGGCATACCTGTCATGACGATGGAGTTTTCCATGGGACGTGCCAGCCAGAAGAGCCCGGCGAAAATGTATCAGGAGCTGGAGCCCAGCGGTTCGAAGTGGCACATTCATGGTATCGTGGCCATGATCGGCAACATTCTGCTGCTGATGTGCTATACCTGCATCACCGGCTGGATGGTTCAGTATTTCGTCAATACCGCCATGGGGGATTTCGTGGGTCTGGACGCGGCCGGTATTGCCGCAAAATTCCCTGAAATGACCTCTGATACCGGTTCGATGACGGTTTATACGCTTTTGGTGGTGGCACTATGGCGATTTTCGGCAGTTACTTGGGGAAGGATCGGACGCTGATGGGCGAGGCGGTCAATGTGGGTGTGTTGGACACCTTCGTGGCCTTCACCGCTGGCCTGATCATTTTCCCTGCCTGTTCGGCCTACGGTGTCGAGGCCGGCAGCGGCCCCAGCCTGGTGTTTGTGACGCTGCCGAATATTTTCAACAATTTGCCCGGAGGACGGATCTGGGGCAGCCTGTTCTTTGTGTTTATGTCCTTCGCCGCTCTGTCCACGGTGTTCGCCGTGTTCGAGAACATCGTAGCCTGCCTGCGGGATCTCACCGGCTGGAGCCGGAAAAAGACCTGCCTGATCACCTGCGTCGGCCTGATGGCGCTGAGCATGCCCTGCGTGCTGGGCTTTACGGTGCTGAGCAATGTGAAGATCATGGGTCTGAGCATCATGGATTTTGAGGATTTTCTGGTCAATAACATCCTGCTGCCGGTGGGCAGTCTGATCTTCGTGATCTTCTGCGTCAGCAAAAAGGGCTGGGGCTGGAAGAATTTCACGGCTGAGGCCAACACCGGAAAAGGCATGAAGGTTCAGAACTGGATGCGCATTTACATGACCTATGTTCTGCCGGTGATCATTGCCATTGTCTTTGTGATCGGGCTGTACAATTTCTTCAATAGCTGAAAATGGCGCAGCCGCAGGTTCATCCTGCGGCTGTTTCGATTCGCGTTTAATTGACAAATACTGACGTGGGTGCTATACTGAAATTGTGTATTTATATACCACTTTGGTGGAGAAAGGGAATGATTATGAGCAAGTTTGTTATCCGCACGGTTTCCTCCGGTATTAAGTTCGACCTGAAGGCCGGAAACGGTCAGGTGATCGCCACCTCTGAGGTCTATACCACGGAAGCTGCCTGCCGGGGCGGCATCGCATCTATCCGGAAGAACGCGCCAGCGGCCGGTGTCGAGGATCAGACGGTGAAGAACTACGCATCCGTTTCTCATCCCAAGTTCGAGCTTTACGAGGACAAGGGCGGGCAGTACCGTTTCCGCCTGAAGGCTACCAATGGTCAGATCATCGCTGTGTCCGAGGGATATACCGCGAAAGCCAGCTGCCTGAACGGCATCGAGAGCGTCCAGAAAAACGCTGCTGACGCGCAGATCGTGGAAGAGGCCTGATTTCAGGATCAATGGCGGAGCCGCTGCTTGCAGCGGCTCCTTTTTCAACAACTGTTGATTTTCAGTTGAACAGGGGTTGAGCTTGCTGTGCGAATATGGCAGCATCCACAGGAGGTGTTGTAATGTGCGTACAGCGGTGTTAAACCGGGTCGAGGAGGCAAGCAGCCATCTGGCTGAGGCGGTTGAGCAGACGGAAGCGGATCTGGCGGCGCTTTATCCCCAAATGGAAGACCCGGCGATCTTAGAGGAAGCGCGGCAGCAGGCGCAGTCTCTGAAGCGGGCTTCGAGCGTGGTCAGGGACGCGCTGCGGCAGACCTATGCCATGAGTGACGAGCTTGGGGCTCGCTGCGAGGATATTAAAAAACAGAACCGAAAGCGGCGGGTCATTTCCGCGGCTCCCGCCAACGCGGTCATCGACCGGCGGGAACAGGAGCAGGCACACTTTGCCCGGGGGCTCAATGGCTATAAGCTGCTGCTCATTGGTGTCGTGGGCAGCTTTGTTGGGGTGGTCGTGGAGCTTCTGTGGTGCCTGCTGACCAATGGCTATCTCGAAAGCCGCTCCGGGCTGGTATACGGCCCATTTAATCTGGTCTACGGCTTTGGTGCGGTGGCACTGACGGTCTGCCTGTACAAATTCCGCAACCGGGGTCGGTGGATCTCGTTTTTGGGTGGCATGATTGTAGGCAGTGTGGTAGAATATCTGTGTTCCGTGTTTCAGGAGGTGGCGTTTGGCTCCTGCTCATGGGATTACAGCCATATGCCCTTCAATATCAATGGGCGAATCTGCCTGCTGTATTCCTTCTTCTGGGGGTTCCTTGGGGTGCTCTGGATCAAGGATCTGTATCCCCGGATGGCGCAATGGATCTTGAAACTGCCCAACCGGGCAGGCAAGATCATTTCCTGGGCGCTGGCGGTGTTTTTTGTATTCAATTCCTTCATGACCGTGGCGGCAATGACCCGGTGGACGCAGCGGCTGGATGGCGTGGAGCCCTCCACAGCCTTCGGTGCGTACATCGATGAGCGTTTCCCCAACGAGCGTATGGAGGATATCTTTGCCAATATGGAATTTCTATCATTGGAGGTGCGCGATGCTCAAAATTCTGATCGCGGAGGATGACCGGGAGCTGCGGCAGTTGTTTTCCCATGTCCTCATGAAAAACGGCTACACCGTCCGGGGCGTGTCCAATGGGCGGGAGGCGCTGGATGCGTTGGATAAGGAATATTATGATCTGATCATTTCGGATATCATGATGCCGGAGATAGATGGCTACGAGCTGGTGCGCCAGCTGCGCGGCGTGGGCAACAACACCCCGGTGCTGATGATCACGGCCAAGAGTACCTTCGACGACATGCGGCTTGGGTTCCTTTCCGGCACCGATGATTACATGGTCAAGCCGGTGAATGTCAACGAAATGGTGCTGCGGGTGGGCGCGCTGCTGCGCCGGTCTCAGATGATCAACGAGCGGCGGCAGGTCATTGGCGATACGGTGCTGGAATGTGACTCTTTGACGGTGACGACACCGCAGGAATCCTTTGTCCTTCCCCAGAAGGAATTTATGGTGCTTTATAAGATGGCATCCTTCCCCGGTCGGATCTTCACCCGGCAGCAGCTGATGGATGAGATCTGGGGGTATGACAACGAAAGCGACACCCATACGGTAGATGTACATATCGGGCGGCTCCGGGAACGCTTCCGGGACAGCCGGGATTTTAAGATCGTGACCATTCGGGGCGTGGGCTACAAGGTGGTGCGGCCATGAAAACCAGAGAGATTTTCGACGAGATTCGCGGCCGGAATAACCGGTTCAGCCTGCGCGTCCGGCTGACGCTGCTGGTGTCGGCGGAGCTGGTGGTGTGTGTTCTGATCGCGTTGGGGCTGTTCATCCTGCTCGATGACGTCATCCCCATGAATTCGACGCTGTTTCTGCTGATCGATCTGGTGGTCATCAGCTCGCTGATTGGCAGCTTTGTGACCAGCTTTCTCTCAAAACTGTTTTTTGACCCCATCAAAAAGCTGCGCAAGGCCATGGAACAGGTGGCGGACGGCGATTTTGCCGTTCGGCTGGAGGATCAGTCCTCATCCAAGGAGATTATGGAGATCTACTCCGGGTTTAATCTGATGGCGCACGAGCTTGGTGCCACAGAGATGCTGCAGTCTGATTTCGTTTCCAATGTATCTCACGAATTCAAGACCCCCATTACGGCCATCGAGGGCTACTCCATGCTGCTGCAGGGCAGCGATGAGCTGGATGCCGAGCAGCGGGAATATGTGGAGAAGATCATCTTCAATACCCGGCGGCTGTCCAGCCTGGTGGGGAGCATCCTGCTGCTGTCAAAGCTGGAGAACCAGCAGATCCCCCTGAATCCCACCCGGTTCTCGCTGGACGAGCAGATTCGGCAGTCCATTGTGGCGCTGGAGCCTCAATGGGAGCCGAAGAATGTGGAATTTGATGTGGAACTGGAGGATACGGCGTATCTGGGCAGCGAAAACATGCTGCGCCATGTATGGGATAACCTGATCAACAACGCAGTCAAGTTCGGGCCGGACGGCGGCAAGGTGCGCATCCGGCTGACGCGAGAGGCAAAACACATTGTGGTCACGGTGGAGGATGAAGGCCCCGGTCTGACGGAGGAAGCCCAGAAGCACCTGTTTGACAAATTCTATCAGGCCGACAGCTCCCACCGTCAGGAGGGCAACGGCTTAGGTCTTGCGCTGGTGAAGCGGATCCTGACGCTGGAAAACGGCACCGTCACAGCCGAGAATATCCCCGGCGGCGGCTGCCGGTTCACCGTTGCGCTGCATGTGAAATAGACGGAACGGTAAATTGTTGTATGCCGGCAGTGCCGGCGGACGATTCGTGTTGGGCTGATCAGGTATCGTTTTATCTGCGAGCTCTGAGCGCTTCGTTACCGAGTGACCCCCAACGGTGGTAAAGTTTTATTCAGCGTTCGTAACGCATTTGCGGCGGGCCATGCCCGCAAACAACAATTTCTCTTCCCAACTGAAAACACGCTGTGAGACATCTGCCAAAATTCGGGCAGATGTCTCTTTTTTCAACAATCGTTGAACTTGAATTGAGGTTTGGTTGCGATTTGGCAGCTATGATGTAACCAGAAAAGGGAGAAAGTGGTGAGAAGATGGTTTTTGTGTATCTATTGGGCGGCGTGGCGGCACTGGCTGTGGCGTATGTGCTGTTTTTGTTTGTTTGCAGCTTATTCGTTGACCCCAGCCGGGAGTATAACCGGGTCAGCCCCTTTTACCGCAGACTGCTGGATGATGCCACGGCGGTGGCCATGAAGCTGCTGCGCATCAAAGTCCACGTAACCGGGATGGAACAGGTGCCCCGGGGGCAGCCGCTCCTGTTTGTGGGCAACCACCGTTCCAATTTTGATCCCATTGTCACATGGCATGTTTTCCGGGACTGGCGGATCGCGTTCATTTCCAAGCCGGAGAATTTCAAGATCCCAATTTTCGGGCGGTTCATCCGCAAGTGTGCCTTTATGGCCATTGACCGGCAGGATCCCCGGAAAGCCATCGCCACCATCAACCAGGCGGCTGCCGTGCTGGCAGGCGAGACTTCTGTGGGAGTGTATCCGGAAGGCACCCGGAGCAAGTCCGGGGAACTGCTCCCCTTCCACAACGGTGTGTTCAAAATCGCGAAAAAGGCCGGAGCAGGCATTGTGGTGCTGGCGGTGTCCGGAACGGAGAAAATCCACAAACGTGTTCCGTTCCGCAGAAGTGACGTTTATCTTGATGTGCGGGCTGTGATATCGGCGGAGGAAGTCAAAAGGGAAAAAACGGAGGTCATTGGTCAGCGGGTGCGCGGTCTGCTGACTTCCGAGGAAAAGAAAGAGAAAGAGGCAGTATAATGGCAAAAACGTACATTCTTTATAATCAAAAGGCGGGCAATGGGCAGCATCTGGAGCATCTGGATGGCCTGGAGCTGGTGCTGGAAGCACCCATTGAGATGCTGGAGATCTCCCGCATCACCAGCTATGCCGCGTTCTTCCGGGGACTGGAGCCGGAGGATCATGTGGTCATCGCTGGCGGCGACGGAACCTTGAACCGGTTCATCAATGATACCGAGGGCTTGGAAATCAGGCAGGAACTGCTGTACTATCCCATCGGCAGCGGCAATGATTTTGCCCATGATGTCGGCAAGACCAGCGCCCAGCCGCCCTTCAAGCTGAGAGAATACATGCGGAACCTGCCCACAGTGCGGGTGAACGGCAAGACCTACCGGTTTATCAATGGGGTGGGCTACGGCATCGACGGCTACTGCTGTGAGGTGGGCGATGAGCTGCGGAAAAAGCCCGGCAAAAAGGTGAACTATACTGCCATTGCCATCAAGGGTCTGCTGCTGCATTACAAGCCGACCCGGGCATGGGTCACGGTGGACGGCGTGGCACATGAGTACGACAAGGTCTGGCTGGTGCCCACCATGCACGGAAGATACTATGGCGGCGGCATGATGCCCACGCCGAAACAGGATCGCCTGGGAGAGCGCCGGCTTTCGGCTATGGTGTTCCATGGCTCCGGACGGCTGAAAACCCTGATGGTATTTCCATCTATTTTTAAGGGTGAGCATGTGCGGCACCAGGAAATGGTAGAGATTCTGGAAGGAAAAGAAATCACGGTGGAATTTGACCGTCCCACCGCGCTGCAGATTGATGGTGAGACCATCACCGGCGTGACCAGCTATACAGCGATTGCGTAAATAGGAAGCCCGAGCTGTTCGTTTGTGACAGCTCGGGCTTTTTCAGCACCGGATGGAGGGGGCTGGGCTTTTATGTATTGCAGAGGATATCTGCTGGATGGTTTTGCGCCCTTGTCCGTCTTGCATTCCACGGAGCTGTCGATTATAATGAAGAAAAAGCCGAAGAGAGGTGTTCTGTATTATGGCAATCCTGACTGCCCCTGCGAAGACGCGCACGCTGGATCCGATGATGATGAGACTGTTTGAGACAGCGATTCCACTGACGGATGCCCGAAAAGAAGCGATTCGGAAAAGAATGATTAGGCTGTCCGATGAGTTAACCACCGAGCTGCTGTGGCCGGCGGTGAAAGCTGCTCATAAAGCAAACAACTTCAGCGATGATGACTTTGCCCGGAATCTGTTTATCACGGAAGGAATGGGAGGCAAGCCTATTGCCATCAAAGACAGTAAATGGCTGGATGGGTTGGATCCTTACAAACAGTTGGATCTGAAGGCATGGTGTACCTATTTGATATTCGGAGGCAAGCGGATCCTGAATAAGCAGACAGGCACCAGGGCAAAAGATCAGTTTTACTTTTTTGAGTTTTTTAATATTGGCAGGTATCCGGAACAGAAATATATAGAAGTCTGCGATTGGATCGAGATCGTTCTGAATCAGCGCAATGCATTGGAACACGAAAATCTGAGCCTGCTTACTTTGGCATCTCTGGCACGGTATCTGTACGCGCTGACCGGTATTTTGGGTTCTATGCAGAATGATTCATTCCGGGGGCAATGTGACCGGTGGCAGGCTAGACTCACCAAGGAGTTCTATGCATCGCTGGGAGAGGTCAATTATATGGTGACAGCTATGATGGACTGCATGGCCGCCCTTCAATGTCCCGTTCCGGCAGGACAGGAACTGCGCTTCCAGCGCCTGATGGCGGATGCTCAGTTAACTGTGGTTGGCGGCATGGTTGCGTTCACCGGCAATATCGTCAATTTTATCACCAAAACACTGGTGCTGGCATGGGATCAGGCTGCAGCTTCCTGGGAGGACAGCGTTCGGTATCTGCGTACCGCGGATCGGGGCGAACTGCCTGCGCCTGCCCAGCTCACAGACGATCAGAAGCGCAGAATGATCGACACGATGGAGAATGCCTCTCCGGAATTTAAGGAACTGCTGCTGAGCCTGGCCAGAGAGGTGCATGGCGCGAAAGGGCTGCAGAAGGCTTTTGAGGCAAACCTATATATCAGCGAAGGTACCGGCAGATATAAGGACAGCCATTATGCAAATAACGCGCCGCTTCTGGACATCCAATACAAGTCACAGACCTCCGCAGATTCATACAAACGGCTGGATCTGCACGGATGGATCAAGTATCTGCGGTTTGGCGGCTGCCGGATCGACCCTGTGACCAAGACTCATGTCAAGGATCAGGATGCCATTTTTGATTTCCTGAGGATACCCTACGGATATACCAATAGAGATCCTTGGGCACTGACCGGAGATGTTGCTGTCCATTTAAAGCGGCTCAATGATATCCGCAACAATGTCACAGCCCATTGGTCTGCGGTTACCGTTCAGCAGACTACCGTTCAGGAATTGATGCAGTGGTATGAAGCGCTGCGCTTTTTCCTGATACCAATGGGTCGGGAAAGATGGAGCCGACAGAGAGAAAGCCAGCAGCTTCTGACCGAGCTGGATGCCAACCTGAAGCGGATCATGCGCACCCGCACCTATCATGTGGAGGATATGCTGGAGTACATGCAGATTCCCGAAAGCCAACATACCGAAGCAAAGACGCTGCTGGATGATTTGGGGTTCCCGGTACAGGATGGGAATGTGACGATTGAGCAGGATGTTCAGAGATTTATGCAGATTTTCGCCGATGCCCTGCCGTTTACCCGGGAACTGAGGCAGATTCCAACCAAGGTGGGGATCTCTAAAAGGCAGACAGAGGCGCAGACCTTCATGAACCGGATGACCGCCAAAAAGGACGCGCCTGTGCTTCAGTGGATTGAAAAAGCAGCCAACGCGGCGGTTCCGTCTGCGCCTGCCTGCTACTACATCGGCTGCTGCTGCCTGATGGGGCGGGGCAAGCATATGGATCGGGATGAGGCGGCTTTCTGGTTCCGCCGTGCCGCGAAAAGAGGTTATGCGCCTGCACAGGTTCGCCTGGGGCAGTATTATGAAAATCTTGCCAGGTTCGACAGAAATGTAAATCCGGAGACTGCGTTTGAGTGGTATCGGAAGGCCGCGGATCAGTATGATCTGGATGGCCTGTACCATTTGGGCCGGTGCTATGAGAAAGGAATTGGAACCAAGCGGAATGATGAAGAGTCGTTCCAGTGCTACATGGACGCGGGCAGGATGGGACACCTGGCTGCGTGGTATGAAGTCGGCCGCTGCTACGAGAGAGGCAGACTTGACAATCCATCTGCCAGCAAATACAAGGCGTGGGAGATATTCGACGAATTGGCTGCGAAAGACTATCCTCCGGCAATGCGCAAGCAGGGCGGCGTCCGCGTGTTCGGGCCTGATGGGATGTTCTTTCAGGACTATGATCTTCTGATCCGAGCCGGAGAATGTGGAGAACCGGCCGTGTACACAGATATTGCCCGCTTCTACCAGTCTGGAATGGGGGGAGAAAATCAAATCGATACAGCCGTAAAATGGCTGCAAAAAGCAGCTGCGTACGGCGACCCGCAAGGAATGACCATGCTGGCGGAATGCTATCAATCCGGAAATGGTGTACCCAAAGACGAACAGAAAGCGGTTTCACTGCTGGAAGATGCGGCGGAAGAGGGGTACGCCGAGGCTATGAAAAAGCTGGGCTACTGCTATGAGCATGGAATCGGTATCCGAGCCGATTCGGCAAAGGCGAGGTACTGGTATCAAACGGCAGAGAACAGCAAAAACTGGTGATCTGCGGAAGAAATATCGGCTGAAGAACCATGATACTGAGGAAGTCAAAGCAGCGACAAAAAACGGAGAGTTCCGGGATGGGACTCTCCGTTGATTCTAAAAACGTGTTGGCGTGCGGCGGCGTAAATCAGCACCGGATGAATGTATATCGGCGGACAGGTCAACAGGTTATCCGCGGCGCGCTTTACATTTGGGCATAAATCTGCTACCATAGTAAGTACGGAAGGAGGCGATGGCGTGAAAACGAAAAAACTAACGGCCTTGGCTCTGCTCAGCGCCATTGCACTGACCATTTTTGTGATCGAGGGGCAGCTCCCGGCGCTGGTGCCCATCCCGGGCGTAAAGCTGGGGCTTGCCAATATCGTGACCGTCCTTACGGTCTTTGCGTTCCGGGGGCGGGACGGAGCGGCGGTGCTGTTCGTCCGCATCTTTCTTGGGGCGGTGTTTGCCGGGAATTTCAGCACCATTTTCTATTCCGCGGCCGGCGGTGCGCTGGCGATCCTTGTGACCATCGGACTCAAACGAGCGTTAACAAAAAAGCAGCTTTGGGTGGCGGGGGCGCTGGGCGCGGTGGCGCACTCTATCGGCCAGATGGCCATGGCGGTGGCCATCACCGGTACGCCGGGGCTGCTCATCTATCTGCCTGTGATGATCGTTTGCAGCATCATCACCGGCCTGTTTACCGGACTTTGCGCGCAGTTTTTACTGGATCGGGGAGAAAAACTATGGAAAACTACTTCCAAATGAATATGGAAAAAAGGGACATCGATGCCATCTCCAATCTGGGTCTTGCCCATGTGGGGGACGCAGTGTTTGAACTGCTGTGCCGCAGCTACCTGTGCGCCAAAGGCGGGAAAAATGTGGGCAATCTCCACCGGGAAACGGTGGCACTGGTGAAAGCCCCGGCACAGGCGAGGTTTGCCGATCAGCTGCTGCCAATGCTGACGGAGGAGGAGCTTTCTTACTACCGCCGGGGCAAGAACGCGCACGTTCATGCGGTGCCCAAAGGCGCGACTGCGGCGGAGTACGCCAAGGCTACCGGACTGGAGGCGCTGTTCGGGGCATTGCACCTGGCGGGCAAGACCCAGAGATTGAACGAGCTGTTTCATTATATTATGGAAGGGTAAAGTGCTGTTTGCGCGCCCACCGTAGGGGCCGATGTGGTCATCGGCCCCTACGGGCGCGTTTGTTTATTAAACCCGCAAACAACAATTTAT
>CANBCW010000053.1 GCA_947367115.1 uncultured Clostridia bacterium | reverse complement strand
GCGCGCGGGAGCGCGACATTCAGCGCCTCTTAAGTCGGCTTCTTTTCGTCCTTTTCTTGCCGAAACAAGAAAAGGACATTATGCTTCAAACACCAATTTCCCTGATCAACCGCACAGCACAACAGAGCCGGGGTGGTATGAACCGCCCCGGCTGTTGTTATTTCATTCGCTTTTCCAATGTGGAGGAACTGAGGGATGTCAGATACACCCTGTCCATGCCGTACTCCGCCGTGACCACGAAAGCCTTCGGCAGATCGTCACAGGGCACCACCTGCCCCTCACTCTCCGCATTGGAAAGAAACTCCCTCGTCCGCTTGGAGGTAGACGTGTTGTCCAGATCAAAAATACCCACAACGGAGCTTTCCCGCACCGCCATATCATTACCGATGGAAAGATACATATTATTTCAGCTTCTTCCATTCCGCTACGGCCAGCTCGTCGCAGCGGTTATTTTTGGGATGATCGGCGTGACCCTTGACCCAATGGTAGCGCAGCTCATGCTTCATGGTAAGCATCAGCAATTCCTCCCACAGATCCGGATTTAACGCAGGCTTTTTGTCCGACTTGACCCAGCCCTTTTTTCGCCAGCTCCAAGCCCAGCCCTTTTCCAAAGCATCAATGACGTACTTACTATCCGAATACAGCTCCACGATACACGGCTCTTTCAGCGCTGAAAGTCCGCGGATCACAGCCGTCAGCTCCATACGGTTGTTGGTGGTGGAGCGTTCGCCGCCGGAAAGCTCCTTTTCCACACCGTTATATTCCAGAATGGCTCCCCAGCCGCCGGGGCCGGGATTGCCGGAGCAGGCACCGTCGGTATAGAGGGTCACAGTTTTCACTGCTCCTCCTCCACCTTTTCGATTCGCTCCATGCTCACCAGCACATTGCCTTCGTCCACGCGCATGACGGTAACGCCCTGCACATCGCGCTTATAGATATTGACATCGGAAGCGGGGATTCGAATGATCACGCCGCCGCTTTCGATCAGCATTACATCGTCATCCTCGCCCACCACACGGCAGCCGGCCACCTTGCCGGTCTTGGGGGTGATGTTGTAGTTCTTCAGACCCTTGCCGCCGCGGCTCTGGGGGGTCTTTTCCCCATCGAGGCCGGTGCGCAGGTATTCCTGAAGCTCGGTGCGCTTGCCGAAGCCACGCTCGGTGACGGTCAGCAGCGTCTTGCTCTCCTCGGCCTTCTCCGCGCCCACCACATAATCCTCACCGGTTAACATAATACCACGGACACCTGCCGCGTCACGACCCATGGGACGAACATCGTTTTCATTGAAGCAGATCGCCATACCTTCCCGGGTCGCCAGAATGATATTGTCATTTCCGTCGGTACGGATGACATTGATCAGATGATCGTCCTCATCCAGCGTAATGGCCCGGATGCCGCCCTTGCGGTTGGTTTTCAGCGCCACGAAGGGAATCCGCTTGACGGTGCCCTTGCGGGTACACATCATCAGGTATTCCTCATCATTAAATTCCCGGGTGATGACCATAGCGGTGACGGTCTCACCGGGTTCCAGAGGCAGCACATTGACCATAGCGGTGCCCCGGGCAGTCCGTCCGGCCTCGGGGATCTGGTAGCCCTTACGGTGGTGGACTCGCCCCAGATCCGTAAAGAACAGCATATGGTCATGGGTGGAAGCCACGTTCAGGGTCTTGACGTAGTCCTCCTCCTTCAAATTCTGGGCGTTGACGCCACGGCCGCCACGGCTCTGGGTACGGTAGGTATCCACAGGCATCCGCTTGATATAGCCCTGATTGGAGATGGTGAAGCAGCAGGTCTCTTCCTCGATCAGATCCTCAATGTCGATTTCATCCTCAACATCCTGAATCTCCGTTTTCCGGCTGTCACCGAACTTATCCCGAATGGCGATCAGCTCCTCACGAAGCACGCCCTTGAGCTTTATGGGATCCTCCAGCAGCTCGATATAATATTGGATCTTGGCCTGCAGCTCATCAAATTCGTTCTGCAGCTTCTCCCGATCCAGACCCTGCAGTGCCTTCAGGCGCATGTCCAGGATGGCCTGAGCCTGCACTTCATCCAGACCGAAGCGCTCCATCAGCGCTTCACGAGCGTCGTCATAACGGCTGCGGATGATTCGGATGACCTCGTCGATATTATCCTGCGCGATCAGCAGACCCTCCAGCAAATGAGCCCGCTCCTTGGCTTTACGCAGGTCATACTGGGTGCGGCGGGTCAGGACTTCCATCTGGAAGGCCAGATACTCGTCCAGAATCTGCCGCAGAGACAGGATCTTGGGCTGCTTCTGGTTATCGACCAGCGCCAGCATGATGATGCCGAAGCTGGACTGCAGCGCAGTCTGCTTGAACAGATTATTCAGAACCACCTGGGGGTTGGCATCCTTTTTCAGCTCGATGACCATGCGCATACCGTTGCGGTCGGTCTCGTCACGAAGATCGGAAATGCCGTCCAGACGCTTGTCCTTCACCTGCTCGGCAATGTTTTTGATGAGCTGACGCTTATTGACCTGATAGGGGAGCTCGGTGACGATGATCCGCATCCGATCCTTGCCAAATTCCTCAAACTCTGTGCGGGCCCGGACGACGACCTTGCCACGGCCGGTGGCATAGGCGGCACGGATGCCGGATCTGCCCATGATAATGCCGCCGGTAGGGAAGTCAGGGCCGGTGACATGCTCCATCAGATCCACCATGGAGCATTCGGGGTCGTCGATCACCGCCACACAGGCGTTGATGACCTCCGTCAGATTGTGCGGGGGAATATTGGTCGCCATACCGACGGCGATACCCGAAGATCCGTTGACCAGCAGGTTGGGGAACCGGCTGGGCAGAACGCGGGGCTCCTTACGGCTCTCGTCAAAGTTGGGATCCCAGTCCACGGTCTCCTTATCGATATCCCGGAGCATTTCGTTGGAAAGCTTGCTGAGTCTTGCTTCGGTATAACGGTAAGCAGCCGCGGGGTCGCCATCCACAGAGCCGAAGTTGCCGTGGCCATCCACCAGCACATAGCGCATGGAGAAATTCTGGGCAAGACGAACCATAGCATCGTAAACAGACGCGTCGCCATGGGGATGGTACTTACCGAGAACGTCACCGACGCAGGTGGCAGACTTCTTGAAAGGCTTGTCAGAGGTCAGGCCGCTTTCGTACATGGTGTACAGGATGCGGCGGTGAACCGGCTTCAGGCCGTCCCGCACGTCCGGCAGGGCACGGCCAACGATAACGCTCATGGCGTACTCGATGTAGGATTTCTCCATTTCATCGACCAGCAGGGATTCGGTAATATGCTGGTCGGGGAACGCGATGTCCTCTGGTTTGTAGCTTCGATTGTGTGCCATATAGCACCTCCAAATTCATTTTGCACCTCAGGGGCTATACCTTCCCCCGAGGGGAAGGTGGCCCGGCGAAGCCGGGTCGGAAGAGGAATGCGGGCAAAAACTTTACGGTTTTTACGCTTTTCGTTCCTCCATTATTCTTTCAATCGTTTCGCATACATCTCGAAATCGTCTTATAACATCTAAATTTGAAAATCGGACGACTTTTAGCCCCTGTTTTTCCAAATAGGCTGTTCGCTGTTGATCGTTTTTCATTTCCGCGGGAGCGCAATGCTGTGATCCATCCAACTCTATCACAAGCTTTGCTTCATGGCAGTAAAAATCCACAATATAGTGTCCAATTACATATTGCCTGCGAAAACGGCTTTTTGCTCGGCATAAATACTGATACCAAAGACGTGCTTCCTCCTTTGTCATATTTTTCCGGAGATTTTGCGCGTTTTTCTTCAGTTTATGGTTTTGCTCCATAGGATTTCCTTTCTAACGAAAGTTCCTTCTAGTCGTTACCGGTCGCCGTTCCTCTTCCGCCCCAGTGTGCGCACTGGGGCACCTTCCCCCCGGGGGAAGGTGTACGCCTGCGGCGCTTAAATATCAATATTGATGGCGTATTTGGCGTTGCGCTCGATCCATTCTTTTCTGGGCTCTACCTGCTCGCCCATGAGGACGGTAAAAATAGCATCAGCCCGCATGGCATCGTCCAGCGTGATCCGGCGGAGGGTGCGCTTTTCAGGATCCATCGTGGTCTCCCACAGCTCGTGGGGATCCATCTCGCCCAGACCCTTAAACCGGCTGATATCCACCTTGGTGTTATTCTCGCCGCGCAGCTCACTGGAAACAAGGTCACGCTCCTCGTCGGAGTAGGCCACACGCTCGGTCTTGCCGCGCTTAAGCTTGTACAGGGGCGGAACTGCAGAATAGACATAGCCATTCTCGATCAGAGGCCGCATATACCGGAAGAAGAAGGTCAGCAGCAGCGTCCGGATGTGCGCGCCGTCCACGTCCGCATCGGACATGATAATGACCTTGTGGTAGCGCAGCTTTTCGATGTCAAATTCCTCACCGATGCCGGCGCCCAGCGCCACGATCAGGGGATACAGCTTATCGTTGCCGTAGATCTTGTCTGCTCTTGCCTTTTCCACGTTGAGCATCTTGCCCCACATGGCGAGGATGGCCTGGAAGCGGGAGTCTCTGCCCTGAATGGCAGAGCCCGCAGCGGAATCACCCTCGACGATGTAGATTTCGCACAGGCTTGGGTCACGCTCGTTGCAGTCCTGGAGCTTATCGGGCATCTGACCGGACTCCAGGCCGGTCTTGCGGCGGATGGAGTCACGCGCCTTCCGGGCGGCTTCCCGAGCCCGGTTGGCCATCATAGCCTTTTCCAGAATGGTCTTGGCGGTAGCAGGATGCTCTTCAAAGTAGGTAGCGAGCTGGTCACTGACGATCTGGTCAACCAGCGTCCGGATATAAGCATTACCCAGCTTAGCCTTGGTCTGACCCTCGAACTGGGCATCCGTCAGCTTGACGGAGATAATGGCGGTGATGCCCTCCCGGCAGTCCTCGCCGGAGACCTTATCATCGCCCTTGATGATGCCGTTTTTGATGCCGTAATTGTTCAGCACCCGGGTCAGAGCCGTCTTGAAGCCAGTCTCATGCATGCCGCCCTCGGGGGTATGCACATCATTGGCGAAGGACAGCATAAATTCGTTGTAGCCGTCGTTATACTGCACGGCAATCTCGGCGGAAGCATCGCCCTTGATACCGTGCATGTAGATCACGTCCTCATGGACAGGGGTCTTGTTCCGGTTGCACCAGGTGGCAAACTCCCGGATACCGCCCTCGTAGCACATGGTGTCAGAAATGGGCTCCTCGCCCCGGTCATCGGTGATCTGAATGGACAGACCGGCGTTCAGGAACGCCTCCTCCCGCATACGCGTGTGGAGGATCTCATATTCATATTCCAGCGTATCGAACATCTCCGGGTCAGGCTGGAAGGTGACCTCGGTGCCGGTGTGATCGGTCTTGCCGACGACGGTCATTTCCTGGGTGATGTGTCCCCGGGCGAACTTCATCTCGTAGATATTGCCGTTCTTATGAACCCGAACCCGCAGCCACTCCGACAGGGCATTGACGACCGACGCGCCCACGCCATGCAGACCGCCGGAGACCTTGTAGCCGCCGCCGCCGAACTTTCCGCCTGCGTGCAGGACGGTGTAAACGACCTCCAGAGCCGGCCGGCCGGTCTGGGGCTGGATATCAACAGGGATACCGCGGCCGTCATCGGTAACGGTGATGGAATTGCCGGGGTTGATGGTCACGGTGATGTGCTTACAGTAGCCCGCCAACGCTTCATCGATGGCATTGTCCACGATCTCATAGACCAGATGGTGCAAGCCTGAACTGGATGTGGAGCCGATATACATACCGGGGCGCTTGCGAACAGCCTCCAACCCCTCCAGAACCTGTATTTGCTCCGCGCCGTATTCCTGTGTTACTTTCATTTCGTCAGACATAAATAAACTCCTGTCTTACAAATAATTACTGTCATTGCGAGCCAGTGCGCACACTGACGTGGCAATCCCCCAAATAAACGCTGTCATTGCGAGCCAGTCCGCAGACTGGCGTGGCAATCCCCCGGTTTACAGGAGTGTCTCATATAAATCGACCCAATTGGGATTTTTTCGTTCTATCAGCTTATTCTTATTTTTTCTATTCCATCCTTTGATCTGCTTTTCTCTTTCGATTGCAGCATAGACATCAGGTGTCACTTCAAAATACACCAAATTTTCTACGTTATATCTTGCTGTAAAGCTGCCCTTGTCCAAATGATTTTTATGCTCGTATACTCGTCTTACCAAATCATTGGTGACCCCCGTATATATGACATTTCGCTGATTGTTCGACATGATATATACATAATACTGCATGTTGCATCACCTTGGGGGATTGCCACGCCAGTGTCTAGCCCCGCAGGGCTGTGCAAGCGAGCAACCGATGCGCCAGCATCGGCTCTTAGCGAGTCGCAGCACACTGGCTCGCAATGACACTATACTTTTACGTTTCCGCTTTGAATCTCAATATTCTTTCCCAGCTTGGTGAACCGTTCCGGTTCGCAGCAGGTGATGAACACCTGCCCCCTGTCGATCTGGTTCAGGACAAAATCCTGCCGTTTGGCATCCAACTCGGACAGGACATCGTCCAGCAGGAGCACCGGCTCTTCGCCCCATTCCCGACCCATCAGCTCCCGCTGAGCCAACTTCAGGCTGATGGCCGCGGTGCGGGTCTGCCCCTGAGAGCCATAGGATTTCAGGGAGATCCCATTCAGGGTCACATCAAAATCATCCTTATGAGGGCCGGTCAGGCACTGCATGGCGCTCAGCTCCGCTTTGGCATGGCTTTGCAAATGCGCTTCCATCTGGGAACGCAGCACATCGAGCGGCGCGAAGGGATCCGTGACTGTGGAAACCGTCTTATATTGCAGAGAAAATTCCTCCGCTCCGCCGGAAAATTGTCCATGATAAGCGGCGGCAGCTTTGCCCAGGCTGTCGTAGAATCGGGCGCGGTAAGAAATGATCTGCGCGCCCACCTGACAAAGCCTTGTGTTATACTCCGGTAAGATCTCCAGCACGGCAGGATTGTCCAGATGCTCCTTCAAAATGCAGCTTTTCTGGTCTAGGATGCGGTTATATTCCGTCAAAGCCGCGTCATATTTGGGACGAAGTTGACATAACGCATAGTCACCCAGCCGCCGCCGCTGAGCGGAACCGGCCTTCAATACCATCAGATCCTCCGGACAGAACAGCACAGAAGGCAGCACTCCGGCAATATCGGCGGCCGTGCTTTTCTTCACGCCGTTTCGCTGCAGCATCCGGCGCCGGGCGCCGGGGAACAGCACCCAACGGATCGATTGCAGCCGCTCCTGCGCCTGAATTTCCCCTTCGATCTCCGCAAATTCCGCACCAAAGCGAACCATCTCCGCCGTTTTCTGCGCCCGGAAGCTCTTTCCGGAGCCGAGATATCCGATGGCCTCCAGCAGATTGGTCTTTCCCTGGGCGTTATCGCCCACGATCAGGTTCACGCCGGGAGCAA
The DNA here is from genome assembly GCA_947367115.1 of uncultured Clostridia bacterium. Classification (GTDB taxonomy): domain Bacteria; phylum Bacillota; class Clostridia; order Oscillospirales; family Oscillospiraceae; genus Faecousia. Next base: position 3,325 of record CANBCW010000053.1, on the reverse strand, counting down.
AATCCAGCTCTAAGTTTACATAATTCCGAAAGTCCCGGAGCGTCAGCTTACTGAGGTTCATGGATACAGATGAGGTAGGTCAGGCCATCGAAGCCGAATTTATCGCCGGGATACAGCTTCTTGCCCCGCATGGTGCAAACTTCGCCGTTGACGGTGACGCTGCCTTCCTGGATCTCGGTCTTGGCCAATCCGCCAGAAGGCACCACATTGGCGAACTTCATGGCATCCTGCAGCTTGATGAACTCCGTGGAGATCACCACAGGAACATTGTTTTCTTTACGTTTTACGGTTACTTTCATAAATACTCCAAAATTTTCTTCGTAGGGCACGCATTATATGCGTGCCACAATGTCGATTTTTCATCGGCACGCATACAATGCGTGCCCTACGAAATAACGCTCTATTTAGCCATTCTTAATTCTAACCGGCAGAACCATGTACGAATAATCGTACTTCTCCTCAGCGGGGGTCAGGACGATGGGGCTCAGGCCGTTGGTCAGCTCCAGCACGACCTCCTCGCTGGGAATCACACGCAGGGCATCCGCAAGGTAACGGACATTGAAGCCGATCTCCAGCTCCTTGCCGTCACCGGCAATGGCGCAGCGATCCTCGGCAGCGCCGATGGTGGTATTGGTCTTTAAGAGCAGCACCTGGTCGGAGAACACGCAGCGCACAGGGCTCTTATACTTCTCGGACACGATCAGACCCACACGCTCAATAGAAGCGGACAAGTCGGACACATGGGCGCAGAGCTTAACAGGGCAGTTGGTGGGAACCACCCGGCGCCAATCCAGGAACTCACCCTCCAGCAGACGGCAGACCAGCGTCGCGCTGCCGATTTCAAACAGAATATGCTTGGGGCCCAGAGAGAACGCGGCATCTTCCTCGGAATCGGTGAGGATTTTCTCCACTTCCTTCAGACCCGCGGCGGGAACGACGAAGGAAAGGACGCGGCCGGTGGGCGTTTCCGGATGATACGTCCGGCGAGCCAGACGGAAGCCGTCCACAGCAATGGCGGAGATGGACGAATCCTCCACCTCGAACTTGACACCGGTGTGGACAGGGCGGCTCTGATTTTCGGCGACGGCAAAAATGGTGCCGGAGATCAGCTCCTTCAGCTTCTGCTGCGGGATCGCGATGCTGCGCGAAGCGCTGACATCAGGCAGCTCGGGGTAATCGTCGGCACTCTCCGCGGAAATGGTAAAAGACGCGTAGCCGGCGCGGATGGATACCTTGAAGCTGTCATCCACCACCACAGTGACGGGGCCTTCAGGCAAACGTCGAATGATATCACCGAAGAGCTTGGCAGGCAGGATGCACTGGCCGGGATCCGTAACATCCGCGTCTACACAGTAGGTGATGCCGGTCTCCATATTGTAGCCGGTCAGGCTCAGGCCGTCGCCGGCTCGGCAGAGGATACCTTCGATAACGGAAAGGCTGCTCTTAACTGCCACAGCCCGACCCGCAATATTCAAACCCTGCACCAGCATGCTTTTTTCGCAGGTAAAACGCATAGTCGTCTTCCTTTCGTTTTAAAATTATAAAGTATATATTTAAATAAATAACTTAGGTAGTAATAAGAGTAATAGGGAAAACTTATGTGGAAAAGTCGATTTTTCCCTAGAGCCTCTAGGATTTTTTATCCACAGGCACGAAGCGTGGTTTTCAACAGCTTTCCACACGCTCTGTGGAGAAGAAATTCTCCGGAAATTTTCCACAGGAATTCCTTCCACATTCCACAGGCGCTGTGGAAAAGTTAAAGGCACGAATTGATATTGGCGGTAATGTCCCGGATGTTATTCTGCAGGGTGGAGTCGCCCTTCTTCAGCGCCATTTCCACCTTGCGGATATTGTAAAGCACCGTGGAGTGATCCTTGCCAAATTCCTTGCCGATGTCCGGCAGGCTCAAATTCGTCAGCTTGCGGATCAGGTACATGGAGATCTGCCGGGCTTCGGCAATGCCCTTGCTCTTCTGACTGCCGCGAAGCACCGCTTCGTCGATGGAATAGAACTTGCAGACCTGACTGATGATCAGACTGGGGGTGGGCAGGGCGTTGCCCTCCACTTTAAACATGTCATCAATGGCGCGGGAAATATTCGCAAGATCCAGAGGCATGTCATTCAAGTCCCGGTAGGCCAGGATCTTCTTCACCGTACCCTCAATCTGACGGACGTTGTTGGTGACGTTGATGGCAATGTAGTTGCACACATCGTCATCCAGGTTCAGCCCCAGGCTTTTGGCCTTGTTTTTCAGGATGGCCATACGGGTTTCGTAATCCGGAGGTTGGATATCCGCCAGCAGTCCCCACTCAAACCGGGTCTTGAGCCGATCCTCCAGCGTCAGCATATCGCTGGGCTTCCGGTCGGAGGTCATAACGATCTGCTTGTGCTCCTCGTAGAGCTTGTTGAAGGTATGGAAAAATTCCTCCTGGGTGGACTCCTTACCGGCGATGAACTGGATATCATCGATCAGGAACAGGTCGGCTTCCCGGTATTTATTGCGGAACTCAATATTCCGGCCGCTCTGGATGGCGGCGATCAGCTCGTTGGTGAACTGGTCGCCCTTGATATAAACGATATTGGCTTCCGGATTGGTTTTCCGGATGCCGTTGGCAATGGCGTAAAGCAGGTGGGTCTTGCCCACACCGGGAGGGCCATAGAGGAACAGGGGATTATAAACCTGACCGGGGGTCTTGCTGACCGCAATGGCGGCGCCGTGGGCGAACCGGTTGGAGGGGCCCACCACGAAATTGTCGAAATTGAACTGGGGATTAAAGTCCATGGATGTATTGGCTTTCCCTTTGGATTTGTGGGCGGCCAGTTCCTCGTCGCCGAAAACGATGAGCTTGGCATCGGAATGGAAGATCTCCTTCAAAGCGTCCTGAATATAATCGGTGCAGCGCCGGCGGATGATATCCCGGCGGAAGTCGGAGGAGGAATACAAAATCAGGTGCTCCTCATTCAGTTCAACTACCTCCGCGTCATCGAACCAGGCTGATACCGTCACGGAACCAAGGCGTTCCTCAATGTGGCTGAGAACCTTGGCCCAAACATAGGCGGATGAATACATTTCGCGGCTCCTTTCTCATGATAATCCGTGAAAAAAGGGCAAAAAAACTTATAAAATGCCCATAATATCTCAACCTAAATTTTATCATATTTCGATGTAAAAAACAAGGTTTTTTTGCGGCTGCTGCTGGTATAAGAAAGAGGGAAATCCACCGCCGATTTTGTGCATTTTTTCGACAGATAAATTGTTGTTTGCCGGCAGTGCCGGCGGACGATTCGTGTTGGGCTGGTCAGGTATCGTTACGCCATTGGGTAC
>CANBCW010000052.1 GCA_947367115.1 uncultured Clostridia bacterium | reverse complement strand
GCGCCGATAGCTCAGTTGGATAGAGTGACTGACTACGAATCAGTAGGTCGGGGGTTCGAGTCCCTTTCGGCGTACCAAACAGTACAAATCCGAACTTTTTACCAGTAGGTGAAGGGTTCGGATTTGTTGTTTTCTAAAGGGGGGCTCGAAAGATAAAATCTGACTGTCCGGTGGACAGTCAGTCGCGAGGGCTTGACCGAGCGAAACCTTGATTATTCGAGTCCCTTTCGGCGTATCCCAAATGCGGATCCGAAGCACAGGGATGCTCGCTTGATGTTACCATCTTGTAAAGAGCTTATGGATCACCTTACGCTCAGTCAGATCGATCATATAGCGCATCTCATGGAAGCTCCAGCAGACGAACAGCTCATGGCCGTCGATATAGGCATTCTTAGAATCTTCAATCAGCCAAGTGGTGTCACAGACTTGCCCGGAGTGTACGCCGCAGCCAATGTCGCCGAGAATCTCAGCAATGTTCCACAGGTGGTTGCCGTTATAATCATAGGCATCGACATAATTATACTCGGCATAGTTTGGCGAATAGTTCTTATTGCGGGTCCAGGCGTTCTTCCGATATGCCGGGCTGCTTTTCTGAAGAATGACCATGTTTTTGGTGAGGGAAATGTGGTCAATCCGATCCAAGCAGGTAATGGAGGTATCGAACATACGGATCTGCCGCAGGTCGTCCACTCTCATCGTAACCGCCCGATGGGTACCGTCGATGATGGTGTGAACCGTGACCCGAGAGGGGAAACGCTCAGCATTTCTTCTTTTGAACAACTTCATGAGATCACCGCCTTATATTGCCAACAGTATAACAGGTTCTTTGCCTGACATCAAGTTTTTTTGTATATGCAATGCGGTAGGGTATGGAGCGGTTCGATGGCTTGACAGCTGCTGCTGCGGTGATGTAAAATAGGGACAACTGGGAGGAGGTGTGCTGATGGATATCTTTGAAAAGCTGCCGGAGGCGCTGCTGCCCTGGTTTGATGAAAATAAGCGGGATCTGCCGTGGCGGCGGGACAAAGAGCCTTACCATGTCTGGCTGTCGGAGATCATGCTCCAGCAGACCCGGGTGGAAGCGGTAAAGGGATATTACCACCGCTTTTTAGAAGCGCTCCCTGACATCGAAGCCCTGGCAGAAGCGGATGATGAGCTGCTGCACAAGCTCTGGGAAGGGCTGGGGTATTACAGCCGGGTACGCAATTTGAAAAAAGCGGCGCTGGTGATCATGGAGCGCTATGAGGGCATATTTCCCCGGAAATATGAGGCTGTACTGGCATTGCCCGGCATTGGGAACTACACGGCTGGGGCAATTTGTTCGATTGCCTTTGATCAGCCGAAAGCAGCGGTAGACGGCAATGTTCTGCGCGTTATCTCGCGGCTGACGGAGGATGGTACGCCGATCGATTTGCCTGCATATAAAAAGAAAGTGCAGACCGCTTTGGAAGCGGTATATCCGCAGGCGGCGGGGCAGTTTACGCAGGCACTGATGGAATTGGGAGCTACGCTGTGCGGCCCTAACTGGAAGCCCCGGTGCGCAGAATGTCCTTGCGGATCATTCTGCGGCAGTGCGCTTCATGGAACAGCGGAACAATTTCCGGTTAAGACCCCCAAGGCTAAGAGAAAAACGGAGAAACGGACAGTTTTTATCCTGTCCTGCGATGGGCGCTATGCGCTGGAGAAACGGCCGGATATGGGACTTTTGGCCGGGTTATGGCAGTTCCCCAATGTGGCAGGGTGGCTTGAACCGGAGAAGGCTCCGGAGGCAGTGGAGGCCATGGGCATCAAGCCCAGAGAGCTTTTGCGGCAGATTCACAGAAAGCACATTTTTACCCATATTGAATGGGAAATGCAGGGAATTTATTTAGAAACGGCGGAAATTTCCGGAAATTTTGTCTGGATGACCGCTGAGGAGATCAAAGGAAAGGCGGCGCTGCCTACAGCGTTCCGGCAATTTTGGGAGGAAGAACAAGGTGTTTGATTTTCATATGCACTCTACGGTATCCTTTGACGGCCATGACAATGCACGCCGGATGGTGCAGGCTGCTGCGGACAAGGGACTGCGTGAGATCTGCTTTACGGATCATATCGACTATGAGCCGGGGGAACAGCAGACCATGGTTTTCAATACACAGGCATATCACGATGCTTACGATGATCTGACCCATCCGGCAGTGAAGATCCGCCGGGGAATGGAATTTGGTATGCTGCCCGACAATGTGTCACAATTTAAGGCGGATATGAAGCGGGCAGAATTTGATTTTGTGCTGGGATCTGTCCATTTTACAGACGGTATTGATATTTATTTTGAGCCGTACTGGGCAGGGAAAACCGTTCATCAGGCGGAGCGGCGGTATTTGGAGGAAACACTGGCTTGTGTTCAGGTTCACGATGACTTCGATGTTTTGGGGCATCTGACATATATCAGCAAAGCCCGGGCGCATCCTTCCCCCCGACCTGTACCGTTTGATGAACATCGGGAGATTATCGATGAGATCTTGAAGATCCTTGTTCAGAAAGGAAAGGGAATGGAGATTAACACCAGCGGCGTTGACCGCTGCGGAGATTTCCTGCCGTATGATGTATATTTCCGCCGCTTTAAAGAACTGGGCGGCGAGATCGTCACTGTGGGCTCCGATGCCCACAGCTGGGATCGTGTGGGGCAGTATTCTGACCGTGCCTGCGCCATTTTGAAGGATATTTTTGGCTATGTCTGCACCTTTGAGGGGAGAAAGCCGATTTTTCACAGGCTGTAAATTAAGAGCTGCCGCTGCCGGTGAAAGGGAGCGGTGGTGAACTTCTTTGAATTGTTTTTTTAAGTTTTTGATAAATGTCTTGACTTGCGTTATGAAGGTTCCTATAATGGAACTGTAAATAAATGGTGGGAGGTAAACCCGATGAAAACAAGAAGAATTTTCGCATCGATCCTTGTTTTGTGTTTCCTGCTGTGCTGCATGAGCGTGACGGCTCTGGCTGCGGAGGCAGAAACCATCACACTGGGGGAAAGCAAGACTGTCACTGTGCCCGCCAATCAAAGCGAATACACAGAGGCTGAGTTGGTCTTTAGCTTTACACCCAATGAAAGCGGCAGCTACGTATTTGCGACGGAGAATACCGCAAGCGAAGACCTGACGCATATTGTCGTATTGTATACCGGCGATGGCGACGATGCGACTACTGACAAGTATGTCTTTGAAGCGGAAGCCGGCACCACCTATGAACTGAAAGCTTCCTATTGGGGACTGTACACTGAGACCGTGGACTATTATTTTTCTGTGGAGAAGTGCCTGCCCCTGGAGGGAATTGAACTGAGCGCGGAGTCCGACACCGGCCATGTGGATGAATCTCTGTATGTCGATGTGATCTGGCAGCCTTCCAATAGTGCGCCGGAGGCAATCACATGGGAATCCAGCAATACTTCGGTTGTGGAGATTTCCTATGTGGATACGGAATATGTGGAACTGTATCTGGCAGCACCTGGAACTGCCGTTATCACTGCTACCACGGTCAGCGGCAAGACTGCGTCTGTTGAGATCACAGTGGAGGAAGCTGCGCCTGTGCTGGAACTGACGGAAGGAGATAATCCTGTGTCTGTTCCGGTGGATGAGGTGTGCCGTTTTACATTTACGCCTGAGGTCAGCGGCTATTACATTGTCGCTGCGGACAATGACATGGTGGGCTGCTGGCTGAGCGCGGAAAGCGTCAGCGACGGAACAAACGGTTATTACGTTCTGGAAGCCGATGTGACTTATGAAGGCGAGCTTTACAACTGGACGGAGGAAGACATCGACTGTGCCGTTTTGATCGAGTACGCGGAAGATGTTGTGATTCTGGATCCCATCGCGATTGAGATCGTCCAGCTGCCTGACAATACCACCTATCTGAAGGATACACTGTACGATGTTTGGAGCGATGATATGCTGTCTGGCCTGGTGCTGGAGGTCGTATGGTCCGATGGCACGGTGTCCGAGTGGAGCTATGATGAAAACTTTGGCTTCATGGGCAACAGCTATGTGGGCAGCTCCCTGAACGAAAAGGAAGACGGCGGCATTGAAGTCGAGGTTTACGTCAGTGCGGATGGGGTCGAGCCGGTATTCTTCGACCTGACAGTGCTGGAGATCACTGCCGAAAGCATTGCGCTGGTAGATGACACTCCGCTGGAGATTGTGGAATATTCCTGCGGCCTGGATCTGAGCATACTGGGGCTTGGCTTGGAAGGCTGGTATTACCTCCCCTTTGCGGCCTATGACCGCCAGGTGGTGATCACCTTCAGCGATGGCAGCAAGATTACGGCCAAGCCCGGAGATACGGTCTATGGCGTGGAGATCCTCTGCCAGAATAATCAGGGCGTGACTGATTCGGAGAATGGCCAGTCCGAAGGCCTCTGGACCAAGGACAGCGAGAACCTGATTGGCTACCTCTACGGTGATCTGTACGCGGTACTGAGCGTTCAGATCATTGACAGCCCGGTGGAGAGCATTGAAGTGATCGAGATGCCTCAGGATACCTTTATGATCGATGAGGAGCTGGGTCTGATCGCACCCGATGGCAAGCTTGTTGAAAATGTCCGGCAGCTGTATGACGGCATGTCCCTGAAGGTCAATTACAAGGACGGTACTTCCAAAACCTTTGCCGCAGAGGATATTGAATGGATCGACATGATGGGAATTGAGTATCCCTTTGTTGACGGATATCCTATTGGTGTCATTGGCGGGTGGGTGATGCTTGATGAGGCGCCTGTCGCTCCCTGCGATATTGAAGGCTACCTGGAGTACAAGGGTGTTTCCACCACGTATACCATTCACATTGTTGAAGAGTTTGAGAATGATGACAATACGGATAAGCCCGGTATTGAGATCAACCCCGAGACCGGTGATACCGGAATGCTGCTGGCGGTTCTGCTGATCAGTGTTCTGGGGGCTGCTGTGATCGTTCTTAAAAATGAAAAAATGATCGGTTGATAGGAACCGCGAATTGCCACCGCTGCCCGAACCGGGCAGCGGTGGTTTTTGTTGACTTTATTTACAAAATTGCGTATAATATAATTGATTTATTATGGACACAATGGCAGGTAAATGATATGGCAACAAAAAAACAAGAACAATATGGAAACTCCAGCATTTCCATGCTGAAGGGGGAGGAGCGGGTACGGAAACGTCCCGCGGTCATTTTTGGCTCCGATGATCTGGAAGGATGTAAGCACGCGGTGTTTGAGATCCTTTCCAACGCCATCGATGAGGCCAGAGAAGGGCATGGCGATACCATCATCGTGACCCGGTATGAGGATCTCTCTGTTGAGATTGAGGACTTTGGACGAGGCTGTCCTGTGGACTATAATGAAAAGGAAAAGCGCTACAACTGGGAACTGGTATTCTGTGAGATGTATGCCGGCGGTAAATATGGCGAAAATGGGGAAAACTATGAGTATTCCCTGGGTCTGAACGGCCTGGGCTCCTGCGCCACCCAGTACGCCTCTGAATTTTTTGACGCAACCATCCGCCGGGACGGTTTTCGGTACGATCTGCACTTTGAAAAGGGCAGAAACAAGGGCGGCCTAAAGAAAGAGCCTACTGATCGGGGCCGCAAGACTGGTTCCGTGTTCCACTGGCGGCCGGATAAGCAGGTATTTACCGATATCAATATTCCTGTGGATTACTACCGGGATGTGCTGCGCCGTCAGGCGGTGGTGAACAAGGGGATTACCTTCCGGTTCCGCAATCAGGTGGGCAAAAGGTTTGAGGAAGAAGAATTTTGCTACGCTGATGGCATCAAGCAGTATATTGAGGAGATGGTGGGGGATAATGCCTTTACCATGCCCGTATTCTGGGAAGCGGAGCGCCGGGGGCGTGACGCGGACAACCGACCGGAAATGAAGCTGAAGATCACCACGTCCTTCTGCTTTTCCAAGCAGGTCAGTCATGTAGAGTATTACCACAATTCCTCTTGGCTGGAGTACGGCGGCAGCCCGGATCGGGCGGTGCGGCTGGGCTTTACGGTGGCTTTTGATAAATATTTGCGTGACAGCAATAAGTATACCAAAAATGAGAGCAAGATTCTTTATCAGGACATTCAGGACTGTCTGGTGCTGGTGACCAACTGTTTTTCCACCATCGGCTGTTTTGAAAACCAGACGAAAAAATCGGTGAACAGTAAGTTTACGCAGGATGCCATGACGGCTTTCTTCAAGGAGCAGCTTCAGGTCTGGTTCATCGAAAACAAGCAGGAGGCAGATCGCGCGGCGGATCAGGTGCTGCTGAACAAGCGGGCCAGAGAGTCCGCGGAGAAGACCAAGGCCAACGTCAAGAAAAAGCTGTCCGGCTCCATCGATATCGCAAACCGGGTACAGAAATTTGTGGACTGCCGCAGCAAGGATTCCAATGTACGGGAGCTTTATATCGTGGAGGGCGACTCCGCGTTGGGCAGCGTCAAGTTTGCCCGGGATTCGGAATTCCAGGGCATCATGCCCGTGCGTGGTAAGATCCTTAACTGCTTGAAGGCAGATTATAACAAGATTTTTGCCAGCCCCATTATCACGGATCTGATGAAGGTGCTGGGCTGCGGCGTGGAAATCCAGGGAAAGAAGTCGAAGGAACTGAGTTCCTTTGATATTGACAATCTTCGCTGGAACAAGGTCATTATCTGCACCGATGCGGACGTGGACGGTTTCCAGATCCGCACCTTGATTCTGACCATGCTCTACCGGTTGTGCCCGACACTGATCCGGGATGGGTATGTGTATATTGCGGAATCTCCGCTGTTCGAGATCACCTGCAAGGATAAGACCTGGTTTGCCTACAATGAAGCAGAAAAGGCAACTATCCTGAAGGAATTGGACGGCAAAAAGGTGGATATCCAGCGCTCTAAGGGCCTTGGCGAGAATACCAAGGAAATGATGTGGATGACGACCATGAACCCGGAAACCCGGCGGCTGATCAAGGTCGTGCCCGAGGATGTCCAGCGGACTGCTTTTTATTTTGATGTTCTGCTGGGTGACAGCCTCAGTGAGAGAAAGAATTTTATCGCCGAAAACGGTGCGAAATATCTCGAATTGGCGGATATATCGTAAATATTATGAGTCGTTGCGAACCAGCCCGCGCCAGTGTGCGCACTGGCGCGGAATGACAGAGAGTCTGTAAAGGAGCCAAGTATGGCACGAAAGAAAAAAGAAGTTGATAACAAGCCCAAGGTAAATACCGATGGCATTGTGGGACTGGTAGGTTCGACCTCTGAGCAGGCAATCTCTGAAACACTGGAGATCAACTACATGCCCTACGCGATGTCGGTCATCGTTTCCCGGGCGATTCCGGAGATCGATGGCTTTAAGCCCTCCCACCGAAAGCTGCTGTACACCATGTACAAAATGGGATTGCTGAAGGGAAAGCGTACCAAGTCTGCCAACATCGTGGGACAGACCATGAAGCTGAATCCTCACGGTGACGCGGCGATTTATGAGACTATGGTTCGTCTTGCGCGGGACAATGAGACGCTGCTGCACCCGCTGGTGGATTCCAAGGGTAACTTTGGCAAGGTCTATTCTCGGGATACGGCATATGCTGCCGCGCGATACACGGAGGCCAAGCTGGAGCCCATCTGCGAAGAGCTGTTCCGGGATATTGACAGCGATACGGTGGATATGGTGGATAACTACGACTCCACCATGAAAGAGCCCACACTTCTGCCTACCACATTTCCCAACGTTCTGGTGTCACCCAATCAGGGAATTGCCGTCGGTATGGCGTCCAATATCTGCTCCTTCAATTTGAAGGAGGTTTGCGATACCGCGATCGCACTGATGAAGAATCCGGAGCATGACATTCTGGAAACTCTGCCGGGGCCGGATTTCTCCACCGGTGCCGAACTGCTCTTTGACGAGGCGACGACCCGCGAGATTTACTCTACAGGCCGGGGCAGCTTCAAGCTGCGGGCCAAGTGGCGCTATATCAAGGAAGGGAATATGATCGAGATCTACGAGATCCCCTATTCCACCGCCACGGAAGTCATCATGGACAAGGTGGCAGAGCTGATCAAAGCCGGTAAGATCAAGGAAATCGCCGATATGCGCGATGAAACGGATCTGGGCGGCCTGAAGCTGACCATTGACCTCAAGCGCGGTGTGGAGCCTGACAAGCTGATGCAGAAGCTGTTCCGCATGACTCCCCTGCAGGATAGCTTTGCCTGTAATTTCAACATTCTGATTGCTGGTATGCCCCGGGTCATGGGCGTTGGCGAGATTTTGGAGGAGTGGACGGCCTGGCGAACCGATTGCGTCAAGCGGCGGCTGTATTTCCAGGTTCAGAAGAAGCAGGAGCGGCTGCATCTGCTGAAAGGTCTGGAACGGATCCTGTTGGATATTGATAAGGCCATCCGCATCATCCGGGAGACGGAGCTGGAAAGCGAGGTCGTACCTAACCTGATGATTGGCTTCGGTATTGATGAGATTCAGGCAAACTATGTTGCGGAGATCAAGCTGCGCAATATCAACAAGGAGTACATCCTCAAGCAGACCAAGGCCACCGGCGATCTGGAAAAGGAGATCGCGGAACTGCTCGATACGCTGGGCAGCAGCCGGAAGCTGAAGAACCTGATCATCAAGGAACTGCAGCAGGTGACTGACAAATACGGCAAGCCCCGCAAGACTGAGATCGTATACGAAACAGCCCAGATCGAAGTGGAGGAAGATGAGGAACAGGTGCCGGATTATCCGGTGACCTTGTTCGTTTCCAAGGAGGGGTATCTAAAGAAGATCACTGCCCAGTCCCTGCGTATGAGCGGCGAACAGAAGTTCAAGGAGGGTGACAGCCTGGCCTTCTCTCAAGAGACCTCCAACCGGGCAGAGCTTCTGGTGTTTACGGATAAATTCCAGTGCTACAAATCCCGGCTGTCTGATTTTGATGATGGAAAGGCATCTCAGTTGGGGGATTATCTGCCTCAGAAGCTGGGCTTCGACGCGGATGAAAAGGCGGTGAAGGTGATCCTGCCGGGAGATTACAAGGGGTTTGTGCTGTTCTTCTTTGAAAACGGCAAGGCGGCAAAGGTGCCGCTCTCAGCCTATGAGACAAAGACCAACCGCCGCAAGCTCACCGGTGCTTACTCCGACAAGAGCCCCCTGCGTTCCTGTATGGCTTTTGAGACAGACGTACAGATGGCGGTTTACTCTACCGACGGACGCTGCGTGATCTTCTCTACGGCGCAGCTGCTGCCGAAGACCACCCGCAATACGCAGGGTGTCAGTGTGATGACCCTTAAGAAAAAAGCGGCTCTGAGTCACGCGGTGGCAGCGGAGGGCAGCGGGATCGTCAATCAAAGCCGTTACCGCACCAAGACGATCCCCGCCGCAGGTGCGATTCTCAAAAGTGAGGATGCGCAGGAAAAGCAAATTACATTTGAAGTTTGATTGATCCGGGGAGCAAATTCCCTCGGAGGGAGGATCTTAATGATGAACGTGATACGCAAGTTCGGCTGGATCATCAGTACAATTCTTGGTGGAGCCGTTTTTGCATTGGGGTTTGACCTGTTTTTGATACCGCACAGCCTGAATACCGGCGGCGTGTCCGGCTTGTCCATGGTCATTGCCGAACTGATCGGTATGGAATCGGTGGGCGTTATTCAGATCTTGATCAACATCCCGCTGTTTCTGGTGGGCGGTTTTAAAATCGGCAGAAAGTTTTTTATAGGCTCTTTGCTGGGCATGGTCGCCAGTTCCGTGTTCATTGATTTGTTTACCATTCTGCCGGTGCCTCAGACGGAAATGCTGCTGGCGGTAGTGTACGGAGCGGCACTGTGCGGACTTGGAATCGGCATGGTGTTTGCCAGCGGTACTTCTACCGGCGGTACGGATATTCTGGTGCGTCTGCTGAAGCTCAAATACCGGAATATACCGGTGGGTCAGATCTGCTTATGCATCGACCTGTGTGTGGCGGTGCTGACCGGTATCGTGTTTAGAGATGTGACCAAAACGCTGTATACCGGCATCACGGTGTTTATTACTTCCAGGGTGATGGACACGGTGGTCTACCGCTTTGACTATTCTAAAGTGGCGATGATCGTCACAAAGGAATATGAGCAGGTGGCGAAGCAGGTGGGGGATAAGCTTCACCGTGGGTCGACTTTCCTGCACGGCGAGGGTGCATACAGCGGACGGGACACCAAGGTGGTTCTTACGGCGGTGAAGCGCCAGCAGTTAGCAGAGCTGAAGGAGCTGGTTACGGAGATCGATCCCAATGCCTTTATCATTGTCCAGGAAGCACATCAGGTTTTGGGTGACGGCTTCGCCAAATACTCAAAGGATTCACTTTAAAAGGGGGGCTTGACATTGAAGCGGAAAGGAATCGCTGCGGTGCTGATGCTGTGTTTGCTGCTCAGCGGCTGCGCCAACGTCTTTGACGGCCATTACAGCTCGGTCAAGCCCCATCAGCAGCAATCAACTGCCGGCACCAGCCAGAACGTATCAGCCGCTAATTATACACAGTTACACGCCGCTCTGACTAAAATGGTCGAGGCGGGCAGGGTTGACGGTGTGATCAGTGTGATCAATTACGATCAGGATCAGGTAGAGCCGGATATGAAACGTGTGATCAGCGAGATCATGAACTCCAACCCCATCGCCGCCTATGCGGTGGAAGGCATCAGCTTTGAATTGGGTAAGAGCGGGGGACAGGCCGCGCTGGATGTGAATATCGTGTATACCCACAACCGTGCGGAGATCCTGAAGATCAAACAGGTGCGCGGCGTGGAGGAGGCGAAGGCGGTGATTGCCAGCGCCTTGAACCAGTGTGAAGCGGATATCGTCATACAGATCAGAAATTATGAGGACACCGATTTTATTCAGACGGTGGAAAGCTACGCACTGGAGAACCCTCAGTATGTGATGGAGCTGCCCCAGGTGACCGTCAATGTCTATCCGGAGTCCGGGACGAACAGAGTGGTGGAACTGCGCTTTACATACCAAACCAGCAGGGAGTCTCTGCGGAGCATGCAGGAGCAGGTGCGGCCGGTGTTCGCGTCGGCTGTGCTGTATGTCAGCGGCGATGGACAGACGCGTGAGAAATACGCGCAGCTCTATTCTTTCCTGATGGAGCGCTACGACTATCAAATCACTGCTTCTATTACACCGGCCTACAGTCTCCTGCGTCATGGGGTGGGGGACAGCAGAGCCTTTGCGGCAGTATATGCGGCCATGTGCCGTCAGGCGGGGCTGGAGTGCCAAGTGGTATCCGGAACTCATAAGGGAGAAAGCTACTACTGGAATATCGTATGCGACGGTGGAATCTACTATCATGTGAATCTGCTGGAGGGAGCCTTCCGGGAGCGGACGGATGGTCAAATGGCTGAGTTCGTATGGGATTATGATGCTTATCCAACCTGCGGCGAAGTGCCGGAAGAATAATTTGGCAAATTGCAATAGCAAGTTGCAATAGTTTTGACAAGTGACGATCCTTGCAGGGGCGGTTTGTTCTTTCGGAG
>CANBCW010000051.1 GCA_947367115.1 uncultured Clostridia bacterium | reverse complement strand
GCGCTCAGATCTCGCAGATAAAACGATACCGAGCGGTACCCAATGGCGTAACGATACCTGACCAGCCCAACACGAATCGTCCGCCGGCACTGCCGGCAAACAACAATTTACCTTATAAACGGACACACCGGGAAGTGCGAATGCGCTTCCCGGTGTAAATTTTACCGCTTGAACTTAAACGCAAAGATAAGGCCTGCGATCAGGATCAGGACAGTGACACCCAGCAGAATAAACATGCTGGGATCCTGGGTGGGAGTGGCGGCAGTCTGCCCATGGTTGGGGACATTGGTTTGCTCGCCGCCGGTCTGACCGGGCTGCATATTCTCCATACCCTCCGGCGGTTCCATACCATCGGGCAGCTCCATGCCGCCGGGACGCTGCATCCCGCCTTGACCGTCACCCTCAGGGATCTGCTGAATATCGCCGGTGGTCTCGTCGGTGCTGGCGGTGTTGTCCGGTTCGGGCATCTGCATCCCGCCTTGACCGTCGGGCATCTGCGGAAGCTGTGTGGTATCGCCGATGTCCTCCGGCGCAGTGGACTGCCCCTTGCCGCCACCCATGCCGGCACTCATGGTGCCCATGTCAGACAGGGTGATGGAGGAAGCATCCACATCCGCTTCCGCCCCCGCAAGCTGCAGGGTAACGCTTTCTGACCGCAGGGCGCAGAAAGCGGTCAGGGTCTGCACGCCCTGCTCAAATTCCTCATAGGTGCAGAATTTGGTGGGGTCATCCTCCACATAGGGCGCGATCAGCGCTTTGGCCTCATCAATGATGGCCGCGGTATCCACCGTGTCCAGGAACTCCTGAAAATAGGTGTGGTACTGGGCAAGATATTCCTCATTGTTAAAGATCCAGTCGATCATGGGCAGGCCACTGCCGGTGACGGACAGGGGTGCGTCGATGTCGTCATTGACCGCGCCGTTGGCATCATTGCTCTGGAAGGTGCCGAAGGCCAGATTATAGTCCCAGGGGATCATGGAAAGCTGGCCGTCTTTTTCGTAAAGATAATAGTTGTGGATCATGGAGCCGGTGTAGCTGTCGGCATTGACCACAAAATTGTGAACCACGAAATACCGCAGCACCGCGTCGATATCCAGCACCTTATCAAGCTCAGCATTTTCGCTGAGGGCGCGCAGGGATTTGACCAGCCGCTGTTGGTCGGCGGTAGTTACATTGGTCTTGGCGCTGCTGAAAATGTTGGCGTAGCTGTCCAGCGCGTCGTCGATGTATTGCAGCTTCACATCATCGGTGCCCATGCCTGTGTCGGCACCCATACCGCCGCCCATGCCGCCGCTGGGCATCTGGATTTCGCCCATGCCGCCGCCCATCTGGCTGGGGTCAAAATCCTCCGGCATGCTGGGGACTTGGGAACTATCGCTGCCCATGCCGGGCATCATTGCGCCGCTGGGAACGGAGGGGGTGGTGGCATCCGTGGTCTCGTCACCGGTGCCCATGAAGTCCTCAAGGTCGAAGTCCTTGCCGTTGCCCCGGCCGCCGCCCATATTCATGCTGTCGGGCTTGTACAGTTCCCCATAGTTGCTGCCGTAATTGCGCTGCAGGAAGCTCTCCTCCACCGCTTCCACCGCCAGATACAGCCCCCAATCCTCACCGTTGACGGTGATGTAGGCATAGCTGCACAGCGGCGCGGCAACGCCGAAGGCATTCATCATCTGATAGGTCAGATAATCCTTCATCATGGTGTTATCCTGAATCATGTTGTTCAGGCTCAGCTTGTCCAGACCGTAGTAGCTTTTGGTGGAATCGTACTGGTCGAACTCAATCTTGAAGCTGTAACGCTCCGAACCCATGGAGGCAACGTTGCTCAAAGAGGTGTTGCCCTTGCCCCGGATGCCCACGTTGGTGCAGCTCTCTCCGTCGATGACTACGCTGCACACGGAATATTCCTCGCTCTGGGCGGTGGACAGGAATGCGTCCCAATCGTCGATGACGATATCGATGGTGTGGACTCTGGAGGTGTCGAACAGCCGGTTTTCGTAGCTCATGGCGTTGGCTTTGATTTGAAGCCCCAGATTTTCGCCGTTCATAAACAGAGCCGTGATCAGCAGGGCGAGGATCACCGCCACAATGCAGATCCGGTCAATATGCTTGTTCGTTGCCATGGCCTTAACCCATATACTCGCCGTTGTAGCTGACCAGCACCGCCTTGCGCACACCCTTGAGCTTGGACAGGGCAGTGACGAAATCGGTGTTGTCCTCCTTGAGCTGAACCTCCAGGTTCAGCTCCACGGAACCGGCCTGGGCGGCTTTGCTCTTGACCACACAGCGGTCAACATGGGGTTTCAGAATGGACTTGACCTTGTCCTCGGTCTCCTGGCAGTCGCACTCCACCACCAGAATGTAGGGATGCAGATGAGATTTCTTATTGACGAATACCAGCAGGATCACGCCGATGATAACGCTGCCGATGACCGCCAGCGGGATCATGCCGGCTGCCAGCACAATGCCCACGGCGATGGACCAGAACAGGAAAGCAATGTCAAGAGGCTCCTTGATGGCGGTGCGGAACCGGACGATGGACAGCGCGCCCACCATGCCAAGGCTCAGCACTACGTTGCTGGTGACGGCCAGAATCGCCACGTTGGTGATCATGGTCAGGGCGATGAGGGTCACGCCGAAGGAACTGGAATACATCACGCCGTTGAAGGTCTTTTTGTACACCATGAAGATGAACAGACCCAGGCAGAAGGCCAGAACAAGGGAAATACCCATGTCAAGCAGGCTGACGGCGGTCACGTTCTCCAGAAAGCTGGATTTAAAAATGTCCTGAAATGTCATTGTAAAGTCTCCTTAATCATAAATTCTGCAGATCGCGTACTTGGAAAATGCGCTGGTGCGCCGCCCCTCAAGCTGGACGATGTCCCGGATGATGGATGGCAGAAATTCGTCCCACTTCACTTCCAGAATGATGGGGGAATCCCCGGCCGGGATGGTCACACAATCGGGGTTCAGAAAATCTGTGCTTCGCAGTCCGGTGCGGATGTCGTAGTCCAGGGTCACCCGGACGTTGCCGGGGCCAAAGACGAAGGGCTCACGCCAATAGTCCACGATGGTCTTGGGCTGCAGCCCTTGGGAGATCATTTTGCTGTACAGCTCCTGAACCAAGGGCCGGTCAGCGTCCTTCATCCACTCCCAGTGGCTGTCCACGATGGATTGGGCTTCGGCGGCGGTCAGACTTGCCGTTTCCTTGCTGCCCAAGCCGTTGCGCTTGGTTTTCTTCTCCAGATGGATCAGGCTGGGGTCATGGTCATAGTAGCGGATGCGGAATTTTTCGCGGTTGTTGACGCCGTCCAGCTTTTCCCGCAGCGCCTTGTCGGCGGCGTTGTCAAAGTACAGGCTGCGGATAAAGTATTTTCCGTCCTTGGCGTGTTCATCTGCCTGCATGACGGCTCGCAGCCGCTGCCGCAGGATGAGCATATCGCCGTAGCTGATCTCGTGTTTCCATTCATGGCGAAACTCCATAGGATCACCCCCTTTTTGCCTACTCATCATACACACTTGAACTGAAAGCAAACTTAACTTTTGTGAAATCATGGTAAATAATTTGTAAACCTTGGAACTGCACCGCAGGAAAAGACCCAGGCTCAGCCCATTGAACGGAAAACGGTTAAGGCAGGCAGCCAAAAAACGACTCCATGTTCGCGCCTCTGTGCTTGTGAGAGGGCGTTGCAAGGGATGACCTTGCGTGGTATAATAAAAATATAAAGGTGAGAAACGAAGAAAAAGGAGCGAAAAATATGAGTCTTATGAGTGGCTGCCAGGAGGGGAAGGGTACACCCCGGCTGGTGGAGGTCAAGTGCCCCAATTGCGGCGAAACTGTGGAAGTGTTCGTGAAAATGGGCGGAGCCATTGGTCAGACCGGTACATTGGCAGCGGACGAAGTCTGCGGCTGCGGCTATGTCCTGAAAATGGGCACCTACGAAACGGAATATGAGGTGGTGGGATGATTATTCTGATTGGCGGAGCCAGCCATACTGGGAAAACGGTACTGGCGCAGCGTCTGTTGGAACGGTATCACTACCCTTATCTTTCCATTGACCATCTGAAAATGGGCTTGATCCGCAGCGGCAGCACCGATTTGACCCCTATGGATGACGATAAAATGACAGCCTATCTCTGGCCCATCGTCCGGGAGATGGTCAAGACTGCCATCGAAAACCGGCAGAATCTGATCGTAGAGGGCTGTTACATCCCTTTTGACTGGCGAAAGGACTTTGACGAAGCATACTTGCGGCACATTCGCTATCTTTGCCTGATCATGTCCCGGAGCTATATCCAAACCCACTTTGCCGATATTCGTTCCCACGCCAATGCCATCGAAGCCCGGCTGGACGATTCCGGCCTGACCGCCGAAAGGCTCATTGATGAAAACGAACGTAACCTCGCGGCGTGTAAAGCCTACGGCTGCGAGTATATCCTCATCGATGAGGAATATGACATTCAAGTCAGGGAGGTATTCTGATGGCAGGAAGTTACATTGAGCGTGTGACCATGAACGGCAAAACCGTTGCCGTGATCGCAGGCGATGAAAAGGTCATCACCGATGTGCAATCGGCGCTTGACCCGCTGATGACCGCAAAGGATTTCTCTTTCGTGGACGAAATGAACTAGGGATAACGGATAGAAAAACATAAATTTGATGAGGGGGCTGTAGTATGGACTATTTACTTATAGCACTTATTCTTATAATGGCCATAGTGGTAGTTGTTCTAATAGCGAAAAGTATCTCTTTACATAAATTCAAGTGCAAGCATTGTTCCAATGAGTTCAATATTAAATGGCCTAAGATAATTATTACTGAGCATTCTGGAAGTGAATATAAGTTGGTATGCCCATTTTGCAAAATCAAAGACTGGTGTACTGAGCAACCAAAAACATAATCACTAGATAAGAATTTGACGAGGTAAGTTTTATGACATATGAAAAATCATGCGGAGCGGTAGTGTTTACCCGCAGTAACAGTAAAATTCAATATTTGTTAATTAGTAACTTATCAGGTATATATGGGTTCCCGAAAGGACATGTCGAAGCAGGAGAAACTGAAGAACAAACAGCACTGAGAGAAGTCTTTGAGGAAGTGGGGCTTAGAATTAATTTAGTTTCTGGCTTTAGAAGTGAGGATGAACATCCCATTCCACAGAAAGTAAATACAATTAAGCAGATTGTTTATTTCCTTGGGGAATATAGCAATCAGGAGTTTACTTATCAAAAAGAAGAACTATCAAACGCTCTGTTAGTTGATTATGAAACTGCAATGTCTTTGTTTCAATTTGATAGCAGCAAAAGAATATTGACCGAGGCAAACAACTTCTTATTAAATAGATAAATTCCAATTTGGCGTTGCGTCGATTGCTATGTTATCTTTGTAGGAGGAACTATGAAAAAAGTAAAGATCACCGCCGTGCGGAAGGCCAGCTATCCCGATCTGATGGCGAAATATGAAAATCCCATCCAGCACGCTTGCGACGTGGAGGAAGGGATGGTCTGGGTGTCCGTGGATGGTGAAAAGCCGGAACACTTCTGCGACAGCGCGTGGGAGAGCATGGCGTACTTTGTCAAAGAACTAGCCAACGGCGGCGGAAATTTCTATGATGGCTGGATGAAAGATCCCAACTCGGCCATGATTTCCTGCAACGACGGCTTCCGCCCGGTGAGCTTTTATATTGAAGTGGTGGATTAAAGACCGTCATTGCGAGCCCCGGAGGGGCGTGGCAATCTCCCGGTACAATGTCTTTCCTTGTACAGCAGTTTGATGGATAGTACCAGGAGATTGCCACTTCGCTTCGCTCCTCGCAATGACATGGTTTCACTGCGTAGCGTCCAGACCAAATTGGCGAAGGGATTACATACCAATGAAAATTTGAAAATCAACAGTTCGGAGGTTTTATATGAAGCACATAGAATTGGAAAAAGAATTGAAAGCCCATATCAGGAAACGGCGGATCATTGAAGCCATTATGGGCGTAATTTTTCTGACAATCGGCATTACCTTTAATGTGCTGCTGGAGGAAAGTAAGGTTATAGAAAAAGTTGGCGAAGGGATATTTACTTACCAATATGTTACATACAACGATAACTATGCGGTGGGGATCGTGGTTGGCGTTATGGGTTTTATTCCCTCGGTTTTGTTTTTGTTTGCGGATCTTCTGTGTTCGAAAGTAGTAACATTTCAAATCAATCGTGACATTCTTACATTTTATAGGGGCTTTATTCATACAAAGCTATATGTGAATGGGGAGGAAAAAGGCGGTATTGCCTCCGGTTACTATTTTGAAGCGCCTCTTTCTGATGGAACAAAGGTAACCGTGATGCGTGGCAAATACTCCGCACACCTTGTTTTCTCCAACGGACACCCTCCGATTGATGTGTAAAACGCATCGGTAAGATTCAACTTACAGAATCGGCGGGAAGATTGAACGAGCGCCGTACATAATGTCAATGCCCGGGAGTTTCCTCCCGGGCATGGTTGTTTATTTCAGGGCTAAGCCGTCGTGGAAGGCTTGGCCTACTTTTTCGCCCAAGACTAGGTAGTGGTGGTTCATGGGATCGTAGGTGATGGGCTGGAGCTTCTGCACGTCCACTTTACCGTTTTCACCCAGGACGGATTCGTCGGCGCAGACGTTGACGATGCGCCCCACCAGACGGCAGGATTCGGGATCGTAGGAAATCAGCTCACATTCCAGCGCCATGGGCAGCTCGTCGATCAGGGGCGCGTCCACAAATTCGGATTTGGTGGCGTGGAAACCGGCCTTGGCGAACTTGTCCGGCTCTTTGCTGCCGGAGACGATGCCCACATAGTCGCAGGCCGTGAGCGTTTTGGTGGTAGCCATGGACACGGTGAATGCCTTCCGGGATAGAATGTTCTCGGTGGTCTTGTGGTCAGCGCTGATGCAGATGGAGATCTCCTGCTCCTCGCTGATACCGCCCCAGGCGGCGTTCATGGCATTGGGCACGCCATCGGCGTTGTAAGTGCCGATAATATACACCGGCATGGGATAGCACATGGGTTTTGCTCCGAAATTCTTTCTCATAGTACATTACTCCTTTTGTCAAATTGTACGGGCTAATACTGCAATATCGGTAATGATATCGCGCAGTCGGTCCGCTCCAAGCGTAAATTCGAGAAGTTCATCGACAGTATCAAACCATACCTCATTCTTGCCATTATTCCAAGCAAGCATGTAACGGTTGTTGAGTCGGAATGCGCCATAATCTATGCCGTTCCATCGAAATTCGATTTCACCACCGCACTTTATGGACCAGTTAAAATCGCTGATACCAGTGAAACGGTTTTGCTCAATCATGTTTCCTTTAATTATTTTTCCATTCATCATACTCTTTCCTCCTATAACATCACCAAACTCGGGGGCATCTCCTTCGTAGTTGATGGGGGGACCGAAATTGGGGTGATTGCCTTCCCAAGTTACACTGTGATCATGCGGATTAGTGTGACGATGAGGCGTTCCGTGGTCGGTATTGTGGCGCTCCATATCCGCTTTGCCATCATCACCTATATGTGTTTGAGTGGTCTCGCCCTTGGCGTTCGTTGATGTGTTGGTGCTACCAGGTGCACCAACCAATCTCTGATCTTCTGGTTTTGAAGGTTTCCAATTCCCTCCGTAAGCACTTCCTCCACCTTTACCAACCATATACGGTGCCAGTATATCATAATCGGTGGGCGTTGTGTTGTCTATTTTGTACACATCCAAATTTTCTTTGGGCAAACTGCGTTCATAACTCATGTAACGCCAAGAACTGCGGTCGTAGTCTATGTACACGATGTTTCCTTCCATTTCGGGAAATGGGGTGTTGTAACAGATGATCCGTTCCGGCTCGATTTGGCGCAGCATTTCGTTATAACCGGCCATAAACCATTCTTTTTGAGCTTCGTGATGTTCGCTTTCGGATGCCATATAGGTGGAAACAGCGACAGTACAGCCCTTCTCAATGCCTTGAAAACAGAAATCAAAGGTGCTTTCATCGCCCCAGTTGACTGTAGGAATGACACGGATGCCTTTGGATGCCCAGTAGGCACCGCACCAGCGATTGCGGAACACATTGTAAAGCTGCATTACCGGTGCCATTTCCAGATACATGCTGAAATCCGGGGAAAGAACAGCGCGGTAACGGGAGAGCTTTTCAATGTCGTTGTCCGGATGTTTCCATACACGTTCAAAGCGGTAGTCGTAAAGGAAGAAGTGTACCATCCTGTTCAAATGGTTGTTGTCCTCTAAATGGGTTTTGTCAAATCCAATCAGAAGAAGGTCATCGAAATCCCCGGGCTTGGCTTCAAACTTGGGAATGATAGGGATTTGGAGCTTGCCTTTGCCGGGGAACTGATTACGGAGCAGGGTTTGACTAGTGCGGTAGTTGTAGTTTTCTTCGGTCATAATGCGCCTCCTGAAGATAGTAAGGATAAAATCCTTCTACCCCAGAGCGTGGATTATGAGACCGTTGCACAATGATATGCAACTCACCCAAAATTACGAATGAATTGCAATCTTTATAACCCCATCCAGTTTGTTTTCAAAGATGCGGTAAGCCTCCTCGATATCCGCCAGCTTGAAGCGGTGGGTGATGAGGGGCGTGGTGTCGCTGAAAACACCGACCTTTCTTCAATCATTATACCCCCTGCAAACTTCCGTTGCAAGGGGCGATTTTGCGTGGTATAATAGCCAAAAGGTCAGGTGATATCATGCAGTTAACGGCAACAAAAGAGTTGGTGGCGGCGAAGCGGCTATACCGCACGGCGTTCCCCAAGGAGGAGCGTGTGCCATGGTGGGTGCTGCGGCTGTCCACGCTGGAGCAGGGCGTGGAACTGACGGCCTATTATGACGAGGGCGAATTTTGCGGCTTTACCCATACCACGGTGACAGAGGATGTGCTGTTCGTCATGTTTCTGGCGGTGGATGATACCGTTCGGGGCGTGGGCTATGGCTCCGCCATTTTGGAGCATTTGAAATGCAAAGCTCAAGGAAAGCCGGTGATCCTCAATGTGGAACCTCTGGACGATGCCGCTCCTAATGCCGACGAGCGGGTCAGCCGGATGCGGTTTTATGAGAAAAACGGCTTTTGCGACACCGGCTATAACATTGCGGAGGTAGGCGGCATTTTTCGTGTTCTGTCCACCCGGCGGCCGCTGGATGTGGATGCCTATTTGAAGGTGTTCGCCAAGCTGTCTTTCGGCTTGTGGAAGCCGGAAATTACGAAGGTTAGGTAAAAAAGTACCCCGGTGGTTCAAGCGAACCACCGGGGTGCATACATTATCCGTTCTTTTTATAATTCAGCCACAAGCTGTCATTGCGGTACTGGACATCTTCGAGGGAGTAGTTCTCCATTTGCGCATCCGTGAACAGGGGCTTGTCCTCGGCGCTGGCGACCATGGGAGCCACCACAAGGCTCAGCTCGTCAATGACCCCGGCGCGCTGGAAGGCACCGTTGAGAATACTGCCGCCCTCCAGGAGCAGCTTGTGGATGCCGAAGTAGGCTTTCAGCTTGAACAGGGCTTCTTCTATGTCGATCTCGGTGTCCCCGGCGAAGATGTAGGGGATGTCCATGGATTGCAGATAGGTTAGGCATTGGCGGCTGACCTGATGGGTTAGCACCTCGATGATCTGGGCACCGCCGTAGCCGGGATCGTCGTCAATAATGCGGTTCGACTGCCAGCCCAGCCGTCCGTGGGGGTCAAAGGCCACGGCGAAATACTCACCAATGTCATCTGTCAGGAAGTCCATGGGGCTGTACGACGGCTCAAATTCACTCAGGTCCGGATACCAGCCCCCGGTGAAGCTCCCCTCCATGGTCACCCGGCCGCAGGCAAAACCGTCGGCCTTGTAATCCCGGTTGAGCTGGTAGTAAAGGTCGGTGGCTTTTTCACACTGGGGCGTGGAAAGAAATTTCCCCGTGACCTTCCCATCCAGAGAGGTCACCATGTGGCAGATGATGTAGGGACGGTTCATAAGTGCTCCTTTCAATATGGCAATGGCAGACCGCAGTCCTCACAGAATTGCCTGATGATTCGAAAACGGTAATAATTCGCCTGTCTTTCCGTAAGATCCATTTCGGCAACCCATTGAAAATAATGTGCCAGCTCATGAACAAGAGAGCCGAGGATGGAATAATAGATCCCGATAGCTTCATACTCTTCGTATTCCTTCGGATCGATTTGAGCCGGAATGCGGATGTAAGGAGGCTTTGCTTCAAAGTAACGAAAACCGCCGTAGGCTTGGCGTCCGTCCATAAGTGTAATGGTTAGGCAGTTTTTGATGTAGATATTCAGGTGGACAGGAAACCGATAGCTGCGACGAAGCCATGCGGAAAACATCAGGCACAACTTTCGAAATTCGGGGTCGATGTCCTTTTCAAAATGCATAGAAAACCCCTGTGAAGCCGGAGTATCAGATTGTGATAGCGCGAACATTTTCCAAGGGTTCATATTCCCGATAACCTTTCAAAGCATTGTAAGCTCATTGTACCACCCTTTTGCCCTCTTTTCAAGCTATGCGCGGTGTGATATAATGGGCGGCAGAAAGGGTGAAGAAAGTTGACCTTACAGTTTAGACGGTGCGTGGCGGAGGATCTGGATGCTTTGCGGGCCATTTCCGTTAAGACTTATTACGAAACCTTTGCGGCTGTGAACACGCCGGAGAATATGGAGGCGTATCTGCAAGCGGCGTACAATGAGCAAAAGCTTTGCCGGGAGCTGATGGATGGGAATCAGGAGTTTTATTTTCTCTATGCCGGTGACACTTTGGCGGGCTATCTGAAAATCAACGAAGCCCCGGCTCAAGTAGAGTTTCACGACCCGAAAGCCCTGGAGATCGAGCGGCTCTATGTTTCAAAAGAGTTCCTCGGCATTGGACTGGGGCAATACCTGATGGACAAGGCTGTTGCCATGGCGCAGGAGCGGAGCAAGGAATACATTTGGCTGGGTGTCTGGGAACATAACGAGCGGGCGCAGCGGTTCTACAAGCGCAACGGCTTTTACCAAATTGGTGCCCACTCCTTCATCATGGGCGACGATGACCAGACCGATTACCTGATGAGAAAGGATCTTAAATAAACAACGGACGCAGGGTAAGGAAGATCCTTCTTCCACTCCTGCGTCCGTTTGCGGTTATAGGCCTTGCTGTTCATGGGCTTGCGGGTAACGGGGTTCAAATCTCCCCAAGTCTGCCGCTTGGCTAAGTCCATCTTGCGCTTTTCCTTTTTGGAAAGCTTCTCGTAGGGAATGAATTTTTCCATGGTGCTACCTCCTTGTTTGGTGGAGGTATTGCAGCAGAAAAATGTCGCTTCGTCAAATGGATAGCTCTGTGCGGGTGAACTTCTTTCAGTGAGAGGGGGGATGATGTTCAGCATGGAAATGATATCACACTGTAAGAGCCGATACCCACATCGGATCTATAAATTGTTGTTTGCCGGCAGTGCCGGCGGACGATTCGTGTTCGGCTGGTCAGGCATCGTTACGCCATTGGGTACC
>CANBCW010000050.1 GCA_947367115.1 uncultured Clostridia bacterium | reverse complement strand
CTGGCGCTGAACTGCCGGTTCAACCCCGCCTACACCATGGACGGCGACATGACGATGTACTACTGGGATGCCGCCACCTACGACAGTGTTGACGCACTGACCCTCGAGAACGCCACCGGCAGCGCGAAGATGACGGTCATCGACGAGGCGTACCAGGCTTCCGTCACCGGAATCGCCGCCAAGGATATCGACAAGACCATCTATGTGGTGGGCGTTTATGAGTCCGACGGCGTGACTTACACCACCGGTGTGATTTCCTATAACCTGAACACCTACTTCGATGCTCTGCGCACGGCGCTGCCGGCGTGTCAGACCCTGTGCGAAGCCGCCGTTGTCTACTGCGACTACGCAAAGCTCTACTTCCTGGGTGAGTAACCACATCCGAACGACCCCTCGGCTGAGGGGTCGTTTCACATGCGTAACGGAAAAAGACTGTTGCTTTTTTTGACATATTCTTTTATAATCATCATATAATAAATTGCAGCTTTCCGTGTTTCTGTGTCAAACGCGAAGGGCTGCTTTTTTACCCTGAAGTCTGTACAGAAAGAAAGTGCGCTATGAATAAACGGTTTCGGCTGTCTACGGCCCTGGATATTGACGATGTGCTGATGGAGTGTGTGCCCTATGCCATTCGGCTGGCGAATGAGAAATATCGGTTTGATCCTCCGCTGACCATCTATGAGGTGGATCGCTGGGGTAAGCTGGGCACCCGTGCTGATGTGATTTTTGAGTTTTTTAATGATCCGGAATTTTTCCGCAATCAGCCGCCCATTAAGGGTGCCCGGGAATTTGTACGGAAGCTGTCGCAGATGATGGAAGTGTTTGTGTCCACCGCCGTATGGCCCCAGTATATGAGCATTCGCGCGCAGCGGATCGCGGAAATGTTTCCGGAGATTCCGGCGGATCATATCCTCATGGGCTCCCGCAAGGATAAGATCGATGTGGATATTCTGTTTGATGACGGCATGCATAATGTCTTCCAATCCAATGCCACCTATCCCATTCTCCTGCGCCGTCCCTGGAACCGGGAGGCCACCGGCATTCTGGCGGTCAACAATTATGATGAGTTTTTAAAGCTGGTAGAGGTCATTGCTGACAGCTACAGCGTCCGGCCGGAACGGTATTCCATGGAGAAACCCAGTATTTTGGTGCTGGTAGGCCCCTCGGGCAGCGGCAAGAACGCGGTGGCGGAGCAGCTGCTGGCGAAGACGGATCGGTTTGAAAAACTCATCAGCTACACCACCGACGAGGGCACTGCGGAGCAGCGGGGCGGCTGGTATCACCATGTGCCGCTGGATCAGTTCCACCAGATGCAGGAAAATGGTGAGATGTTCGAATCCACCACCTATGCCCACCAGTGTTACGGCTCCCGGAAATCCGACGTGGAGCAGATTTTGGAAGCAGGCAAGCATGTGCTGACGGTTATGGATATCTGCGGCGCTATGGCGCTGAAGACCCATTTCTCGAATGTAGTTACCATCTACGTCAAGCGTGACAAAAAGGATCTGCTGACAGCCATTCTGGAGAAGCAGATGCCGACGGCAGAAAAGGTCAACCGGCTGCTGGCCATCGATGGCGAGACACGCAACGCACAGATCTGCGACTATGTGGTGCAGTTCAGCGATGGTGATCAGGCATCGGAAGAGATCCTGCGGAGCCTGAATATCTGATGTGCTCTTTTCAGCCCCGCCGGTCAAAGGTGGGGCTGTTTTGCCTCAGATCACGTTAAAAGGAGAACGTTATGGATAGATTTTGCGATCTGCATACCCATTCCCATTTTTCAGATGGTACATTTTCTCCCGCTCAGCTTTTGGCTGCGGCGCGGGAGGCAAATTTGACGGCGATCGCCCTGTGCGATCATAATACGGTGCTGGGTCTTCTGGAATTTTTGGCTGCGGCGAAAGAATATGACGTGGAAGCAATCCCCGGCGCGGAGTTCTCTACGGATTATCAGGGCACGGAGCTGCACATTTTGGGGCTTTTTATCCGGCCGGAGTATTTTGAAACGGTCACCGGGCTGATGGACGAAGCGCAGCAGCGCAAGGAGCGCAGCAACCGGGAACTGATCGAAGCGCTGAGCCGGGCAGGATACCCGATGGATCTGGAGCGGATTAAGAGCAAGACCCCCAAGGGGCAGATCAACCGCTCTCATATTGCCGCGGAGCTGACGGAGCTGGGCTATACCGCCACCCGGCAGGAGGCTTTCTCCAAGCTTCTTTCGCCTAAGTGCGGATACTATAACCCGCCGGAGCGAATCAGCGCCTTTCAAATGATAGAACGGATCAAGTCCATGGGCGCGGTGGCCGTGCTGGCGCATCCGTTCCTGAATTTGAAGGAGGAAGCGACGCTTCGGGGCTTCCTGGGCTCGGCGAAGGACGCGGGACTGGACGGCATGGAGGTGCTTTATCCGTTGTTTGACGCTGAAAAGACCCGGCTGGCAGCGGAGCTTGCGAAGGAATACGGATTGCTGCCCAGCGGCGGAAGCGATTTTCACGGTGCCAATAAGCCGGATATCCGCATCGGAAAGGGGAAAGGAGAGCTGGCAGTGCCGGAATCCTTCTTGGACGGACTGAAAAAAGCGGTTGGAAGGCACTGAATTTTGCGCGTCCGAGGAAAAATCTATGTAAAATTGTGCAATGTATGATAAATACATGTAGAAATTCAGGAAACTTTGTGTTATAATATCTGATACGATAGTGTATCCTGCGCAGCGTACACAAGGAGAGAACACCCATGATCACTGATTTACAAAAAGCAAGCATATGGAAGCGTGCCGCCGCCGGTATTTTCGACCTGATTTTACTGTGTGTGCTGGCTGTGGGCTGTGTGTGGCTGCTGACCGCCGCTGTGGGCTATGACGGCTACAGCGCGGAGCTGGAGCAGGCTTATGCCGACTATGAAACCCGGTACGGTGTGGAATTCCAGATCACCCAGGCACAGTATGAGGACTTGTCCACGGAACAGCAGGAGCAATATACCGCCGCTTATAATGCACTGATCAGCGATGAGCATGTGCTGTATATCTACAATATGCTTATGAACCTGACCCTGCTGACCACCACTTTTGGCATTCTCTTGGCGGTGCTGGTGCTGGAGTTCTTTGTCCCGCTCTGGCTGAAAAACGGTCAGACCGTGGGCAAAAAAATATTCGCCATCGCGCTGATGCGTACTGACGGCGTGCAGGTCAACAACCTGCAGCTATTCGCCCGCACCATCCTCGGCAAATTCACCATTGAGATCATGATTCCGGCGTATATCCTGATTATGATCTTCTTCAATGCCATCGGCATCGTCGGCCCCATCGTGCTGGCACTGATCGCGCTGGTGCAGGTGGTCTGCCTGATCGCGACCCGCACCAACTCCGCGATCCATGATCTGCTGGCGGGCACGGTGGCGGTGGATCTGTCCAGCCAGATGATCTTCCGCAGCACAGAGGATATGATCGCCTACAAGAAAAAGATTGCTGCCGAGCAGGCTGCCCGGCAGGTCTATTGATAGAAAAATCAAAAAATTAAAGATAATGGAAGGGAACAGTATGAAAGTTGTATTGCAAAATCTGACAAAAATCTTCCCCAGCCGCGACAAAAAGTCCGGCAAGGAGGTCGTGGCGGTCAACGACTTTACCTTCGAGATCCCCGACGGTAAGCTCATCGGCCTGCTTGGCCCCTCCGGCTGCGGCAAGAGTACCACCCTGTACATGATCAGCGGCTTGCAGAAGCCCACCAGCGGCAAGATCTTCTTTGGCGATGATGATGTGACAGAACTGTCTACGGAGAACAGAGGCATCGGTCTGGTGTTCCAGAACTACGCCCTGTACCCCCACATGACGGTCAAGCAGAACATCCTGTTCCCTCTGCAGAATCTGAAGGGCGCTGACAAGCTGTCCAAGGAAGAGATGCTGGAGCGTGCTTACAATGCTGCCAAGCTGGTGCAGATCGACGAGCTGATGGACCGCAAGCCCAGCGAGCTGTCCGGCGGCCAGCAGCAGCGTGTGGCCATTGCCCGGGCGCTGGTGAAGATGCCCCGCGTCCTGCTGCTGGACGAGCCTCTGTCCAACCTGGATGCCCGCCTGAGACTCCAGACTCGTGAGGAGATTCGCCGCATCCAGAAGGAGACCGGCATCACCACCGTGTTCGTTACCCATGACCAGGAGGAGGCTATGTCCATCTCCGATATGATCGTGGTCATGAAGCTGGGCGTTGTCCAGCAGACCGGCAAGCCCCAGGAGGTCTACGACGATCCGACCAACCTCTTCGTCGCCAAGTTCCTGGGCACGCCCCCCATCAACGTGTTCAACGGCTCGGTCAAGGGCGGAAAGGTCTATATCGGCCAGGACGCTGTTCTGGAGGTGACCAATGTTGCGGATCAGGATGTGCTGATCGGTATTCGCCCGGAGGGTTTTGAGCTGTGCGATGATGGAGCCCTGTGCTGCACATTGAACAATGTCGAGGTCATGGGTCGTGATGTCAGCGTGGTTTCCACCAATGAAGCCTCTGTCAATCCTGTGATCCGCTCGATTATTGACGCGGACAACAAGGTGGATCTGGCCTCCGGTGTCGTCCGCTACAACATCAAGCCTCACAAGCTCTTCCTGTTCAACAAGGAGACCGAGGAGCGCGTTTATTTCGAGGTGAAGTAATATGGTAGACAACAAACAGCAATGGAAGGCCTGGCTCTATCTGTCACCGGCGATCGTTTTGCTGCTGGTGTTCACCGTCTGGCCGATTTTCAATACACTGCGCATGGCGTTCCTGAATGGCTATGGCAGCCTGGGCGAAATGGGCGGCGCTACCTTTGAATTCGGTATTGATAACTTCCTGAATGTTATTGAATACAAGAATTTCCTTCAGTGCCTGAAGAATACCGTTATTCTCTGCGTGGCAACAGTTCCGATTTCTACGATCCTGGCGCTGCTGATCGCGGTGGCGCTGAACTCCATCAAGCCCCTGCAGAAAACCCTGCAGACCATTTTCTTCCTGCCTTATGTGACCAATTCCATCGCCATCGGCATGGTCTTTGCCGCAATGTTCAACATCGTTGGCCTGAAGGGCAACGGCGTGGCGGAGACCTGGGGTATCGTCAACAATGTGATCCAGTTCTTTGGCGGCGAGCCTATTAACTGGATCAATGCCGGTTCTCCCTATTGGGCGAATATGACGGTCATGATCATCTATATCGTGTGGAATGCCCTGCCCTTTAAGATCCTGGTTCTGCTGGGCGGCCTGCAGAGCATCAACAAGCAGTATTACGATGCCGCCAAGGTCGACGGCACCCCCCGCAGAAGGGTGTTCACGAAGATTACGGTGCCTCTGCTTTCTCCCATGATTGCCTATGTGGTCATCACCGGCTTCATCGGCGGCTTTAAGGAATACAGCAGCATCGTCGGTATCTTTGGTGATAAGATGGGCCCCGCGAACGATGCCGGACGGCTCAACACCATGGTCGGCTTCGTTTATGACGCCATGGCAAAAGACCGTCAGGGTCGTGCCAGCGCAGCGGCGCTGATCCTGTTCGCCATTATTCTTGTGGTCACCCTGATCAACAATCAGGTCAGCAAGAAACGCGTCCATTATTAAGAGGTGCCGCATATGTCTAAAAATGAGAAAATGAACGTAATGCAGGCCCGGGATATCCAGAGACTGTCCGCCGGACAGCGGATCGTCCGGGGCGGTGTCAAGGCAGGTACCTACCTGTTCCTGTTTGTAATGGCGCTGATCGTCCTGTTCCCCTTCTACTGGATGATCATTTCCTCCCTGAAAACGCTGGCAGAATACCGCCAGGCGATCCCGACCTTCTGGCCGAAGCAGATCATGTTCAGCAACTATTCCGAGGCGTTCACCACCGCCAATCTGGGCGATCTGTTCATGAACACCCTGTATGTGGGCATCGTGTCCACACTGCTGAGCCTGGTCATCACCGTGCTGTCCGCCTTTGCCTTTGCCCGCCTGGAGTTCAAGGGTAAGGAAACCATGTTCGGCGCTCTGCTGGCCACCATGATGATCCCCGGCGAGCTGTTCACCATCACCAACTATCTGACCATCAATCATCTGGGCTGGATGCATACCTTCACGGCGTTGATCGTGCCGTTCCTGGTCAGCGTGTTCTATATCTACCTGCTGCGCCAGAACTTCATGCAGATCCCCAACGAGCTGTATCTGGCCGCCAAGGTGGACGGCACCTCGGATCTGAAATATTTGTGGAAGGTCATGATCCCTCTGGCTCTGCCCACCCTGATCTCCATTACCATCCTGAAGATGATGGGCGCTTGGAACTCCTATATCTGGCCCAAGCTGGTCGCCAACGACAGTGCCCACCAGCTCATCACCAATGGTCTGCGCAATGCCTTTACGGATACCAGCGGTCAGGCCAACTATCCTGTGCAGATGGCCGCGGTTGCCATCGTTTCCGCTCCGCTGTTCCTGGTGTTCCTGTTCCTGCGCAAATACATCATGTCCGGTGTCAGCCGCAGCGGTATCAAGGGTTAATAGACACAAAGGTGTCTGTTATATAAGTCCCCACTATTAGAAAGGAAGGAATATTCAACGCTATGAAAAAGAGAATTTTAGCTATCATGATGCTGGCAGTCATGCTGGTGAGCATGGTCGCCATGACCGGCTGCAGCAGCACCAAGAACACAGATGCCGGTTTCGTTGTCCCCGAGGCTGGCTTTGACCCCAACAAGGAGGTCTCCATCACCTTCACGCATACCATGGGCGCGAAGCTCCAGGACGTGCTGGACACCTATATCGCGGAGTTCAACAAGATCTACCCCAATATCCACATCGAGCATACCTCTGCGGGCGGCTGGGGCGACATCAACGGCCAGATCAATACCGAGATCGCCGGCGGCAACGCTCCCAACATCGCTTACTGCTATCCTGACCATGTGGCAATGTACAACATCGCGAAGTCCGTCGTCACGCTGGATAACCTGATCGCCAGCACCGCCCCTGTTCAGGGCACCGAGGAAGTCATTGGCCTGACCGCTGAGCAGAAGGCTGACTTCATCGAGTCCTACTACAACGAAGGCCTGGCCTATGGCGATGGCAAGATGTACACCATGCCCCTGAACAAGTCCACTGAGGTTCTGTACTACGATGCCACCTTCTTTACCGCTAACAACCTGACCGTTCCGACCACCTGGGACGAGCTGTGGGACACCTGTGAGAAGATCCTGGCCATTGACCCCGACTGCTACCCCCTGGGCTACGACGCTGAGGACAACTGGTTCATCACCCTGTGTGAGCAGATGAAGTCCGGCTACACCAGCGCAAACAACGGCGGTGAGTACCTGTTCGACAACGATACCAACAAGGCCTTCGTCAAGGAGCTGCGCAGCTACTACGAGAAGGGCTACTTTACCACCCAGGAGCTGTACGGCAGCTACACCTCCAACCTGTTCGTTGAGACCACCGATACCCGCTGCTATATGTGCATCGGTTCCTCCGGCGGCGCTTCCTACCAGATGTCCAACAACGACACTGAGGACGGCAGCTATGCCTTCGAGGTCGGTGTTGCGCCCATCCCCCAGTATGATGCAAGCAACAAGAAGACCATTTCTCAGGGCCCCAGCCTGTGCATTATGAAGAACGCCAATACCACTGATGATCAGATCATGGCTTCCTGGCTGTTCGTCAAGTTCCTGTGCACCAATGTTGAGTTCCAGGCTGAGTTCTCCATGGCTTCCGGCTATATGCCCGTTCTGAAGTCTGTTACCGAGAATGAGGCTTACGCCGCTTGGCTGGCTAAGGGCAACGGCTACGAGCATCTGGTGGCTAAGTGCGTCCAGATCGGCATTGACGGCCGTGACGATTACTTCGTGTCCCCCGCCTTCAACGGCTCCTCCACTGCCCGTACGCAGGTCGGCTCTCTGCTGCTGAAGTGCCTGAAGGCTGAGGTTCCCGCCGGTTCTACTCTGGATGCCGTTATCGATGAGGCGTTCAAGGATGCTATCGACGAGTGCGAGTATTAATTTCGTAACGATATGAAGAAATTTACAAGAATTACGTCTATTCTGGTGCTGATCTGCCTGGTAGTCGGCTGTTTTGCCGGCTGCCAGCCCGGCACCACCGAGCCCACCGGTGATCAGCCGCTGGAAGTTGTGGACTATGCGGCGCAGACGAAGCTGAACATGGACTCTGACACATTGAAGCAGGAAGTTACCGTTAAGAGCTATATCGACGGTGATACCACCCATTTCAATGTTCCCACTTCCATCGACCCGGACGGTGTCCTGAAGGCTCGTTATCTGTGCGTCAATACCCCCGAATCCACCGGTAAGATCGAGGAATGGGGCAAGAAAGCCTCCAATTTCACCAAGGAAAAGCTGAAGAATGCCACTTCCATCATCATCGAGTCCAACGATGGCAAGTGGAACGCGGACTCCACCGGCGACCGCTATCTGGTCTGGGTCTGGTACAAGCCCGCCGATTCCGAGGATTACCGCTGCCTGAACCTGGAGCTGGTTCAGAACGGCCTGTCTATTTCCTGCGGCACGGTGTCTGAGCGCTACGGCGATGTGGCCATGAACGCGTTCATGCAGGCAAAGGCTCAGAAGCTCCATGTGTTCTCCGGCGAGGATGACCCTGATTTCTTCTACGGCGACGCTTATGAAGTGGATCTGAAGCATCTGCGTACCAATATCTCCCTGTACGAGAATTGCAAGGTCGCCTTTGAGGGCGTTGTCACCCGGAACAATAACAACTCCGTTTACGTTGAGGAATACGACGCGGAAACGGATATGTACTATGGAATTGCCGTCTACTATGGTTTTGAGACCGGTGAACTGCTGAATAATCTGAAGGTCGGCAACCGGATCCGTGTGGTCGGTTCCGTTCAGTATTACGAAACAGGCGGCACCTGGCAGGTGTCCGATGTCAGCTACCGGGAATTCAAGCCCAGTGATCCCGGCAATACCATCAAGCTGGATGATGAATTCCATGCGGCATCCAACCGTCTGACCGATCCCGCTGTGTTCAAGAACGGCACCCTCGAGATCGAGACTCTGGTGGGGCTGGACAGCGAGGAGACGCAGACCACCACCTTTGATTACGCCGCTCTGGCTATGAACACCTCCATCAGCATGGAGAATCTGTACGTCCGGGATATCTACACCACCGCCAGCGGCAACTCCGAGGGCGCTATGACCCTGACCTGTACTGCCGACGGCATCACCATCAAGGTGCGCACCATTGTCCTGCGGGATGAAAATGGTGAACCCCTGACGGAAAGCGACTTCCTGTATAAGACCATCGATGTCACCGGTATCGTGGACTATTTCAACGGCGAATATCAGATCAAGGTCTTTACCGCCGGTGAGATCGTTGTCCATGATACGCAAGAATAATGAAAAAGGAGTCAAACATGAAAAAGATTATTTCTATCGTACTTCTGCTGACCCTGTGCCTGTCCCTGTTTGCTGGCTGCAAGCAGGAGGACACCGCTGTCACCTATGACCTGGCCAGTGCCAAGGCATACCTGACCAATATGTACCAGACCGCGGGCAAGGGTGAGGTTATGACCCTGGTGGCCGACAAGGATGTTATGTCCAAGGTTACCATCGACGGCGTGGCCTACGATGTAGAGTGGGCTGTGAAGGTCACCGCCGGTTCTGCCGAGGATGTCAAGGTCGGCGAATCCGACAAGGCCAATCAGGTGAAGCTGGACATCAACGAGAAGCCCGCCGAGGAGCTGCGTTTCACCGCCACCGCCACCATCAAGGCTGGTGACGGCACCACCGACACTGTTTCCTTCGATTACAAGGTCGCCGCTTCCGCTACTGCCGGCATGACCCAGGAGCAGATCGTGGAGGAGGCCTACAAGCTGGAAAACGGCGAGGTCATGGAAGGCAACGTTACTCTGACCGGTGAGATCACCATGGTCAAGACCCCCTATGATGCCAGCTACCAGAACATCACCGTCATTATCCAGATCGGTGAGCTGTCCGACAAGCGCATCGAGTGCTACCGCCTGAAGGGCGACGGCGCTGACGAACTGTGCACCGGCGATACCATCACCGTTACCGGCATCCTGAAGAACTACAACGGCACCATCGAGTTTGATGCTGGCTGCTCCCTGGATGCGGTGGTTCCCGGTGACCGTGTTACCGCTCCTGCCGATCCCAAGGAGATCGTGGCCGCGGCCTATGCTCTGGCTGCCGGCGATTCCCTGCCTTACTCTGCCACGCTGACCGGTGTCATCACCGAGATCAATGACCCCTACAGCGAGCAGTATGGCAATATTTCCGTTGTCATTACCATCGAAGGCTGTGAGGATCAGCCCATTCTGGTCTACCGCCTGAAGGGCGACGGCGCTGCCGAGCTGGCTGTTGGTGATACCATCACCGTCACCGGCTACATCGTTAACTACAATGGCACCATTGAGTACACCTCCGGCTGCATTCTGGACAGCTTTGTCAAGGGTGAGGGCTCCGGCTCTACCGGCAATGACCAGCCAAGCACTGGCGGTAATGGCAACACCAGCACTGAGAAGCCCAGCTCTCTGGCGGATCAGATCAAGGCCGCTCAGGCTCTGGCTGAGGGCGAGAAGCTCTCCTACACCTCCACCATGACCGGCAAGATCACCAAGGTCAACGAGGAATACAGTGAGGACTACAAGAACATCACCGTGACCATCGAGTACAGCGGCAAGTCCTACAAGGTCTACCGTCTGAAGGGCGACGGCGCTGCCGACCTGGCTGTGGGCGATACCATCACCGTTACCGGCAACTTGCAGAACTGGTATGGCGATGTGCAGATTGCTTCGGGCACGCTGGACAAGGTCGTGAAGGGCGAGAAGGCTCCCGCCAGCCAGACCGACATCGTGGATGCCGCTTACGCACTGGCTTCCGGCGCTTCTCTGGATTACGAAGCTACCCTGACCGGTAAGATCGTGAAGCTGAAGACCCCCTACGACAGCGAGTATAAGAACATGACCGTCATCATCGCCGTGGATGGCCGCAGCGATAAGCCCATTGAGTGCTTCCGCATGAAGGGCGACAAGGTCAGCAATGATCTGTGCGTGGGCGATACCATCACCGTCACCGGTATTCTGAAGAATTACAACGGCACCATCGAGTTCGACGCGGGCTGTGTTATGAGCAAGGTCGTTTCCGGCGGCGCCAAGAAGCCTGCCACCTCCAAGGCGGTCGTGGACGCAGCGTTCGCGCTGGCTGGCGGCGATTCTCTGCCTTACTTCGCGACCCTGACCGGCAAGATCGTTGAGATCACGGATGAGTACAGCTCTCAGTACAAGAACATCAGTGTGGTCATTGAGGTCGAAGGCTCCAATGGCACCCATGAGCTGAAGTGCTACCGCATGAAGGGCGACGGCGCTGCTGACCTGGCTGTGGGCGATACCATCACCGTTACCGGCGTGATCAAGAACTATGTTCACAGCTCCGGCGACTCCGAGATCGAGTTCGACTCCGGCTGCACCTTTGTGAAGGCTTGATATTCCTTTCTTACATAAAAAGGACCGTGCTTCGGCACGGTCCTTTCACGTTATCAGATAAGCTGATAAATTGTTGTTTGAAATGGAGAATGTGTCGCCCCTGCGGGGAGACAGCGCCCTACGGGCGCAAAGCCTTCCCCTTGAGGGGAAGGTGGGCCGCCGAACGGCGGCTCGGATGAGGTGTAG
>CANBCW010000049.1 GCA_947367115.1 uncultured Clostridia bacterium | reverse complement strand
TTCGTTACCGAGTGACCCCCAACGGTGGTAACGTTTCATCCAGCGTTCGTAACGCATTTGCGGCGGGCCATGCCCGCTAAACAACAATTTACCGTACCATATCAAAATCCGCCCAGAATTGCCGCAGGGCATTCTGGTATCCTTGCGTATCCACCGAATAGCTCATCCCATGGCCCGCCCCCGGGACCACAAACAGACGCTTCGGTCCGGCGCAGGCCTTATAATTTTCATAGGTCATTTCAATGGGCACAAACCGGTCATCGGTGCCATGGACAAACAGCACAGGCACCTCGCACTCCTGCATGGCATCCACACAGGAATAATCATCAATCCCCATCTGTATTTTCTTACGGCACAGATCGTTGGCAGCCGCGCTGCGGGTACCGTAGGACAGCCTCAGATTATCCTTTGCCACATGCTTCCAAATTGCCTCCGGCGACGTATAGCCGCAGTCGGCAATGATGCCCCGGACATTTTTCGGCAGTTCCAGTCCCGCCGCCATCATCACGGTAGATGCCCCCATCGATACGCCGCAGAGATAGACCGGCAACGCTTCACCGGTCTGCTCATTGACCCAGTTGACCCATTCCAGACAATCATGCCGCTCCAGCAGGCCAAAGCCCATATATGCTCCGCCGCTCTCCCCCTGGCCGCGCTGCTCCGCAAAAAGCACGCTGCATCCGTTGTCAAACCAGAAGTCCGCCACGATTCCAAAATCATTGCACCAGCAGGAGCGCCAGCCGTGCATGGCAACGATCACACGATCCGCATGTTCCTGCTCAAACCAATGTCCCACCAACCGGGTGCCGTCCCGGGCAGTCAGTTCGATGGTCTGCCCGCCCCGAGCTGCCAACGCTTCCCCGGAAGCCCTGAGCGTCTGCAAAAGCTCCTTGCTGATTTCCGAACCGGACAGCTTCTGCTCCGCTCCGCTGATATGCTTCGGAACCTCCCGATCCAGTGCCACATTTACCATATACTTTGTAACGGCTCGGTGCACCGTTCCCGCCAGTCCCACGCCGGCGGCGGCAATACCGGAGCCAATCAAAATTCGTCTTGCGCTTTTCTTCATGTTCGGCTGCTCCTTTCCTGCTGCAACGGTCTTCAACTGTATTGTGCCCCAACTGGTCTGCACTTTTTCAGCTTCTCGAATATTTTCCCCACTTTTATTCTATTCCGCAACCGAACCTCAACCACATTTCAACGTTTGTTGAAAAAAGTGACAGCCACGGAAATCCGTGGCTGTCCGGTATTCGGTTGGCTTATTTCATGTAAGCATACTGTGTTTCCGTATCACCGGTGCCGTTCTTGCCCGCGTAGAACCACATATACGCCTTGTAATATCTGCCGGATACACCGGAGTAGGTCACATATCCTTCAAATATGGATTGGTTATACCCCATCATGGTCGAATAGTCCCAGTAGTCGTAGGACTTCACCAGCGTCCAGTTTTCATTGTCCGTGGATTCGAACAGCTCGATGTTCGACACACCGATCTCATCCATCGTAGAATATCCCCAAACCTTAAAGGTAACCCGAACCGTTCCACTGGTGTTTGAAACTGTTGCTGTGCAGTCCAGAATATAATTACTGGCCTGCGGCTCTGCCGTTTCCGGCAGCGCTGCCGATACATAGGCGGGCACCGTCAGGACGCAGGCCAACAGCAGCGCCAGTATTTTTATGCCAATAGAACGCTTATTATTTTTCATTTCTTATCCTCCTTCGATCGAATCGATGATCTTCTTCAGCTCCTCCATGGTAACATCTCCGCCCATGGTACACTCAAAGCCATCTTTGAACCAGCCCACATTGTTGCGGCTGTAATTTCGATACAGGTAGTATTTCACACCGTTCACTTCATAAATCTCCACCAAGCCGCCGCCCTGACACCGCATTGAAGGGTTACTGGGCAGATAATCCAGCACTGAGATGCTTATGAATTCCTCGCCGCGCATATAGGCCTCATAAAATGATCTCTGCACCGTATCGTTGCTCACAAAAACCTCTGTTCGTTCAAACCCCTCCGGCATCCAGGTAGGCGCAAACCGCTGTTTAATTCCATAGGCATCCAGCGCATCCTGCATGGTGTCAAATTTCAGATCATACATTGGCTCCCAGTATCCCGGTTCCACTTTTTCCGTCGTGCTGAAATAAAAGTGATCTCGTGTAAAGACCGGTGTCACCTCCCGCACTTCCTGCCGGGATGCCCCTGTCATAATCGGCTTGCCAACGCACAACGCCATGACCGCCGCAGCCGCAATCACGGCCGCAGCCTGTTTCCATATCCTTACGCAGCCTCTTGTGCGCTTCGTTTCCGCGGTGGGAGCAGCCAGTTCCAGAGCGTGACCTTCTCGGGATGCGTAATATTTCTGAAAGGCATCCCACGCCGCATGCGGATCTTTCGCTTCATGTCGTTTTTTCCTTCGCTTTGCTAACACCTCCATAATGCAGAGCAAACGCTCCTGATCCATTTCTTCGCCCTCTGTCTTTTCGGCATCCTCCCGCAAAATCTGGCGAAGCTGTTCATCCGTCATCGCATCGTACTCCGAAAAAACTTTTTTCCTCCGGAAATTAGAATCGGGCATTCTTGTCCCTCCTTTCACTTATATATGTTGCCAGCCATCAAAAAGGTGACATCTTTTTTGAAAATATTTTAATTTTTTTCTAATTTTTTGCGCAGCAGCTCTTTTGCCCGCTGCACTCTTTTCTTACATGTCGGCACACTGATGCCACGGTCACGCGCCATTTCAAGATGCGACCTGCCATCGATCACCATTTCCTTCAGCAGCTTGAATTCCTCCAGCTCCGCCAGATCGTCATACATGATCTCAACGCCCACCGCTTCTTCTGCTTCGTACATTTCGTTCAGTTTGGACGCGAAGTAATCCTTCAGAATCCGGTTTGCGGCATCGCGGCTGCGGGTCATGTTGGATATGGTATACTTCAGCGTCCTGAGCAGCCACCCCTCCGGATTTTGGCTGGCACACAGCTCCTCCGGCTTCTGGCATGCGATGCGAAAGGTCTCCTGAATTGCTTCTTCTGCCAGGTGTTCGCTTGACAGCACGCTGCTTGCATATTCAAACATCAGGCGGTACATCCGCAGGTACAGGTGTTCTATGTTTTTTTTATCCCCCGCGTCCATCCGGGTCCGCCTCCTCTAAAGCCTTTATTTCTCTTCCGTTATTTTCAGATATCCTGATTCCACGGTAATTTCATAGCAGAACGTGACATCATCTTTACCGCCGGACGGTAAGACACTCCATATCGTCAGCTTTTCAGCGGTATTGGTCATATAGCCGGGTTCCGTCAACAAGGCCAGAATCTTGGCATCGATCGTATCTCCTGGTGCAAGACTGCCCTCTGAGATCCAGTATTCCGTGCAGCTAAGCGGCAAGCCGTCATACACCTTACTGGCCGAGCCAATCGTCACCGTGATCTTTCTGGGCAGGATCGTTACAGTTCCGCTATACAAATAGATATTATATTCGTCCGCGGCAACATTCTTTCCGTTTTCATCATAAATCGCGTAATTTATGATCCGATTGACATATTCCCCCGGATCAGCCGAGCTGACACTCTGGCTGCAGACGATCTCCAGCCGGTGTCCTTCCCGAAGGCTGCCGGACAGGATACCATAGCCGTTCAGGTCTGCACTTCCGAATGGCATTCCATCATAGTATTTCGAGGCACTGTAGGCTTGAATATGCAGCTCTGTTCTTCCATCCACCGCCATCACGTTTCCGGTTACTTCCATTGGGATCCAGCCCAGGCCGTCCACATAGATTTCCACCCACGCGTGGGCATCCGCGCTGGTCAGGTCGGTGGTTTCGCCATTGCGGGCTGTATCCACAAAGCCCACGGTGTAGCGTGCCGGGATTCCAAATGCCCGGTACAGCAGGGTCGCCGCGGTCGCAAAGTGCTGGCAGACCCCCTCTTTTGCCACAGTCAGGAAGTAAACTGCCACATCCACATCTTCCGGATACGTTTTCCCATTCGGATTGTAGAGCGCAGCGTGAGAGACCGCTCCCTGGATATCCTCTGCCAATGTAGCGCTGCCTCTGGTCACACCCATTTCCTCCGCCCAGGCCAAAAGCGCCTGCTTCGTGGATGCCGGGATCTGCAGGTATTCCCGGTAGACGAACTCACGGTATTCTTCTTCGCGCACAGCGTCCTGCCGGGCAACCGTCATCCCTTCCATTTTCCTGTAGCTGTAGCCTGGGAAGTAATCCAGCTCATACGACAGGAAGCCGCCCTCATAATAACTGTCGTAATCCACCGCATTGAGCAGATTGGAATTCGCCATATAATACGGAACGATCATCGGGCATCCATTCATTCGCTGAATCCGCATGGAAGCAGCGGATTGCCCGGATGCCTCCAAACTCCGCCCCACAAAATGTCTCGGCGAAGTCCCCGCAAAGATGTACTGATCCGCGGGTTTCCAGCCTGTTCCGGTATAGTCACCATACGAAGCATCCCGGAAATAGATCGGCGCTGCGGAACTCACCCCTTTGAGCCCCTGAACTTTTGCATAGAGAATCTCCGTTCCCGAGCCAGGATAACCGATCTGAATCTCCTGATCATGACTTGCGATTCCGGTTTCACCGTCGCCTCCGCTGACGCTGCCGCCCCCACCGCCGCCTGTTTCGGGCGGATTGGGATTTTCATGCACCGTCAGTGTTCCAAAAATGTAGGTGATGTCATAGTTGTATGTTCTGATATCCCCCAGCTTGTTCGTGATTTCCACAGTAAAGGTGTTGGCACTGCTTCCCACCTCGGTCTGTGAGCCGGTGAAATTCGTCCAGCGTACATCATCCTCGCTGGATGAAACCGGCATGGAGCCGCTGGTAATGGAATAGCTCGGACAGGTCAAAGGGTAACCGTCGAAAAGCTTTTCCGCACTGCCGGAGGTCAGCGTGATCGGACGGCGAGTCACTGTCAGCTTGCCGCAGTCTACCTCGATCAAATAGCCATCGTCCGTCACATCCGTCCCATATTTGTCCTTCACCGTTACGGATAATGTATTCGGAGAAGACCCTGCCTCCATCTGCCAGCCGGTCGTTTCGAATGTAAGCGT
The DNA here is from genome assembly GCA_947367115.1 of uncultured Clostridia bacterium. Classification (GTDB taxonomy): domain Bacteria; phylum Bacillota; class Clostridia; order Oscillospirales; family Oscillospiraceae; genus Faecousia. Next base: position 6,753 of record CANBCW010000049.1, on the reverse strand, counting down.
GTGGCCTTTCAGAACCTCCCCCGCGATCAGACGGCAGCCGCCCTCTCGCATAAACTCTCCGTCGTATACCTTTTCTCTGCTGTCCGTTTCAAATTTCAGCGTGATCGGCGTTACCGTCAGCTTTCCCGGTTTGCTGGATAATATATAGTTCCCGCTCACATCCGTTCCCGCAGCGTCCAGCACTGCCAGCTTGACCGTATTGAGGCTCTCCCCTGCCGCGGTCTGACTGCCGGTGGTTTCGCCGGTCAACATATGACCGGATACCATCTCCCCAGCCGTCATGCTCCACTCCGGATTGGTCAGCGGTGTCGCGTCATACACCTTCGTACCGCCGCCGGTGCTGACGGTGATGGAGCGCGGAATCACTGTCAGCGTCCCTTCCTGAACCGTGATTTTGTACCAGGCGGTCACATCCTCCCCCGCCTCATTCAGAACCACGCACTCAGGTGTCAGGCGATAGGTGCCTGCTTCCGCCGGGGAGGCAGAAAATGTGACACACAGACGATCCTCATAAGCAAGCGTTCCGTCTGTCAGCTCCGCTGTTCCGGCGTTCCATTGTTTCCCATCATATTCTTTCTTTGCGTCTTTCGCGCTTACCGTAATGGGGCGGGGCGTTACGGCAACAATGCCGCCGACTGCAGTGATCGCATAACAGGCGGTCACCTCTTCTCCTGCGCTGTTCTCGATCCGAACGGATTTCACCGATACGGTGTATTTTCCTGTTTCGTCCTTGCTGATGGAATACTCCAATTCAGCAACGCGGTCGCCGGACGCAAGGCCCTCCACTTCCGTATGTTCTTTGGCCGTATCCAAAACAGGATCGCCGTAAGTAACGGAGGCCGCGTTGATTTTGATTGTCATTTCCCGCTTCAGCAGGGTCGCGGTCATGACCTCACTGTACTTTGGCATGCCGAAGCCGTTTTGGGATACCGCCCGGATACGGTATTGACCCGGAAGGGTCGGCATGGTATCGCTCCATACCATCTCTCCATCCACAGGGGCAAATTGATAGCGTGTATCCGACAAAAAGGCTTTCGCCGCGCATTGCGGGTCATTGCCGTACACAAAATCCTCGCATTTTGCCGCACCAATAAACGTTCCAACCATGAAAAGGAAGCCCAAAACGAGTGCAATAACCGCAGCCGCAATCGCGGTCAAAGCGACCCGATGGCGTTTGATGCCATCCAAAAACCGTCCGGCAGCCTGAATCCGTTCTTCATAGCGGACAAAACGCTTGCTCTCCTTGCGCAGCGAATAGGGATTTTGCTTGCTTTCAGTCATTGTCCTCGCCTCCTTTCGTGGTAATGCTCAGCCCGATGTTATTTTCAGCGTACCATAATCAAACGTAATACGATAACAGGCACTGACATCTGTCAGGGTTCCATCGGCTTCCACCCGGTATATGGTGCAGTCCAGCACATAATTATCCGAATAGCCCAGATTGACAATCGATGTACATGCCATGTCGATTCGATCTCCATCGCACAGGCTGCCGCTGATGATTTCATAGGTGCTGCAGCTGAGCGGTGTGCCGTCATACTTCTTCTGCGCACTGCCTGTGCGAATATTGATCGCCCTCGGCTGAATGGACAGCGTCCCATAATTGCAGGTAAAGGAATACCGATACGTGATATCCCTTCCGTTCTTATCCGTCACAAGAAAGCGCATCGCGTTGTCCACACTTCCAACGCTGTCGCAAACGGCATACTCCTGAACCTGTATGGTCTCGCCATCCTTGAGCTTTCCCTTTGTGATCTCCCATTTTCCACACACAAGGGGCTTTCCATCGTAAACCTTCTGCGCGCTCTGGGTCGTGATATGCAAAGGGATGCCATTGATCTCAAGACTGCCAAAGCGGTAATCGAACTTGTACAGGAAGCTGACATCTTTCCCGCTTTCATCCGTGACCCGCGCCTCTCCTTCATTCATGACGCTTCCGACATCGTCAATGGATGCTGTCACCGTCATCACAACGGTGTGGCCGTCCAGCAGTTTTCCGCCAACATGCTCCCATCCCGGTGCGGAAAGCTTTTCCCCATCATAGGTTTTGTTCGCTGATTCTGTCGTCAGCGTAATTTCAATGGGTAAGACCTCCAGATCCCCGAACGACTCCGTGACCGCATACTGGTCTGTCACATCTGCACCGTTTTCAGATAGGATCCGGTAGACCGGCCGGATTTTTTCCACTCCGGGAAGGATCAACGCGTTTCCACCTTCCGAAATCAGTGTGTGACCCCAGGCCAGCGTTCCTCCGCCGACCCAAACCTCATCCGCCGTCAACGGCTCGCCATCATACACCTTGGACTTATCGGGACTGACAAGCATGATCTCACGCGCCTGAACGGTCATGTCTCCAAAATCCTGGGTAATGTCATACTGTGCCGTCACATCGGCTCCTGTTTCATCCAGTATCACAATTACCGGCGCGTTCGCATATTCCCCTGTCTCGATGCATTCGGGTATATAGCGAATCTCCATGGAATGACCGTCGTAAAGGGTTCCATAGCTGATCACTGGCTCGCTTCCCCGCAGCGGCGTACCGTCATAAATCTTGGATATACTATCCGTATGCAAAGTAATCCGCGCCCGGCGGGGATGAATCAGCCCAACCAGGCTCAGGATCAAAAAGACCACCAGAAGCATCGACGCGGCAATGGAAAATACGCCCGCCACATAGGAGGCTGCTTTTATCGCTTTATCGGATCTTTTCATTTTTCAAGCCCTCCCTTCCATGGTGTTCAGGCACTTTTAGATAATCGGAACAGATACTCCCGGCTCAGGGGCAGCGCGTCCGCGCCGAACAGGTCATCCAGAAGCGCCAGCAGTGCCGGCATCTCATTTTTGATCAGCGCGGGGCTGATCTGCTCCAGCTTCCGGAAGATCTTCCGGGCCAGAATATCATCCAGCGCTCCCCACTCCGTTCCCCCGCAGGCCACCATGACCGGCACATATTCCTCGATCTGCCGCATGATCCGGTTGCCGAAGGAAACCCGGAACACCTCTGCCATATGGCCGTCCAGCCGCGTCAGCTTTTCTCTGCTTGCCGCGGACAGGGTATAGCGCTTTTGCGCTTCCGCAAAGCAGCGGTTCAGCGCTTCATACGAGATGTGCGCTGCCGGGGTATCCGGAGCACCAAACGGCACGCTCTTTCTGTCCAGATCAATGACGGACGCTCTGTCGTAAACCTTGTCCGAGATCGCAAAGGTCGAATCATCATTGTTCGCCGTTCCGATAAACCACATATTTTCCGGCAGCAGCAGCTTTCCGCCCCGCAGCCGCTCGGGATCATTCTCCCAGGAATCGGACACCACATCCAGCTCCCGTTTTTTCGGATCGGGTATTTCAAGCAGAGAAAGGAACTCCGCAAAATAATACTCAATGCGGGAAATATTGACCTCGTCCAGCACGGTGATGAAAATGTCCTTCTTCCCACCGGCTTCGTAGAGCTTGCACAGCAGCGTCGTCTCATTAAACCGTTTCGTAAACTCGTTGAAATAGCCCACAATATCCGAGCGTTCCTTCCACATGGGCTGGATGGGGACGATGGTCGCCGGATTGCCGAAATATTCGCCTGCGGCATAAGCCAGGGATGTTTTGCCGGTGCCGGACATGCCGCGAATGATCATCAGCTTTCCCATGCTGAGTCCCGCCACAAAGCGGCGGATATCGGCAATATCATAGTAAAGCCCCAGTCTGCTGGCCGCATAGTTCCGGAAGCCCACACAGATCTCTTCCAGACTTTTGCTTTCGTACGCCTCTTCCCTGTGCTTCTTCAGCTCCCCATCGATCCTGCTGAGATTGGAAAACCGCGGCATTCTTTTTTCCTGTTTTTTCTTTTCCGTTTTTTTCGCCTTATGTTTTTTCAGAAGGGGCTTGGCTGTAAACACCACCGACACTGTCAGTGCCGCCAGTGCAAGCGGCACCGTAAAGCACAGTGCCAGCATGAGGTAAACCGTCTCGGAATTGACCAGTGAGGAAGTGAGGTCATAATACACCGCAGCCCCGGATCCATTCTCACCCCAGCACAAAAAAATCGCCAGAACCACAATCCCAATCAACACAATCAGAGCCACGATGCGAACAAACAGCCCTTTTGCGGTATTTTTCATCACTTCACCCTCTCTCATGCTGCGGCACTATTTCTTCCAAAGCTGTTCCTTCCGGATCTGCTTTTTCGCAATCTTCCACTGCCGGTCAAAGAAGCGCTTGAAGGCCTCATATTCCGCTTCCAGCTCGGCAAACGATTCCTTGGTATAATGCGGCTCTTCGGATAATGGATCACCCTGCCGTTCCGCAAGGGCATGGTTCCGGGCATTCAGCAGCCGGTACTGTTCCGCCAGCGCTTCGTACTCCTTCAAAAAGTCCTGTTTCTGCTGCTCAAATTCCGCAGCGAAGCGCCGTTGTGCTTCCTCCCGCTGCGTCTCCGCCTCCTGAACACGCTGCTGCGCCGCATTCATTTCCTGCGCATGCGCCTCAGACAGCCGCTGATTCTCCTCAAACCGCTCTCTGATCGCCGCACCCAGTTTGGATGTCTCGCTCTGGAGCTGTTTGATCTGCGCTGCGGCATCCTCCAACCTGGCTTCTGCTTCTGTACGAAGCCGCTCCGCCTCATGCAGCCGTTCTTCACGATCCTCCAGTTCCGCGACTCTCTGCTCCAATGCCTGAATATAGTCAAAAGCAGCACCGCTGATCTCGCCCAGATTGGCCTTCAACGCCGCCAGCTTTTCTTTTTTTGCCTTTTCCGCTTCCTCTTTTCTGCGCTTTTCCTCTGCGGCAAACCGCTCCTCCAGCTCATCGTACAGTCCGCCGCAGCGGTATGACAGATAGGAGGTCATCGCGATGAGTGCGGCAAAATCCGCCCTCATCTCATCCGTAAAACTGCCCGCAGCCCGATACCGTTCGATTTTTTCAAATCCCGGCTCTGTATACGCGGTCAGGAAATCATACAATTCAAAGGCCGCCTTAAAATTGGGGTCATGCAGCAGCACATTCGTCCGGGCAATGGGCGGCTTCAGCATAGGCGCTGTGGATACTTCCCGCATCAGATCCGTCCTCAGCAAAAGCTCCACCGCCTGCAAAATGCTCCGAATGCGGGCTACCGCCTCCCCGGTTTTACTGTTGCAGGTTCCGTCGATCCCCTGAGCGGTCTCACTGTATGTTAAAGAATAGCTGATTTTTCTGGTTCCTTCGGCAAATTCCTTGTTCAAGGAAATATCCGACGAAAAAGATGCCGCCAGTTCCGTGATCCTCTGGTATCGAAAACCAACAAAATCACGAAGATAGCTCAGAAGCATATACAAAAACCGGTTTTCATAAACGGTAAAGGTTCCCACATTCTCGGTCATGTATATCTTGTCCGGGATCAGATCCTCGCCCGGCTCGGGCAGCGTAGTGATCAGCTCACTGTGTCTGGAAAGATGCTCTACCGACGCTTTGGAAACACGCTTTGCCTTTTGGGTCGGCACAGTCTCCCCTTGGCGGAGGATAAACTGCCGGTTTTCACGCACCGCATTCTCCACAAACGGCAGTGCCGTTTCAATACGCTCGATCCAATCGGTCTTTACCGCACAATCCAGAAACACCGTGTTCACGTTTTCGCCGGATCTGCTCGCGGACGCAATGGCGCGGTTGAATTTTACGCAGGCACCCGCATCCGCAGTTTCTCCAACATAGACCCGAAAGCCGCGGTGCTGAATATCAAGCCAGGAATTCTCCATGGCGATCCTCCCCCATCGTCGTTACTCTGAAAATACTGTTTTACGCGCTCCTTTGCAGACGATCCAGATACTCCCGGCTCAGGGGCAGCGCGTCCGTGCCGAACAGGTCATCCAGAAGCGCCAGCAGTGCCGGCATCTCATTTTTGATCAGCGCGGGGCTGAGCTGCTCCAGCTTCCGGAAGATCTTCCGGGCCAGAATATCATCCAGCGCTCCCCACTCCGTTCCCCCGCAGGCCACCATGACCGGCACATATTCCTCGATCTGCCGCATGATCCGGTTGCCGAAGGAAACCCGGAACACCTCTGCCATATGGCCGTCCAGCCGCGTCAGCTTTTCTCTGCTTGCCGCGGACAGGGTATAGCGCTTTTGCGCTTCCGCAAAGCAGCGGTTCAGCGCTTCATACGAGATGTGCGCTGCCGGGGTATCCGGAGCACCAAACGGCACGCTCTTTCTGTCCAGATCAATGACGGACGCTCTGTCGTAAACCTTGTCCGAGATCGCAAAGGTCGAATCATCATTGTTCGCCGTTCCGATAAACCACATATTTTCCGGCAGCAGCAGCTTTCCGCCCCGCAGCCGCTCGGGATCATTCTCCCAGGAATCGGACACCACATCCAGCTCCCGTTTTTTCGGATCGGGTATTTCAAGCAGAGAAAGGAACTCCGCAAAATAATACTCAATGCGGGAAATATTGACCTCGTCCAGCACGGTGATGAAAATGTCCTTCTTCCCACCGGCTTCGTAGAGCTTGCACAGCAGCGTCGTCTCATTAAACCGTTTCGTAAACTCGTTGAAATAGCCCACAATATCCGAGCGTTCCTTCCACATGGGCTGGATGGGGACGATGGTCGCCGGATTGCCGAAATATTCGCCTGCGGCATAAGCCAGGGATGTTTTGCCGGTGCCGGACATGCCGCGAATGATCATCAGCTTTCCCATGCTGAGTCCCGCCACAAAGCGGCGGATATCGGCAATATCATAGTAAAGCCCCAGTCTGCTGGCCGCATAGTTCCGGAAGCCCACACAGATCTCTTC
>CANBCW010000048.1 GCA_947367115.1 uncultured Clostridia bacterium | reverse complement strand
CCCCAACGGTGGTAAAGTTTCATCCAGCGTTCGTAACGCATTTGCGGCGGGCCATGCCCGCAAACAACAATTTATCTGTCTAATGGATATGTTCTGAAAATCCGCAATTTTAGAACAAGCGTTCTAAAATTGCGGATTTTCGGTATTTTTCGTAAAAAACCTGAAAAATGCTGCAAAAAAATGTTGCATTTTTTAAATGGAGGCGTTATACTGTCAGTAAGTGGAGCAAAATGGAGCAAAAGTGGAGTAAAATGGAGGAGGTGAGGCACTATGATCGGTAAATATCCCGCGAAGTTGGATGACAAGAACCGTCTTTTTGTTCCCGCGAAGCTGCGGGAGGAACTGGGAAGCGTATTTTACGTGACCTATGGCTTCAATGGCAGTCATAAGTGTCTCACTGCTTACACGGAAGAGGACTGGAAGGTTCTCACCGAGAACTTTAACAAGCTGTCCATCGCGCAGCGCTCCGGTGCTACCAGCCTGATCTTTATCAATGCGGCGGAATGTAATCCGGACAAGCAGTTCCGCTTCGGCCTGACGCAGAATCTGCTGAATTATGCCGGAATTGAGCGGGATGTTTTGATCGTTGGACGCGCCGGTCAGGCAGAGATCTGGGATGCGGCTGAATACGAAGCATTTGAGACAGAGAACCTCAGCCCCGAAAAGCTGCTGGCATCCTTGGAGGCCATTGGACTATGAGCGAATTTCATCATGTTTCCGTTCTGCTGGACGAGTGCATTGAGGGACTGAACATTCGCCCTGATGGGATTTATGTAGATGGTACTTTGGGTGGTGCCGGACATTCCAGCCAGATCGTCAAGCGGCTGACAACGGGACGGCTCATTGGCATCGACCGGGATCCTGTGGCGCTGAAGGCAGCATCCGAACGGCTGGCACCCTATATGGATCGGGTGACATTGGTACACTCCAACTTTTGCGAGATTGCTTCGGTTTTAAAAGATTTAAACATTGATGGCGTAGACGGCATCCTACTGGATCTGGGCGTTTCGTCGCCCCAGTTGGATGATGGGGCAAGAGGTTTTTCCTATATGACCGACGCGCCGTTGGATATGAGAATGAACCATGAGGATGCGCTGAGTGCCTATGAGGTGGTCAACACCTGGCCTCAGGAAGAATTGAAGCGCATTCTGTACGATTACGGCGAGGAGCGCTATGCTCCACAGATCGCGGCAGCTATCTGCCGCCGCCGGGAGGAAAGACCCATTCAGACCACGCTGGAGCTGGTAGATGTGATCCGCGGCGCTATGCCTGCCGCCGCGCTGAGAGAAAAGCAGCATCCGGCCAAGCGCAGCTTTCAGGCCATTCGCATCGCGGTCAACGATGAATTGGGCAGCGTGGAAAAAGTCATGCGCGATGCGGTTCCCTGCTTGAACAGGGGAGGGCGGCTGGCCATCATCACGTTCCACTCGCTTGAGGATCGAATCGTGAAGACCGGCATGGTGGCTGCATCCAAAGGGTGTACCTGCCCGCCGAATTTTCCGGTCTGCGTCTGCGGCAAGAAGCCTCAGGTGAAGCTGGTGAACAAAAAGCCCATCATCTCCGGCGAGGAAGAGCTGGAGCGCAATCCCAGAGCCAGAAGCGCGAAGCTTCGGGTCTGCGAGAAACTGTAATACAGGAAGAAATGTTTTTTATGTCCCACGATAGATAAGGGAGTTGAGATATATGGCACGTCAACCGGATATTCAATACGTTCGCTTTTATACCGACGGCAGTGCCGCCCGGAAGATCGATCTGCAGCCGCAGAAAAAGAAGAATAAAGTCAGCCTGCCCCAGCAGCCCAGAGTTCGCAAGGAAAAAAGAACGGTGATCCATGTGGATCCGATTTCCGTGTTTGCTGTGCTGGTAGCTGGTGTGATGCTCATTACGATGGTAGTGGGCATGATGCAGTTGGGCGGCATCAACGCGGATGCGGAAAAAATGGAAAACTATGTCGCCGCGCTTCAGTCCGAGAATACACGGCTGCGCGCGGAATATGAGTCCGGCTATGATCTGCGGGATGTTGAGCAAAAGGCGCTGGAAATGGGATTGGTACCCATTGATCAGGTGGAACATGTGACCATTGAGCTGCCGGAGACACCAGTGGAAGAAGAGCCTGCCTTCTGGGAGAATGTGGGCGCGTTCTTTGCGGAGCTTTTCGGTGCATAAAGGCTGTCCCGGCCAATAAAATTAGGATAGAGCTGCATGGGCAGTGAGGGATACCCCTTGCTGCCCATTTCATCCTAATGGAAAGGCCGGTGGCGTATGGCAAAGCATAAGAAGGAATACAACCGCATCCGGGGAGATTCCGGACAGCACCGTCGCATCTTGGCGGTGATGGCCCTGCTGGGGGTGATCGCGTTCATTCCGACGGCTCTTCGGCTGTATCAGCTGATGGTCAGCGAGTACGAATACTATTCCAATCTTGCCCTGCGCAACCAGACCCGCACCACCACCGTGGCAGCGGATCGGGGGACGATCTACGACTGCAATATGAATATTTTGGCCTGCTCACAGAGCGTGGAAAATGTATACTTAGATCCCCATGAGCTGAAGCAGTCAAAAGCGGATATACAGGGGATTGCGCAGGCATTGGGCGAAATACTGGAACTGGATCCGGCGTGGATCGCGGAACAGGCGGAAGATACCTCCATGCGATACAAGCAGGTGGCGGCATCGGTGGATCTGGATACTGCCGCACGAATCCGGGCATATATCAACGAAAATGCAATTTCGGGCATTCATCTGGAGCCAAACGCAAAGCGGTATTACCCATATGGTTCCTTGGCGGCACAGGTGGTTGGGTTCACCAACGCTTCCGGTACCGGCTCGGAAGGAATCGAAGCAAGCTATAACAGTTTTCTGGAAGGCACTGCCGGCAAGGTCATTACCTCAAAAGGCAACAATGAGATGGATATGCCGTTTTCTTATGAAAACTATGTGGAATCTATCCCGGGCTGTGATGTGATCTTGACCCTGGATGCCACCGTACAGGCGTGTCTGGAGAAGCAAATGCAGGCTGCAATTGCCCGGTATGATGTAAAAAACGGCGCGTTTGGCCTCGTGATGAACGCTAAGACCGGGGAAATTCTGGCTATGGCGACACTGGGGAGCTATGACCCCAACAATTATCTGGAGATCGCGGATCCGGACACATTGGCACAGACGGAGCAGCTGCGGCTTTCGTATCTGAGCTATCCGGAGGGCAGCGAACGGTATCAGGCAGGGCTTACGGCCTACAAAGAAGCTGTGACCGGAGCCAGGCTGAAGCAATGGCGGAACCGGGTGCTGTCCGATGGCTATGAGCCGGGATCCACATTTAAAGTGCTCACCATGGCGGCGGCGCTGGATTCGGGCGCGATCGATCTGGAAACGAATTTTTACTGCAAGGGTGCGGAGCAGATTCCCGGGCGCGCTCAGCTGCTGCACTGCTGGCGCTCGTCGGGACATGGGGCGGAGAAAACACCCCAGGCACTGCAGAATTCCTGCAACATTGCGTTTGCGCATATTGCTCTGAAAATGGGCGGCGATACCTTTTATAATTACGTTGAGAAGTTCGGCATCATGGAAAAGACCGGCATTGATCTGGCGGGGGAGAGCAAGGGCGTTTTTTTCGACAAGGAACTGGTGACCAACACAGACAAATGGGGGACAGCATCTCTGACCTCCGGTTCCTTTGGTCAGACCTTTAAGATCACACCGCTGCAGTTGGTGCGGGCAATCGCGTCGGTGGTCAATGGCGGCTATCTGATGGAACCGTATATCGTTTCGGAAGTGATCGATGCGGATGGGAAGACAGTGCTGAAGCAGGAACCGACAGTGGTGCGGCAGGTTATCAGTGAGGAAACTTCCAAGACCATGTGTACGCTCTTGGAATCTGTTGTGACAGAGGGAACGGCAAAAAATGCCTCCGTTGCCGGATTTTCCATTGGCGGCAAGACAGGAACCAGCGAAAAAATTGACGTTTTCGATGAGAATGGCCAGCGGGTGCAGGATAAAATCGTATCATTTGTGGGTATTGCGCCCATGGACAATCCGGAGTATATTGTATTAGTGGCGCTGGATACCCCATCCCGTGAGACTGGGATCTACATTTCCGGCGGTGTTATGGCAGCTCCCACTGTGGGGGCGGTGATGGCGGATATTTTGCCGTATTTGGGAGTAGCCCAGAGCTTTTCCGAAGATGATATTGCCGGAAAGCCCATTGTGGTAGAGGATATGACCGGAATGACCGCCAAGGAAGCGGAAAAGCTTCTCAAGGATCAGGGATTGTTGGTTCAAAGCGCAGGGAGCGGAGAAACTGTTACCGGACAGATTCCGGCGGCAGGCAAGACTGTTCCCGGCGGCAGCGAAGTGCTGCTGTACTTTGGCGAGGATGTACCGAATGAAACGGTAAAGGTTCCGGACTTTGCGGGGATGAACCGCCAGCAGGCAAGCGATGCCGCAGGCGCGCTGGGACTGTATATTCTTGTGACCGGCAACACTTCTGTAGAACCGGGCGTGACGGTCACAGCGCAAAGCATTGCCGCGGGAGTGGAAGTGCCCATTGGGACGACCATAAAATTGGAATTTATTGATACCAAGGCAGCCGACTGATGGCTGGTACGAAGGAGATTGCGATATGAAACTTTGTGAATTGCTGCAAGGAGTGGACGTTTTAGAGTCCACCGCTGATCTGAATTTGAATATTGAGGCAGTTGCTTACGATTCCCGGAAGGTGACGCAGAATGCTTTGTTTGTGGCGATTTCCGGTTTCGCTTCCGATGGCAACCGTTTCATCCCCATGGCCATGGAAAAAGGAGCCGCCGCGGTGGTGACTGCCAGAAAGCCGGATGGAAATGTTCCCTATGTGCTGGTGAAAAATGACCGGCTGGCGCTGGCGCTGATCGGCTGCAATTTCTATGGCAGACCAGCGGAAAGCATGACGATCATCGGCGTGACGGGCACCAACGGAAAGACCTCCACGACGCTGATCTTAAAGCAGGTGCTGGAGAGTGTCACTGGCTGCAAGGCGGGACTGATTGGCACCATGGAGAACCGCATCGGTGACGAGGTGATTCCAACCGAGCGTACTACGCCGGAAAGCTTTGAACTGCAGGGCCTGTTTGCGAGAATGCGTGACGCGGGCTGTCAATACGCGATCATGGAGGTTTCCTCCCATGCCATTGCGCTCCATCGGGTTGGCGGCATCCATTTCGATGTGGCGGCGTTTACCAATCTGACAGAGGATCATCTGGATTTCCACAAGACCATGGAAAATTACTGCGACACAAAGGCGGAGCTGTTTGCCCGGTGTGACGCGGCGGTTTTGAACCGGGATGACGCCTGGTTTGAGCGTATGAGCCGTCATGCGGCCTGCCCCATGGTCACCACCTCCGCAAAGGGCGAAGCTGGTGTTTACGCCAAGGATGTGGAAATGCTGTCTGACGGCATTCGCTTTACGGCGGTATCCGATGGAGAAGAAATCCCTGTTGCGCTGCCTATTCCCGGACGGTTTACAGTGTACAATGTGCTTTCCGTGCTGGGAATTGTAAAGGCTTTGGGAATCAATCTGGCGGACGCGGCGAAGGCTTTGGTCAAGGTGCAGGGTGTGAAGGGGCGCATTGAAGTTGTACCCACGCCCGGCAAGGATTACACGATCCTTATTGATTACGCGCACACGCCCGACGGATTGGATAATGTACTGCGCTCTGTTCGGGATTTCTGCAAGGGAAGAATGATTGCGGTGTTCGGCTGCGGCGGTGACCGGGATCCAATCAAGCGGCCCATTATGGGGCGTATTGGTGTGGAGCTTTCGGATATTGCCGTCATTACCTCCGATAATCCCCGTACAGAAGATCCTGCTGCCATCATCCGTGATATTGTGGCAGGGGTAAATCCTTCCATGGGAACCTATGAAATAATTGAGAATCGCATAAAAGCCATTCATTATGCCATGGACATTGCGGAAAAAGATGATATAATTATACTGGCCGGAAAGGGTCATGAAACCTATCAGGAGATCCATGGTGTGAAGCACCATCTGGATGAGCGGGAAGTTGTTGCCGCGTACCTGATGGAAAAGAGGTAATGTATGGGCGTTATTACACTGCGACAGGCCGCTGAATGGTGCGGTGGCCTGATCGATCCGAAATATGCGGATGTGGCTTTTTTGGGAGCCAATAATGATTCCCGAAAAATCGAATCCGGTCAGCTGTTTATTGCGCTGCAGGGCGAACGCGATGGACATGATTTCATCCCTGCCGCTCTGGAAAAAGGCGCGGCTGCCGTGCTGTGCAGCCGCAAGGTGGGGGATTACCCTGCCATCATAGTTGAAGATACCCGCAAGGCTTTGGGCGATATTGCCCGGGGAGAGCGCCGCCGGATTGGCATGAAGGTGGTTGGCGTTACAGGCTCTGTCGGTAAGAGCACGACCAAAGAAATGATCTCTGCGGTACTGGCGAAGACCTACCGGGTGAGCAAAACTCCGGCCAACCACAATAATGATATCGGCATGCCGATGGCTGTCCTCGGCATGAGCGAGGACACGCAGGTGGCTGTGCTGGAGATGGGCATGAACCATTTCCGGGAGATCGCGTACCTGGCATCCATTGCGCAGCCGGATGTGGCGGTTATTACCAACATCGGCACCATGCACATTGAACATCTGGGCTCCCAGCAGGGCATTCTGCAGGCAAAGCTGGAGATCTTGGAGGGAATGAAAGAAGGCGGTAAGGTCATCCTCAACGGCGATGACTCTCTGCTGTGGAATCTGCACCGTCAGAACGATCTGTGCATTACATACTTCGGTGTGCAGAATCCGGAGTGTGATTATCTGGGCAGCGACATCGTTCAGATCCCCGACTTGCTTCGCTTCAATGTCAAGTGCGGCCATTTGACCTTCCCTGTGGAACTGTCTTTGGAGGGTATCCACTATGTGTCCGATGCCTTGGCCGCAATCGGTGTGGGCGTAGAAATGGGGATGAACCCTGCGAAAATTCAGGAGGCGCTGTCCCAGTTCCGGAATATGGCGGGACGGCAGGAGATCTTCGAGGCAAAGGGCTGCACCATTATCAAGGATTGCTACAATGCAGGCCCGGAGTCCATGGCGGCGGCATTGGCAGTGTTGGGCAACAAGCCCGGACGGCATGTAGCGGTGCTGGGCGATATGCTGGAGCTGGGTGTCTGCACACAGGCAGAGCATTATCGTGTTGGCCGCATTGCTGCTGAGAAGGCGGATCTGATTTTGGCCTACGGCCCTAACAGCAGCCGGGTCGTGAACGGTGCCATCACCGGTGGCGTACCCGAGTCCAAAGCGAAAGGCTTTGAAAACCGGGATGAGATCGTTTCTGCCATGAAGCGCATGGTGAAGCCGGGCGATGTGGTCTTGGTCAAGGGCAGCCGGGGCATGCATATGGAACTGATTCTGGAGCAGTTCCTGAAGGAAGAAACATAAGCGGAGGAAGATACTATGACAAGGATCATCATTACGGCGTTGATCGCCTGCGGCCTTACATTCGGCATTGGCTACCTGCTGCTGCCCATTCTGCGGGCACTGAAGGCAGGTCAGTCCATTCGGGAAGTTGGCCCCACATGGCACAACAATAAGGCCGGTACGCCGATGATGGGCGGCCTGATGTTCATTTTTGCCACGGTGATTTGCCTTCTGGTAAGCATTCCGGGCATGGAGGACTTCTCTGTGTTCTATGTGCTGGCGCTAGGACTTTGCTTTGGCTTGGTGGGCTTTCTGGATGATTTCTTCAAAGCAAAATTCAAGCGAAATCTGGGTCTGACCTCTATTCAGAAGGCGCTGCTTCAGATGGCAGTTTCAGCGATCTACCTGTATCTGCTGTATAAGCAGGGAACACTGGTTACTTACATCTACATCCCCTTTGTGAATGTGAGCTTCCACATCCATCCGCTGCTGTACATCTTTTTCGCAATGTTCGTTATGGTAGGCTGCGTCAATGCGGTGAACCTGAATGACGGCGTGGACGGCCTGTGTGGCAGCGTCACCATTCCGGTGATGGTGTTCTTTACGGCTGCCGCGGTTCTGATGAAAAAAATGGATCTGGCGCTGCTGCCCGCCTGCCTCGTAGGTGGACTTGCGGCATACCTGTTCTACAACTGGCATCCTGCCAAGGTATTCATGGGTGATACCGGTTCTCTGTTCCTGGGCGGCATCATTTGCGGTCTGGCCTTTGCGCTGAATATGCCGCTGATCCTGATTCTGGTGGGCTTAGTGTATATTGTAGAAACATTGTCCGTTATTTTGCAGGTGGGCTATTTCAAGCTGACCCACGGCAAGCGGCTGTTTAAAATGGCACCGATCCACCATCATTTTGAAATGTGCGGCTGGAAGGAAGTGAAGATCGTGCTGGTCTTCTCTGCTGTATCTGCCGTGATGTGCGTGATTGCCTGGCTTGGTATTTCCGGTCTGGCCGGATAAATAATTCGGAAGGGAGCTTCTTATGGCAGCAGAGCGGACTCTGTATGCCAAAGATGACCGCCGCCCGAAAAACAGGGCGGGGGATAAGGTCGATATTCCGTTTCTGCTGTTGGTCTTGCTGCTGCTTGGGGTGGGACTTGTGATGCTCTATTCAGCCAGCTTTGCCCAGAGCGAATTTGATACGGGATACGAGATCTCCACAAAATATCTGCAAAAGCAGGCGGTTTGCGCTGCACTGGGACTTCTGTGCATGTGGGCGTTCAGCCGTATTCCGGCGGATTTTTGGATGAAATTCGCTTGGCCGGTGTATGGCGTCAGCATTGTGCTGCTGCTCTGCGTGCTGATCGTAGGCGAAAGCGTCAACGGCGCTCGGCGGTGGATCAACATTGCCGGTATCCAGTTTCAGCCTTCAGAGATCGCGAAATTTGCAATGATTGTTATGTTCGCGCGGCTCACAAAATTGTTTGGTGCCGATGCGAAGGATTTTCGCCATGGTGTGCTGGGTTTCTCACTGGCACTGCTGGGCATTCTGGTGCCGCTGGCACTGGAAAAGCATTTATCCGCCATCATGCTGATCGGTATGGTGGGGGTGACCATGATGTTCGTGGCCGGAACCAGGCTGAAATGGCTGGGAGGAGGGGCCGCGGCTGCGGTGGTCTTTGTGGTGATCTACGTCACCTTCATGGGCTATGCCGGTGACCGCATCACCGCGTGGCTCCACCCGGAGCAGGATCCCGGGGATACAGGCTATCAGATCCTGCAATCTCTGTACGCCATCGGCTCCGGCGGACTGTTTGGCCTGGGGCTGGGCAAGAGCAGGCAGAAATATCTGTATCTGCCATTTCAGTACAATGACTATATTTTCGCCATCATCTGCGAGGAACTGGGACTCATCGGCGCGCTGCTGATCATCGCCTTGTTTGCTGCCATGATCGTGAGGGGATATTGGATCGCGTTGCGGGCGCGGGATCGCTTTTCGACTGTTCTGGCTGCGGGACTTGTTACGCTGATCGCGGTGCAGACGGCGCTGAACCTTGGAGTGGTGACGAATCTTTTACCGTCAACCGGTATTGCGCTGCCCTTCTTTTCCTACGGAGGCACGGCTCTGGCTGTGAACTTGGGGGAGATGGGAGTAGTGCTGAGCATTTCCAGACAACGAAATCAGACAAAGAAACAGGAGGATCCCCTATGAATGTGATCTTTACCTGCGGCGGTACGGCCGGGCATATCAACCCGGCGATCGCGGTAGCCAATATATTGAAGGAGCGCCATCCGGACTGCAATATTTTGTTCATCGGTGCCAAAGGACATATGGAGGAAAAGCTGGTTCCCAAGGCCGGATATGAGCTGAAGTGCCTGCCCGGATCCGGCCTGAGCCGCTCGCTGAGCTTTGCGGGCCTGAAAAAGAATGTCAAGGCGGTCAAGCACGTTCTCAGCGCGGTATCTCAGTGCAAAAAATTCATTCGTGATTTTGGGGCGGATGTGGTCGTAGGCACCGGCGGATATGCCAGCTTCCCTGCGCTTCATGCCGCCAGCAAGCTGGGACTTCCGACCATCGTCCATGAAGCAAACGCGGTTCCCGGACTGACCACCAAAATGGCGGCGAAGACTGCTTCCCGCGTGCTGGTGGCCTTTGAGGAAAGCGCCGCTTACTACCGCAACCCCAAAAAGGTGGAAGTGGTCGGTATGCCGGTACGCAAAGAATTTGTATTCACCGAAAAGGAAGCCGCGCGTAAGGAACTGGGACTGGACAGCCGCCCGCTGGTTGTCTCGGCCTTCGGAAGTCTGGGCGCGCGGGCTATGAATTATGCGATGGCTGACTTCATGAAGCTGGAACAGGAGGCGGGAATGCCCTTCCAGCACATCCATGCCACCGGCTCCTACGGCTGGGAGTGGATGCCTGAGCATGTGAAGCAGCAGGGGGTCAATGTGGAAACCTGCGACGGACTGGACATGCGGGAGTACATCTACAATATGCCCACCGTTATGGCAGCGGCAGATGTGATCATCAGCCGGGCAGGTGCGTCCACCTTGAATGAGATCGGCGCATCCGGTACACCCTGTATTCTGATCCCATCCCCCAACGTAACCAATGACCATCAGACGAAGAACGCGAAGGTTCTTGCTGACCGGGGTGGGGCGGTGCTGCTCCCGGAAGGGGAGAATATGGGGAAAAAACTGTATGATACCGTGACGGAACTGCTCTCGGATCATGAACGCAGATCCCACATGTCCGCGGCTCTGCGTCAAATGGTGGTGCTGGATTCCGCGGAGCGGATCTGCGATATGATCGAGGACTTGACCCATACCCGCAAGGGCGGCTGAGGAGGAACACAATGGCAAATGAACGAAAGAAAAAGCGGCCTCAGGGACAATCCCGGCCCAAGCATGCGCCCACACGGCCGGATAGAAAGCACGCTCCCGCAGAGCCGCAGGTGAAACGCCCTCCGGCACAGGAAGTGGTCTATACCCAGCCGGAGCCGCTGGATCGTAAAAAATTGGCCCTGCGGCTGCTGACGGTGGCGGCTGTGGTTCTGGCACTGTTTATGGGCTGTTCCATTTTCTTTAAGGTCGAAAATATCAAGGTGTCCGGAAATCAAAAATATGACGTATGGACGGTGTGCGAGGCATCCGGCATTGAGCAGGGCGCAAGTCTTCTGTCCTTCGGAAAAGCAAAAGCGTGCGGCCGAATTACCGAAGCGCTGCCTTATGTGAAATCCGTTCGAATCGGTATTACACTTCCCAATACGGTCAATATTTATATTGAAGAGCTGGAAGTGGTATACGCCGCTGAGGATGAACAGGGCGGTTGGTGGCTTCTGACATCCGGCGGACGGATCGTGGAGAAAACCTCAGAAAGCGCGGCGCAAAGCAATACGGTTCTGAAGGGATTTCAACTGCTGGAGCCCCAGGCCGGAGAGACGGCTAAGGCGGTGGAGATTGATCCGGAGACTACGCCCAGCGGTGAGGAAGAGCCGATCATTACCATCACCAATCAGGATCGGCTGGATACGGCACTTTCAATCGTCTATGAGCTGGAACGCAAGGGTGTGCTCGGCAAGGCGGACAGCGTGGATGTGACGGATATGGATAATATCGAGCTGTGGTACGGCACCTCGTATCAGGTGAAGCTGGGTGATCCGGGCGATATGGAAAAAAAGATCGCATTGATGTGCGGGACGATCCAGAAACACGAAAAAGAGGGCAGCTATCAGAGCGGGATTTTGGATATTTCTTTCACAGCTTATCCAGGTGCGGTAGGATATACCCCCTGGACTGACGAGAAATAATAAAATCTTCGCCGAAAATTCAATAATTTCTATTGACCAAATCGATTTTTCGGGATAGAATATAGAAGTACGAATTTAAATATACGCAGCGGGATCGCTGCATACATAGGAGGAAAACAATAATGGCTGAAGCATATCAGGATCGCGTTGTAAAAATTAAGGTGATCGGTGTCGGCGGCGCCGGCAACAACGTCATTAACCGTATGATCGAGTCCGGCGTGGACGGCGTTGACTTCGTGGTCGTCAATACCGATAAGCAGGATCTGAAT